>CANQON010000001.1 GCA_947625505.1 uncultured Bacilli bacterium
TCGCAATTTAATTATAATACATTTTTCGAAAAATAAAAAGACTATTAACAAATTTTACTTTGTCAACAGTCTGAAGAATACTAATTAGTTAGTATTCTTTTTTGTTAGTATTTTATCAATTAAGCCATATTCTAAAGCTTGAGAGGCTGTCATAAAATTATCACGATCAGTATCTTTTTCAATAATAGATATATCGTTACCTGTATTGATAGCAAGTAAAGTATTTAATTTTTCTTTTAAGTTAAGAATATGTTCAGCAGCTATTTTAATATCGGTAGCTTGACCTTGCACTCCTCCTAATGGCTGATGAATCATTATTTCACTATTAGGTAAAGCATATCTTTTACCCTTAGTTCCACTTGATAAAAGAAAAGCACTCATACTAGCAGCAAGACCAATACATATTGTTGATACATCACTTTGAATGAAGTTAATTGTATCATATATGGCCATACCTGCAGATACACTTCCTCCAGGGGAATTGATATATATACTAATGTCATTATGATTAAGAGAGTCTAAATATAATAATTCACTAATAATAATATTAGAAGTAGCATCTGTTATTTCATCACCTAATATTATAATACGATCTTGTAGTAATCTTGAGTATAAATCATAGACACGTTCGCTATTATGTTTTTTTTCAATAATATTTGGAATAATCAAGCTATCATCTCCTATAATTATAATAGTCAATGATTTGTTAAATATTCACGAAATATAATGACAAATTATTTAATATTTGATAAAATTATTATGAGAATAGAGGGAGTTTTTATGGATAAAATGGTTACCATAACTTATAGAGGAGAAGAAAGAGAAGTACCTATAGGAACAACATTAAAAGAACTTAGCACTTTTTATCAAGATCGTCTTGATTATGATATTATTATAGCTAAAGTAGATAATGACTTAGCGGAACTAGGTAGTACTATTACACGTAAATGTAATGTTGAATTTTATGATCGTAGTACTACTTTAGGAAGATGTGTGTATGCTGCAAGTGCTAACTTCATTCTTGTTGTAGCAGCTAAACATCTATTAGGTAATAATGTTAAAGTAGTTATACATCACTCCTTAGATAATGGTGTTTATTGTCATATTGAGGGTGCTGAAGTAAATGCTGATACTGTTAAAAAGATAGAAAAAGAAATGCGTAAAATAATTTCTGAAAATAAATTATTTGAAAAGATTAGTGTTTCTAGAACAGATGCTGTTAAATACTTTAAGAGTCGTAATAAAAGAGATCGTGTTAATTCTTTAAAATACGTATCTAATTCCTTTGTAAGTTTATATCGCTTAGAAGATGAATATGATTATTACTATAGCAAGCTAGCTTATAGTACAGGACAAATTGATAATTTTAAATTAACATTTATTGGTGGAATGGAAAAAACGGGTTTTGTTTTATCTATACCAAGTTTAGCTGATCCAAGTAAAACAACTGATTATGTTGAACATGAAAAGATATCAGAAGCATTTATAAATATTGAAAAAGTAATTAAATCATGGGGTATTAAACACGTATCAGATTTAAACTTGTTAGTATCACAAGCTAAAGTGCCAGAATTAATTGTTAATACGGAAGCTTATTATGATACACAATTACATGATGCTGTTAATCATATTCTTGCAAAAAAGGGTGTAAAACTTGTTTTACTTGCAGGTCCTTCGAGTAGTGGTAAGACAACAACATCAAAAAAATTAATGGCTTATTTAAAAAGTCATGGTAAAGGTGTTGTCCAAATCTCTGTTGATAATTATTTTGTAAACAAAGTAGATACACCTAAAGATGAAAATGGAGAATATGATTTTGAATCATTATATGCTGTTGATGTTGAGAAATTTAATGAAGACCTAGTATCTTTAATGAATGGTGAAGAAGTAGAAATGCCTACTTATAACTTTGTTACAGGAAAAAGAGAATATCATGGTAATACCTTAAAATTAAATGATGATGATATCATGGTTGTAGAAGGAATTCATGCTTTAAATGATGAATTAACGCATTCTATAGATTTAAAATATAAATATCGTTTATATATTAGTCCTTTAATACCTTTAAATATTGATAATCACAATCATATTCATACTACTGATGTTCGTAAGTTAAGACGTATTGTTCGTGATAGTCTTACAAGAGGACATGGTGCTTTAGATACTTTAAATATGTGGTCATCTATTCGAAAAGGTGAAGAACGTAATATTTATCCATATCAAGATAAAGCTGATTTGGTAATTAATTCTTCATTAATATATGAAATAGGAGTATTAAAGACTTATGTTGAGCCTTTACTATTCTGTGTTGATGAAAATGATGAAGTTTATCCAGAGGCTTTACGTTTAATTAATTTCTTAAGGAACTTTGTTGCCATACCAGGTGATAATGTTCCAATTGACTCTGTATTAAGAGAATTTATTGGGGGAAGTTGTTTTAAAGATTAGAAAGAAGGAATGAAAATGACAAGAGTTGCAATTAATGGTTTTGGAAGAATAGGAAGACTTGCTTTTAGACAAATGTTTAATGTAGAAGGATATGAAATAGTAGCTATCAATGACTTAACTAGTCCTGAGATGTTAGCGCATCTATTAAAATATGATTCATGTCAAAAGAAATATGAATTAGCTGATACTATATCACATGATGAAGGTGCTATTATTGTTGCAGGAAAACGTATTCCTGTATATGCTAATCCTAATCCAAGTGAATTACCTTGGAGGGAATTAGATGTTGATGTTGTATTAGAATGTACAGGATTCTTCTGTTCTAAAGAAAAATCAATGGCTCATATTCAAGCAGGAGCTAAAAAAGTAATTATTTCTGCACCTGCAGGTAATGATTTACCTACAATTGTTTATGGTGTAAATGAAAATACTTTAACTAGAGAAGATACTATTATTTCTGCAGCTAGTTGTACTACTAATTGTTTAGCTCCTATGGCATATGCTTTAAATAATTATGCAAAAATTGTATCAGGGATTATGACAACTGTACATGCTTATACAGGAGATCAAATGATACTTGATGGACCACATCGTAAAGGTGATTTAAGAAGAGCTAGAGCAGGTGCTATCAATATTGTTCCAAACTCTACAGGTGCTGCTAAAGCTATTGGATTAGTAATTAAAGAATTAGATGGCAAACTAATTGGAGGAGCACAACGTGTACCAGTACCAGATGGATCACTTACAATCTTAGATGCTGTTATTGAAAAAGAAGTAACTAAAGACGAAATTAATGCTATGATGAAATCATGTCAAAGTGCTTCTTATGGATATACAGAAGAACCTATTGTATCAGGAGATATCATTGGGGATACTCATGGATCTGTCTTTGATGCTACGCAAACTAAGGTTATCAATTTAGGTGATGGTAAGAGCTTAGTTCAAGTAGTAGCTTGGTATGATAATGAAAATTCTTATACTAGCCAAATGGTTAGAACAGCTAAATACATTTCTAATATGTAAAGTATAGTAAAATAGAAAGTATATTTATTGTATTTTCTATTTTTTTTTGCTACAATTACGTTGTGGAATAGAGGTAGAAATATGGCAATTTTATTACTTATTTTATCAGTAGCGCCAGTTATCTTTTTTGGCTATCTAATTTATAAAAGAGATTTTGATAAAGAACCAACAGCTTCATTAGTAAAATTATTCTTTTGTGGAGTAGGTTCAACTTTCTTAACATTAATTATTACGGGAATTATGACAGCTGTAATACCTTTCTTTGGTTATGATACAACATCTTTGAATATTATTGAATTAATTCCATACGTTTTTGTTGGAATTGCTTTAGTAGAGGAATTTTCTAAATGGATATTTGTTTATAAATTAGAATATAATGATCGTGAATTTAATCATTTATATGATGGTATTGTTTATGCAGCGTTTGTAGCTTTAGGATTCGCTTGCTTTGAGAATATATTATATGTTTTCGAATTTGGTATCCAAACAGCTATCGTACGTGCTTTCTTAGCTATACCAGGACATTTATGTGATGGTATTATGATGGGTTATTACTTATCTATGGCTAAATTAGCTTTAATTAATAAAAATCCATCATTATCTAAAAAGAATATTGCATTAAGTTTAATTGTACCAACAATTGCCCATGGCTTATATGATTATTTAATTTATGCTTCAGAGATATATGATATATTTATGTTGTTCTTCTTAGCATTTGTTATTGCGTTCTTTGCATATGCTGCTAAAAAGGTAAAACAATTATCTAATAATTATTATAATTTAGATCCTACATATATTACTGAACGTCAAAGAAAGCAAATGATGACATCTTATTATAATTATCAAGGCAATGCTTATAATGGAGTATATCCACAACCAAATAATAATTATCAACAACCAGGTAATGTTCAGTATGGACAAGTGCCATATAATGGTCAATATGGGCAAACAACTTATCAAAATGTAGTTGCTTCTAGATATTGTCCAAATTGTGGAGCTGTCGTAACAGGAAAATATTGTAATGAATGTGGAAAAGAGGTTTAAAAGACTTCTTTTTTCTTAAAAAAGTGTTGACATATAATAAAAATATGTTATAATTAATGACGTAGTGAAAAAAAGGAAAGCGATGTGTCCACATCCACCTGATTACAATAAGTAATAGGTAGAAAGCCATAATAGAAATATTTAAGGTTTTAAAGTGGATACTCTTGTATGCACTTTTTTCATGGTATAAGATATGATTGGGAGGTGTTTGTTATCGCAAACAAAGATAAAGGTTTGTTCATAAATGAACAAATACGAGCTAAAGAAGTTATGGTTATTGGACCTAAAGGAGAACAATTAGGTATTAAATCAACAAAGGATGCTCTTACTCTAGCTACCTATGCAGGTTTTGATCTTGTTTTAATTAATCAAGCTGGAAATCCTCCAGTATGTAAAATAATGGATTATAATAAATATAAATATGAAAACAAGAAAAAACAAAAAGAAAATTTAAAGAAACAAAGAGAAGCAAACTTAGAGATGAAAGAATATCGTCTAAGTGTGTCTATTGATGTTCATGATTTTGAAACGAGAGTAAAGCAAGCATCTAAATATCTTGAAAAAGGACATCGTATTAAAGGTACCATAAGATTCCGTGGTAGGGAAATGGCTCATACTGATTTAGGTAAAAATGTATTAATGCGTTTTGCTGAAGCATTAGAAAATTATGCAACAATAGATCAAAAGCCTATGCTTGAAGGACGTAATATGACAATGATACTTATACCAAAAAAAGACAAATAGGAGGGAAATTATGCCAAAAGCAAAAAAAATTAAATTAAAATCTCATAAGGGAACACAAAAAGTTTTAAATGTTAGAGATGGTGGTTCAATTAAAATTGGACATCCAGGAACAAGACATAATACTGGAAAGAAAAATACTGCTTCAAATAGAAGTGGTAGACAAGCATCTGCTTTATCAAAAGCTGATGGAAACAGATTAAAAAAAGTAATTATTTAACAAGAAGGAGGAATTTAAATGGCAAGAGTTAAAGGAAGTAATATCCATGCTGCACGTAGAAAAAAGGTTTTAAAACGCGCTAAAGGATATTTTGGAAGTAAGCATAAATTATACAAATCAGCTAAAGAACAAGTTATGCACTCATTAAAATATGCATATAGAGATAGAAGACAAACAAAGAGAAATATGAGAAAATTATGGATAACTCGTATTAATGCTGCTTGTCGTATGAATGAAATTAGTTATTCTAAGTTCATTGATGGTTTAAATAAAGCAAATATTACTATTAATAGAAAAATGTTAAGTGAAATTGCTATTAATGAACCAAAAGCATTTACAGAACTAGTTAAAGTAGCTAAAGATGCATTAAATGGTAAAGTAGCTAAAGTAGAAACAGTTAAAACTGAGGAAAAGAAAGCTGCTAAAAAAGAAGAAAGTGCTGATTTATCTAAATTAACTGTAGCTGAATTAAAAGCTATGGCTAAAGATAAAGGTATTGAAGGATACACTACAATGAAAAAAGCAGAACTTGTTGATGCTTTAAAATAGAAATGGTTAACCATTTCTTTTTTTATTTATTTTTATGTAAAAATATGGTATAAATATATATAGAGAATAATAAGAGGTGCTATATGAGATTATCTTTATTTAAGGATGGCAAAATATATAATACTGATCTCCCAATTATGGTAAGTGGGAGTTTTTGGATTGAGGATAAAGATAATAATAACTATAAGCGTAATCTTATTAATGTCGAAGCAAGTAATGGGAAATGGGTTTTAAAAAGTAATTTTGATACTAAAATATTTATTAATGGTGCTGTTGTAGAAGAAGCTGTTGTTGAATTATACTCTTTTTATGAATTACAGGTTAGAGGCGAAAAAACTAATTTTATGTTATATGCTTGCCCTGTATATGAAGAGAATGTTAAAGAATATCAACCTACTAAAAATATGCCCATTTATATTGGTAATGGTATAGATAATGGTATTAATTATTCTTGCCAATTTATGGGCGAAAAGCAATGTGCTTTAGAATTTAAAAATGGTAGTTGGTATATTAAAAACTTAAATAATTATACTGTTTTATATGTTAATGGAGTACTTGTTAATGAGGCTCATTTAAAAGTTGGAGATATTGTCTTTATTGTAGGATTAAAAATTATTGTATGTGGTATATATTTACTTATAAATAATCCTAATAATAAAGTATCTATTTCTTCTAGCTATTTAGGGGAAAAGACGGATTTAAAGACTAGTGAAGAAATAATAGATATTCCTGAAGAGGATACAGAGGTAAAAGTTTATAATAATAATGATTATTTCTTTAGAATGCCACGTTTTAGAGTTAGTGTTGATGAAGAAGAGATATCAATAGATCCTCCTCCTGAAGCTGAAAAAAGTGAAGAAATGCCTTTAGCTTATACTTTAGGACCAATGATAACAATGGGAATTACATCTTTAGTTTCAGGTTTAGTAGCGCTTAATAATTTAGCGGAAGGCAAACAAACATTACAAGCAGCATTACCATCATTAGTTTGTTCAGGAGCTATGATATGTAGTATGCTTCTTTGGCCTATGTTACAAAAAAAATATACGAAAAAGCAAAAGAAAGAAAAAGAAGAATTACGTATATCTAAGTATAATGCCTATATAGAGGAAAGAAGAGCTTATATTAAAAATGTTGTATCTCGTAAGAGACAATCTTTAATAGAAAATAATATTCCTTTGGAGGAATGTGCTCAAATAATTATTAAAAGAAAAAGAAATCTTTGGGAAAGAAAAATTGAACATGATGATTTCTTACAATTAAGATTAGGTGTAGGAGATGTTGATTCTTATTTAAAAGTAAAATATCCTGAAGAACATTTTTCTTTGACCGAAAATAATTTAAGAGAAATATTAGATAAATTAGGTCATGATTCTAAGATGATGAATGATGTACCTGTCACAGCTAATTTTACTAAAAAATATATTTCAGCTATTATTGGAGGAGAAAATCTTACTCGCCCATTTATGGAAGGATTATTACTTCAAATAATGACTTTTCATAGTTATGAAGACTTAAAAATAGTTGTTATGACATCAAAAGAGAAAGAACATAAGTGGCATTTTTTAAAGACATCTCCTTATTGTTGGGATGATGATAAGACAATTAGATTTTTCTCTACCAACTTAGATGAAGCTAATCAAATATCTATTTACTTAGATAATTATTTTGCTAATAGAAAATATGAAGATGGGGATACAAATAAAGTAAGAAATATAGATTATACTAACTTTACACCATACTTCTTAATTATTACGGATGATTATCAAAGTTTAAGAAACATTGAAATAATAAAAGATGTATTAAGCCAAAAAGTTAATATTGGATTTACAATGTTAATAGTTCAAGATCGTTTGTTAGGATTACCTAATGAATGTTCAACTTTCATTAGTTTGGATGCTAATGAATCTGGTATCTTTGAAAACGAATTAACTAAAGAAAAACAACAATCATTTAAGGCTGATTTTATAGGTAATTTAGATATTGAAAGTATTAATCGCTTAATTGCTAATATACCTATTGAAATGGAAAAAGATCGATATGCTTTACCAGATAAGATTGGATTCTTAGAAATGTATAATGTTGGTAAAATTGAACAATTAAATCCATTAAATAGATGGCAAAAGAATAATCCAATTACTAGTTTATCTGCTCCTGTAGGTGTAGATACAAATGGAGAATTATTTAAATTAGATTTACATGAAAAATTTCATGGACCTCATGGGTTGGTAGCAGGTATGACAGGTAGTGGTAAATCAGAATTTATTATTACTTATATCTTATCTATGGCTATTAATTATAATCCAGATGAAGTATCATTTGTATTAATAGACTATAAAGGAGGAGGCCTAGCAGGTGCTTTTGAAAATAAAGAAACAGGCATTAGACTACCTCATTTAGCAGGTACTATTACTAACTTAGATGTTAATGATATGAAAAGATCATTAGAGTCAATTGAATCAGAATTAAAAAGAAGACAAAGTATCTTTAATGATGCTCGTCAAAAACTTAATGAAAGTACTATTGATATATATAAATATCAAAAGTTAAGAAGAGAAGGTAAGGTTACTGAGCCTGTTCCACATTTATTTATTATAAGTGACGAGTTTGCTGAACTTAAAACGCAACAACCTGAATTTATGGAACAATTAATTAGTACAGCACGTATAGGTAGATCTTTAGGAGTACACCTTGTTTTAGCGACACAAAAACCTAATGGTGTTGTAGATGATCAAATTTGGTCTAATACTAAATTTAGGGTATGTTTAAAAGTTCAAGATAAATCGGATAGTGTTGATATGATTAAATGTCCAGATGCTGCATCTTTACATAATGTTGGACGTTTCTATTTACAAGTAGGTTATAATGAATTCTTTGCTTTAGGACAATCTGCTTATGCAGGAAATCCATATCAAAATACCGATAAAATAAAAAGAAAAGTTGATACTAATATATCATTTGTTAATAATGTTGGTTATGTTATTAAAAATATTGATAAAGAAGAAAAGACAATTCAATCAAAGGAAACAAAAGATGAATTATCATGTTTAGTAAAGTATTTATATGATTTAGGTAATAGTCAAAATATGCATGCTAGACAATTATGGTTAGATAAAATTCCTGATGTTATTTATGTTGATGAATTAGAGAAAAAATATGATTATCAAAGAGAATCATATAATATTAATCCTGTAATTGGTGAGTATGATGATCCTTCAACACAATCACAACATTTATTAACATTACCATTATCTAAAGAAGGAAATACCATTATTTATGGTGCAGCAGGAATGGGTAAAGAAGACTTATTAAGTACGATTATATATTCGACTATTATTAATCATACTCCTAATGAAGTTAATCTATATATTTTAGACTTTGGATCAGAAACACTTAAAGCTTTTGAAAATATACCGCATGTAGGAGATGTTCTTTTAGCAAGTGAAACAGAAAAAGTAAATAATTTATTTAAAGAGCTAAAAAACGAAGTAGATAATCGTAAAAAATTATTCTCTAATTTTGGAGGTACTTATGATTCTTATGTAAAGAATAGTGGTAAAACAGTACCAACAATTATTGTTATAATTAATCTATTTGAAGCATTTGATGAAACGTATCCTGACTTACAAAATGATTTTAATCAATTAACACGTGAATGCCTAAAATATGGTATTATCTTTATTTTAACTACAAATGGTGTAAACTTTATTAGATATAAATTAAAACAGAACTTTAAACAAAATCTTGTTTTACAATTAAATAATGAAGCAGATTACTCTGATATAGTAGGTAATACCTATGGACAATTCCCATCAAAAATTAAAGGTAGAGGATTAATTAAATTTAAGAAAATTTATGAATTTCAATCTGCGCAATATAAGAACAATGGTAATAATAGTGAATTTATAAAACAATTAGCTGTTAATTTAAATAATTATTATAAGACAAGAGCTAAGAAAGTCCCTGTATTACCTAATATTGTTAATTTTGAAACTGTTAAGAATAAAATTAAAGGACTTGATGCTATCCCAGTGGGAATTGAAAAGAATAGTCTTGAAGTATCTACTTTTGATTTACGTACTAAGCCTATAACGATTATATCTTCTTCTGATACAGTTGCTTTTGAAGAATTTGTTCCAGAATTTATGAAGGTATGTACATATAACAAAGGTATTTCTATCAATTTAATTGATGCTGAAAAAATGTTTGAAAATGAAGAATTTAAATGTAAATATTATAAAGAAGACTTCGATGCTTTATTCAAACGTTTATATGATTACTTAGAAAAAATTAATAAAGCTTACGTAGCAAGTAATTATAATGTTAGTTCTTTAGATAAATGTCAAGATCTATTAATTGTTATTGTTGGATTAGTACAATTCAAAAATAAATTATCTGATGAATGGAAAGATAAATTAGGAACATTTATGGAAATGACTAAAGATCTAAGAAAAGTTAGTATTGTCATTATAGATACTATTGATAATGTACGTCAATTTGAATATGAAAACTGGTATAAGACAGTTGTATCTAATAATCATGGTGTATGGATTGGTGATGGAATTGCTGATCAATATACAATTAAGTTATCAAAGAATCCTAAATATATTAAGGAAGAAATTGGCAATCACTTTGGCTATAGTATTAAAAAGGGTAATCCATTATTAATTAAAGTATTAAGTAATTCGACAGATGAGGAGATAGAAGATGACGAATAAAATATTAATAACAGTAGGTGTTCCTATGATAGATGAGGAATATGATATATATATTCCTGTATCTAAAAATATTAAGTTATCGATTGATTTAATAGTAAAAGCTATCAATGAGTTAACGAATGGTCATTTTCCAATTAAAGATAATTATATTATGATTAATAGTAATGGAGAAATCCTAAGTAAAAGCAAGACAATTAAAGAAAGTAACTTAAAAAATGGTGACAAAGTAATTTTAGTTTAGAGTAGCTTATAGCTACTCTTTTAGTTTACACAAAAAAGTAAATATGTTATAATTCTATTATAGGATAATAGGGGGAAATATCTTATGCTATTGAATAATTGGGAGGTGAAATGATGGCAAAGATACAAATGAGTCCAGAAGATGCGATAACATATGGAAATGAAATCGTACAAAATGCTGCTTCATATAATACAGAGATAAATAAAATCTATAGTATAGTAGATGATTTAAAGACAACATGGACAGGATCAGCAGCACAAAGATTTACAGATAATATCGAATCATTTAGAGAGGATTATCAAAAATTTGGGCAATTAATAAATGATTTTGGAGAACTATTAGTAGCAATCGGAAAAGATTACCAAAATCTAGAAGAAAATCTATAAGAGGAGGAAAGAAACATGGCAATGACATTTAGTTCAGAAGGATGTAGAGCAGCAGCAAATGATTTAACAAAATCAGCAAATACATTAGATAACTTACTAAATGATGAGTTAACAGGAATCATAGGAAAAGTAAAAGGAGCTTATGATAGTGAAACAGCAAGCGAATTATATGCAGCTTTTGATAAGATGAAAGCAAAATTTCCAGATTTCATACAATCAGTAAATGATTGTGCGAATTACTTATCAAATACAGTAGCGCCAGCATATGAGAAAGTAGAGTCAACAGCATCAAGTAAGATAGGATAAAAAATATAAATGGTCTTAGAAAACTAAGACATTTATAAATAAGAGTTAAATACTTTTAACTTTTATTTATAGATTGAGGTGAATTAATGACAAGGGCACAGATTCAAAGTCAAATTAACGCATTAAATAGAGAAAGACAAAATTGTGTAAGTAAAAGAAATAGTTATAAAACTTCTTTGAATTATGCTAATAAACTTGTAGAAAATTTGAATAATGCTAATAAGTATTTAGATTTGTCAACTGATAATTTGCAGCAATATTTTACGATAAGTAATGTAATACCAGAAAGTAAGAAGTTTAGTGAAACAAAAAGTGATATTAAGACTATTTTGAATAAAACAAACTGTACAATTATACCAAGTATTAATTCTCAAATTAAAAATCTTGATAATAGAATTAGCCAAATTGATAGAGAAATAAGCAGTTTGCAAAGGAGGCTAAGTCAAGCTACGGAGTAATATTAGGAAGTGACATAAATGATAACGTTAGATTCCAGTAAAGTAACGTCTTATGTGTTTCCAAATATTGATAAGACAGATGATTATATACAATATGCTTACAATTCTGGAGAAAATTTAGCTAGTTCTCTCCCTAATGATTTTTATCATTTACAAGAAGTAAGAGAATCTAATTCCGATTTAAAAACAATATCAAGTGGTTTAAGTGAAACTAAAAGTAATATCTCTAGTAAAATGGATAAAGCTGAAGCAATAGAGGCTAAAGGCGATAGTGCTATTGGAGGTTTAAAAGCCTTAGTAGCATCTATTGGTAAGACTATTATGACAGCAGGAGCAGCAGCTACTAGTGGTATAGAAAGTATATCTAGTAAAGTTACATCTTCACTAACCTCTGATGAGTCAACAGGTGCTAAAGAAGCATCAAATGGATTCTTTAGTAGTTTATTATCATTAGGTAGTGAAGCTGTAGATGGAATTAAAAATGTTGGGGCAGCTGTTGTAAATGGCGCTAAAACATTTGTTAATGATATAAAATCAGGAAATGTAGAAAGAGCTAATACAGTTGATGAATCTAAAAGTTGGTTTGAACGTAAATTAGATGAAGCAATAGCTTTTGGTAAAGATGTGTTGGAAGGCACAGGAGCATTTATATCAGAGGTTGGCAGTACATTATGGAATGAAACAAAAGAATTAGTTGGCGAAGCTATTAATTTTGGAGAGAGAGTGGCTGCTACAATTGTCAATGCTCAAATAAGTTTAGCAAAAGGTGTAGCTCGTTTAACAGAGTCAATAGTTGATACAGTAGAAATATTAAATTCAACTTTGAATACGGTTGGAACAGGCTTAGCTGATATTGGACATGGCCTATTCACTGGTGATTGGTCATGGCAATATACTAAGCAAGAGTGGGAAAAAACTAGAGCATTTGTATCAAAAGAGTGGGTTGATGATGCCTTTAAAGCTTTCTATGAAACAGATTTAGGAAAGGCATTAGATGAATATGCCTTTGAACCTTTTAAATCAGATGGCATAGGCTGTGAAATACTTACTTGTACAAGTGAAGTAGCAGGAATAGTCCTTTTATCAATGGTAACAGGAGGAGCAGCAGGAGTCACATTTGGTACAACTTTAACAGCAGGAGGAGTAACAGTTAACGCAGGTGCCTTAGGACTTACAACTGCATTTGCCTATTTAGGACATGATGTATCACAAGAATGGAATAATAATAGTGTTTCCATCAATTATAATGGTATTGATGTTGATATACCAATTAATTATGAGAAATATAGCGAAATAAAAGATTTACAAGTTGGAGCTTCAACTAATATATTACAGACAATAGTATTACCTGATGGCACACAACAGGATCTTGTCTTTAAGATTACATCAACAGGAGATGGAACATATTCCATATCTGATGATGTAGGAGATACAGCTTATGTAAAAAGTATTAATAAGACTAATACGGCAGCAGGACTAGTATATGGTACTAAAACAGCAGCTTTAAGAGGTTTAAAATATTATGGAACAGTAGCAACTTTTTCTAATTTATTGTCTTTTGGCAGTTTAATTAAAAAAATAGGAAATGGAAATATTACTAAAGGTTTTGCAACATTTTTAAAAACTATTAAATTTAAACAAGCGTTTAAGCCTTTAGCAACAAATGCTTTAAAGAATACTTTTACAAAAAGTTCATTTTACATTAATAGTGCTTCTTTAATAGCTGATGAAGTTAGAACAGGTGTAAGTACAGGAGAGTGGGATGTTGGTAAAATAGCCTCTCGTGTTGGATGGGCAGGATTTACTTCATTTTTAGGCAATATGAGAAATGATTATATTAGTTTATCCACTGGAACTAGATATACTACATCATTAATACCAACTTTATCACTAACTAAAGATGTAGTTGATTATGATTATGAAGGGGAATTTGAAGATGCTGTTGTAGAAATTGAGAAACCAGCAGCTTAAGATAAGAAGTAGATAAAAAGGAGGAAAAAATATGGAAGAAATAAAAGAAAAATATCTACCAATAGGAACAGTAGTAATGTTAAAAGGGGGAACAAAAAGAGTAATGATTACTGGTTTTTGTTCAATGCCAACAGAAGATGAAACACAAATGTATGATTATGCAGGATGTATGTTTCCAGAAGGATTTTTATCAAGTGATCAAACTGCATTATTTAATCATGAACAAATTGAGAAAGTATATCATATGGGGCTAGAAGATGATGAAGAAAAAACATTCAAAGAACAATTAAAATTATTAGTATCAAAAATGGAAGAAGCTAAAGGACAAGATAAGGCTGAACCTAAATTAGAGGATATTCCTCCAATTGGTCCAGGACTTCCAGGATACGTAGCTCCAGCTACAGAGTCTAAAGAAGAAAAGAAAGAGGATGTTAAATTAGAGGATATCCCTCCAATCGGTCCAGGACTTCCAGGATATGTAGCTCCACAAGTAAACACTGAAGAAAATAAAACAGATAAAAAAGATGAATTAAAGTTTGATGAAAATGGTGTTGTGGTAGCTGAATATAAATTCGATGAAGAATAAAAAGGATGATAAACATCCTTTTTAGCATGAATATTTTTAATAATTGGGAGGTGAAATAATGGCAAAGATACAAATGAGTCCAGAAGATGCGATAACATATGGAAATGAAATCGTACAAAATGCTGCCTCATATAATACAGAGATAAATAAAATCTATAGTATAGTAGATGATTTAAAGACAACATGGACAGGATCAGCAGCCCAAAGATTTACAGATAATATCGAATCATTTAGAGAGGATTATCAAAAATTTGGACAATTAATAAATGATTTTGGAGAACTATTAGTAGCAATCGGAAAAGATTACCAAAATCTAGAAGAAAATCTATAAGAGGAGGAAAGAAACATGGCAATGACATTTAGTTCAGAAGGATGTAGAGCAGCAGCAAATGATTTAACAAAATCAGCAAATACATTAGATAACTTACTAAATGATGAGTTAACAGGAATCATAGGAAAAGTAAAAGGAGCTTATGATAGTGAAACAGCAAGCGAATTATATGCAGCTTTTGATAAGATGAAAGCAAAATTTCCAGATTTCATACAATCAGTAAATGATTGTGCGAATTACTTATCAAATACAGTAGCGCCAGCATATGAGAAAGTAGAGTCAACAGCATCAAGTAAGATAGGATAAGAAATATAAATGGTCTTAGGGAACTAAGACATTTATAAATAAGAGTTAAATACTTTTAACTTTTATTTATGAATAAGGCAAGATAGAGAATAGGAGTGTAAAGATGAGTGAAATAAAATTAGATGATAGTAAAATACAATCATATGTTATTCCTAATTTTAATTATACAAAAATTTATCTTCAACGCGCCTATCAAATATCTAGTTCATTAAAGAATGCATTACCAAGTGATTATTATCATTCTAATGATATAAAAGTAATTAACAATAGTTTACAAACTGTTGAACAAGATGTAGGTACACTTAATAAAAAAGTAGCTGATAAGATTGAAACAGCTAAAATGAT
Organism: uncultured Bacilli bacterium; assembly: GCA_947625505.1. Taxonomy (GTDB): domain Bacteria; phylum Bacillota_I; class Bacilli_A; order RF39; family UBA660; genus UBA5578. The sequence continues at coordinate 15,674 of CANQON010000001.1, forward strand.
TGAAGTTAAACATAGAAATCAAATTAAAAGTTTAACTTCTGATTTATTATCTAATAGCTCTAATGTGGGAACAGGTACGATTTCAACTTCTAAAACAACTTCCTCAGTTAAAACGGAAGCAAAACCTAAGGATACAGGAGCTAAAGAAAGTAAAAGTGGTACAGAGTCATTATTATCTAAGATAGGTAAAAAAATATCTGATGGTTTATCAGGTATAGGTGCTAAAATATCTAGTGCTTTTGATAGTGTTGTTGATTGGGGAAAAGGAGTACTTGAAGATACTAAAGCTATTTTTACTAAAATTGGCGATGGATTTAAAGCTGCATGGGATTGGATTACAAATGGTGATAATTGGGCCAAAATAGGTGCTTCTATTGCTAATGCTGTTATAAGTTTTGTTAAAGGCGCTGTAAGTTTAATTGAATCTATAGGTGATTTCATTATTATAGCTAGTGCTGCTATTGGTACTCCTGGTGCATGCTTGAGTGATATTTTAACAGGAATCACAACAGGAAATTGGGACTTTAAAACAACAAAAGGATTATGGGATGAAACTAAAAGTGTGGTATCATATGAATGGACTAATAAAATTTTTGCTGATTTTTATAATACAGATATAGGTAAAACTTTAGATAACTATGCATTTAAACCATTTAAATCCGATGGAATGATGTGCGAAGTACTTGAAGGAGCAGGATATATAGCAGGAATTGTTGCTATATCAATAGCTACTTTTGGTACAGGAACAGCTGTTATGACAGTTGGGGGATCATCTAGTACGCTCATTACTGTTGGAGCAGCAGCTACCGAGGTAACTGGAGCCATGGCAACTGTAACTACTTCAACTTTAGCTATGGGGACTATTGCTACAGCAGGTGGTATTGGAAAGAACACTTCAAAAGCATGGAATGATGGAGCTGGCATCTTAGATGGTTTGCAGTATGGAACAGCCAAAGGTTTATGGGAAGGTACTTCTATGGCTTTTGGACATACTGTTAATACATTGAAAGTTCTTAAAGGAGCAGGAGTTGCAAGACAGATTTTTAATTCAGGAACTCATGTTATCATAGATGCTTTTACTGGAGCTGGAAATGCTTTAATAGATCCTGCTTTTTCAACTTTCTATACTCCAGATCCTGAAAATTTGGAGCAACTTTTATATACTATTAATTACGATAAGGAAGGAAATAAGATTAGTGATAAAACATGGGATGATTTATCACCAACGGAAAAATATCGTGCTTTATTTAATTATCGTGGTGGTTGGAAAACGGTTGGTACTAAGGCTTTATCTGCTGGAATAGTATCAGCTGTATCTGAACTACCTAGTATAGGAGCTACAGCTTGGGGAAGTAGTGTTTTAAAGAAAGTAGATAATAATGGCTTAAATGATGATACACTAAAGAGTATTTCTCATTTAAAATCAAAAGGTATCGTTGCCTATGTTGAACAAGCAGAAATGTTAGGGAAATTAGATTTAGCAGCCAAAGGCTTAACAGCTGCCCAATTTAATTATTTAGCACGTTCTATTAATGCGACAACTTTTAAAAATGTTGTTAATAGCGCAACAGAAGACCAATTAAAGGATATAGCTAAATCTTCTGGAAAGACAGCTTATAAAGTATTAGGTAGTTTAACATATAAGAAAATATCGAATTTAAGTGATGATGCTTTTACACAAGTTGGAAAATTCTTAAATGATAATCAAATAGCTAATTTAAGTACATCTCAGCTTAAGTTACTAGCAGAAAATTTTGATTCTTTAAAAATGAGTAAATTAAGTAATGAGTCATTAAAAAGAATTATAGGTACTATGAAAATGCCACAACTTACAGAAAAGCTTGAAACTTTAAAAGGGGATTCTTTAAGAAGATTTTTAGAGCAAACAGATATATCACAAGTAAGAAGATTATTGTCATCTACTCAAGATGCTGATTATTCTAAATTAGTAAACAATTTATCTGTTGAAAAGATTGCAGAACTTGCTGATGGATACCTATCATCAAAACAAATGACAAGATTATTTAATGGTATTACGGATAATTCAAAATTACGACAATTAATTACATCTGGTGTTATTAGCTTTAATGATGGATTATCTAATAATGTAAAAAAACAAATATATAAGAGTATGGATGCAACTAACTTTGATTTCTTCCAAGGATATAGAGCTTCTACAAGAGGTAAGAATGTAATTTCTACGGCTCCTTTACTAAGTTCATCATATAAGATTAAGGATACATCATGGCTACAAGATCCTAGTGACTTTAAGGATTTCTTAAAAGATAAATTCGGATTAATAGGACCAATATCTTTAAAGAAATTTACTAAAGTTGGTTCTAAAATAAATGGTAATATTTATTCTGTTATAGAGGAATATATTAAATCACGTAATAATGGCGACTTGAAAGCAACTATTGAAGAATTACTTAAGTCTTTTGAGCCTAATAGCTAAAGAATGGAGTTACAATATGAATATAATAGAAAAAGAATTTGAAACAAGAGATGTCCAAGATACTTATTTTAGTAATTTATCAGGTTCCCAAAAAGAAGAATACTTAAAATTATATGAGTATTATAATAGAGCTTTAGTAAAATATTTATGCCTCAAAGCTGATTTACAAAGATATGATGATACTCTTAAAAGTTTATCAATAAATATAAAAAAAGTTGATGAAAATGATATGGATATTTATCAATTATTATCCAGTCAACAATTAACATTCTTGTATATTAGGAATAATTTGTATTTAGATAGATTAACGCCTGATGAATTAACTTTTTTAAAAGAAAAAATGTTAACACAACAAATGGATAATGAAGTAATGAATTTTATTGCTAAAACATTTAAAAAAGTAATTGCTTCTAACGATAAGATGTCACATACTTTTTATGGACCAGAGGAGTATCCTTTTGTAGCGCCTGTTAATGCTTTAGTAATTGGTATGCGTTTTGATGAAGAATTTAAAGCTCCTAAAGAAAAAAATAAAGTTTGGAAAGCTAATAATAGTAAAGCAATTCAAGCTTTAGAAATTATAAAAAGAGCTATGCAAGAAGAGATTGCTGAAAAAATAGATTATCCTGTATGCGCTATTAAATATAATAGTTCAAGTATTCAAAAAAGAAATGAATTACAAATAGATAAATATAAGGTATAAGTATATGTATCGAATTATTGAAAATAATAAAAGCTTTACAGAAATAATCAGAGGCAATGACTTAGTACATAGTTTTATTCTAGGAATTAAAAGTATGTTAGTTGATTATGGAAATTTATATAGTAAAGAAGAGATTGCTTTATTAAAAAGTTATCTACATGCTTTTGAAGATTATGAAAAAGAAAGACATAGATTAACACCTGAAGAACAAAGACTAAGATTAAATATGTTTTTTGCATTAGAAGATATTTTAAGTGAGCTAGTTATTAGGTGTTGGGAAAATGATCAAGAGTATCGCTTGATATCTTGGCTTAAAGATGATCAATATCGTGATGATAAAACAACTATTTCAGCAATTGTTACACCTATAGATGATGTTACTCCTTTCTGTCAAAGTTCTTTAGGATTAGAATATACTATGGATACTAGTGATTATATAGGTGCAAGTCCTAATGATGCAGCTTTAATTGTTGGACCATATTCTCCTAGTGTTTATACTATAGGTCGAGAAAATGGCGAATATCTAGTATCATATGCTATGGCAACACCGATAATTACACCTAGACAAATAATAAATAATACTACCAAATATAATGAAACAATTTTAGGAGGAAGTTCTTATCCTACGAGAGTTGTATATGTAAGTGATGTTATTTATCCTGAAGCTGTAGCGTTAGGTAAAAGATTAGATATACCTGTAGAATATATAGGAAAAACAAAGAATCATTCTCAAAAATGATTCTTTTTATATTTTAATTTAGCACTCATGCTTGACAAGTGCCAAAATAATAGTATAATGATAGATGTATGATTTAATAATCATATGAAAGGGGGGATTATTATGCCAAATCCTTATGAAGAAAACTTGGAAAATGTATTAGAGAAGTATGGACGAGATATTGTTAAAGCTGTTCAAGATGGGAAAATAGACCCTGTTATTGGACGTGATGACGAAGTAAGAAGTATTACTAGAATTTTATCTCGTAAGACGAAAAATAATCCTGTTTTAATTGGCGAACCAGGTGTAGGTAAGACAGCCATCGTTGAAGGACTTGCTCAACGTATTGTTAAAGGAGATGTACCTAATAGTTTAAAAAATAAAACAATATGGGAATTAGATTTAGGTGCTTTAATAGCAGGTGCTAAATATCGTGGTGAATTTGAAGATCGTTTAAAAGCTGTTTTAAAAGAAATCCAAAAATCTGATGGCGATATTATTATGTTTATTGATGAAATTCATATGATAGTTGGTGCAGGTGCTGAAGGAGCTATGGATGCAGGTAATATGTTAAAACCTTTACTTGCTAGAGGGGAAATTCATGTTATTGGAGCAACTACTTTAAATGAATATCGTAAATATATTGAAAAGGATGGAGCCTTAGAACGTCGTTTTCAAAAAGTTAAAGTATCAGAGCCTACAGTATTAGATACAATAACGATTTTAAGGGGACTCAAATCTCGTTTTGAAGTATTTCATAGTGTAAGTATAAAAGATAAAGCATTAGTGGCAGCAGCTACATTATCAGATCGTTATATTACTGATCGTTTCTTACCAGATAAAGCTATTGACTTAGTTGATGAAGCTTGTTCAACAATTAAAGTCCAAATGGATTCTGTTCCAACCGAATTAGATACTTTAACACGTAATATAATGCGTTTAGAAATTGAAATGCAGGCTTTAAAAAAAGAGAAAGATGAATTTTCTAAAAAACGTATTGAAGAAATTAAAGCTTCATTAGCAAATCTTAAACAACAAGAAAAAGAATTACGTGATAAATGGAACGAAGAAAAAGATATATTAAGTAAAATAAATAGTAAAAAAGAAGAAATTGAAAAGAAAACTTTTGAATTAGAGAAAGCTGAAAATAATTATGATTTAGAGGTAGCTGCACGTTTACGACATGGGGTTATACCTACTTTGCAAAAAGAATTAGATGAATTAAAAGAAAAAAGTAAGAATTCTAATTTATTAAGTGATGAAGTAACGGAAGATGATATAGCAGCTATCATATCTAAGTGGACAAATATTCCTATTACTAAATTAGTAAGTGGAGAAAAAGAAAAACTTTTAAACCTAGAAGAAAATTTAGGTAAGAGAGTTAAAGGTCAAAACAAAGCTTTAAAATTAGTTAGTGAAGCAATTATTAGAGCTCGTGCAGGTATTAAAAATCCTAATCGACCTATTGGGTCATTTATCTTTTTAGGTCCTACAGGCGTAGGTAAAACAGAAGTAGCTCGTACTTTAGCATATGAGTTATTTGATGATGAAAGACATATGATAAGAATAGATATGAGTGAGTATATGGAAGCTCATAGTGTTTCAAGATTAGTTGGAGCTCCTCCAGGATATGTGGGATATGATGAAGGAGGACAATTAACTGAAGCTGTAAGACGTAATCCTTATAGTATTGTATTATTTGATGAAATAGAAAAAGCTCATAAAGATGTTTTTAATATTTTACTTCAAATATTAGATGATGGACGTATTACCGATTCCCAAGGTCGAACTGTTGATTTTAAAAATACTATTATTATTATGACTTCTAATTTAGGCAGTGAATATATACTTAATAAAGATGAGAATAGTCATGAATTAATAATGAAAGAATTACATAGATGTTTTAGGCCTGAATTTATAAATCGTATTGATGAAATTGTTATTTTTAATTCTTTAACTAAAGATGTTGTATATGAAATATTAGATAATATTATTAAAGAAATAGAAGATAGATTAAAAGATAAAAAAATAACCCTTAATTTAACTAAGGAAGCTAAAAATTTTATTATTAATTCTTCTTATGATTCAGAATTTGGAGCACGTCCTATTAAAAGATTCGTTTCTCGTAATTTAGAGACATTACTTGCTAAAGCCATTATTAATGATGAAATAAAATTTAATAGTACTATTACAGTTGATGTTAATAATGATGAACTTATCATAAAAGGGTAATTATTTACTCTTTTTTTTACTATTTTGTCGTTTACATGATATAATAAGAATTAGGATAGTGATTGTATATGTATGATGAATTAATGAAATATGAACAAGGATTTAATCCTGACATGTTCTTAACAAAAGTAAATAATATTTTTGTTTTAATGATGAATGGAATTATGTTCCAAAACTTACAAAGTGTTACTTCATGGTTAAATGATAATATGCGTCAAAAATTATTAACAATGATTAATGATTTAAAGCATAATGACTTAATTCAAATGTATGATGAATTAAATGTTAAAAATACTTATGTACGTAAAGTTGAAATCTTAGATGATCGTTATCGTATTGAAGTAGAGATAGAAGCACGTTATTTAGATTATCGCTTAAATAATACAACTAAACAAATAGTTAGTGGTAATAGTGAGTCAAGAGTTTTAACAATTAATAATCTTGTTTTTGAATTAAAAAAAGATCATAAAGATTTAGGTATGGTTATGCATTGTCCAAATTGTGGTGCTAACATCGATTATAATGCTACAGGCTATTGTTCTTTTTGTAATCAACAACTTCCTAAAGAAGATTATGATTGGATATTAGTAGACTGGAATGAGGTAAAAAGATGAAAAAGGGTATTAAACAAGGAATTTTATTATTAGGTTTAGCTTTTATATTATTAGGTACGATTATTTATAACTCAGTAACTAATTATTCTTCTTTAGCAACGGATTCTGGATGGGATTCTAGCTATGATTCTGGAGGATGGGACTCAGGTAGTTCCTGGGATTCAGGAAGTTCTTGGGATAGTGATAGTTCATATAGTAGTGGAAGTAGTTCATCAGGAAGTGCTTCTGGAGCAGCTATTATTCTTGTTATTATAATTGTTGTAGTTATAATTGTTGTAGTAAATAATAGTTCTAAAAATAAAAAGGTAGAAGTTATACCTACTGCTAACTTAAGTCCAGAAGATAAGAAAATATTAGATGAATGTTATAGTATTTTCTGTCAAATTCAAACAGCTTGGATGAACTTTGATTATAATAAATTACGTTCTTTAGTAACTGATGAGTTATTTAATTCATATCAAAATCAATTAAATGTTTTAAAACTTAAAGGGCAAAAAAATATTATGGCTAATTTTACTTATCAAGGCGGTAGCATTGTAAGTAGACAAACAGTAGGAACTATTGAAACAATCGTTATTAGATTAGCAGTATGCTTTAATGACTATGTAGTTGATCAAAATAATAATGTAGTTAGAGGTAATGCTAGTAGATTATTAAATATGCAATATGATTTAACATTTGTATGTAATAATGCTGCTGTTGATGTATGTCCTAACTGTGGAGCTAAACTTGAAACTAGTACAACTATTTGTCCTTACTGCAAAGGAAATATTCAAGCTGTTCGTAAGAATATGCGTTTGTCAAAAAAGAATTTAATAAGTCAAAAATAAGTAGGAGGTAATTATTAAATGGATGCATTTATTGTTCTTTTATTAGTAATTGTAATTATTTGTTGGGCATGCTATCGACGTAAATTATCCAAGGCTGCCTATGGCATTGCTTCTTTAGATATTTTCTTAAGAATAGCTAGTTGGATAGCTTCCCAATTTGGTGGAGGAGCTGTTGATGCTTTCTTAACAAGATTTCCTAATAGTTTATTAGGAGTAGCAGGTAAATATACATCAGGAATAGTATATCTTATTATTGCATGGGCTTTTATTATCTTAATGATATATTTCTTATTCCTAACATTAAGTATATTCTTTAAAAAATGATATTTTATCATTTTTTTCTTAGATACTATACAAAACATTTGTTTGTATGATATAATTGAAATGGTGATAACAATGTATGAATATATAATTGGCAACGTAACAATGATTGAAAGTAATCATATAGCATTAGAAAATAATGGTATTGGTTATTTAATATATGTAGGAAATCCTTATTCTTTTGTAGTTGGTAAAGAATATAAAATATATGTTTATCAACATGTCCGTGAAGATGAAATTTCTTTATATGGCTTTAAGAGTATGGAAGAAAAGGATATGTTTTTAAGACTAATAGAAGTAAAAGGATTAGGCTGTAAGATGGCTTTACCGATGTTAGCCACTGGTAGTGTTGATACTTTATGGGATGCTATTGAAGGAGAAAATGTTTTTTACTTAAAGAAATTCCCAAAAATAGGAGATAAAGTGGCACGTCAAATTATATTAGATTTAAGGGGTAAAATATCAAGGTCTAATCAATTAGTTGATGAGCGAAGCTTTAATGAACTAGTTGAAGTATTAAAAGGTTTAGGATATAAACCTGGAGATATTAAAGGTGTTTTAAATCATATTGATGTTAATCTAACAATAGAAGAACAAGTTAAAGAAGCATTAAAGTTATTATTAAAGTAATGGGGGAGTTATATGGATAGAATTACAAGTGGAGAGAGATTTCCAGAGGATAGTTTTGAAAAAAATATACGTCCTACATCTATAGATGAATATGTAGGACAAACAGAAGTAAAAGAGAATTTAAATATTTTTATTAAAGCTGCTAAAATGCGAAATGAACCTTTAGATCATGTTTTATTATATGGCCCTCCAGGTTTAGGTAAAACAACTTTAGCTTATATTATTGCTAATGAATTAGGATCGAATATAAAGACAACTAGTGGACCTTCTATTGAAAAAAGTGGTGATTTAGCTGCTGTTTTATCTAGTCTTGAAGAGGGTGATGTTTTATTTATTGATGAAATACATCGTATACCTAGATTTATAGAAGAGATATTGTATTCAGCTATGGAAGATTTTACTTTAGATATTATTGTAGGATCAGAAGCAAGTAGCCGTAATATTAGAATTGATTTACCTCCCTTTACATTAGTAGGAGCGACAACTAGAGCAGGAGACTTAACAGGCCCTTTACGTGATCGTTTTGGTATTGTTAATAAATTAAATTATTATACGGAAGAAGAGTTAAAACAAATAGCGATGCGTACTAGTCATGTTTTAGATACTGCTATAACTGAGGATGCTGCTTATGAGTTAGCACGTCGTAGTAGGGGAACACCACGTATTACTAATAGATTATTTAAACGTGTAAGAGATTTTGCTTTAGTTATGGGTGATGGAAGTATTGATTTAGATATTTGTAAGTTAGCTCTTGATCGTCTTAAAGTTGATAGCTTAGGATTAGATGATACGGATTATAATTTATTAAAGTCTATTATAGAAAAGTTTAATGGAGGACCAGTAGGTATTGAAGCTATTGCTTCTTCTATTGGCGAAGAACAAACAACAATTGAAGATGTGTATGAGCCTTATTTATTACAAACGGGTTTACTTAAAAGAACTTCAAGGGGAAGAATGGTTACTAAGAAGGCTTATGATCATTTAGGCTTACCTTATAAAGGTGATAAAAAATAAGCATATTAAATGCTTTTTTTTATGGTGTCAACATTTGTTTTTTTCTAATTATTATGATAGAATTAAATATATGAATTGAGGTTTTTTTATGTTTATAGGGAAGTATGATAAATCAGTAATAGTTACTTATCTAGGAGTATGTTCTACACTAATAGGTTTCTATTTAATTTTAGGAAATGATACAGCGCATATTACAGGTGCTATTATATGTTTAATGATATCTGGAATATGTGATATGTTTGATGGTAAATTTGCTCGTATGTGTAAGGATCGTACTGAAGAAGATAAACAATATGGAATTCAAATTGATTCTTTAACAGATATGGTCTCATTTATTGCTTTCCCTATAGTTATACTATATGGATTTTGTAAGTATTTTGATGTAGCTTTAAATCCATATATAGCTATACCTGTATTAATTTTATTTACTATTGCTGGTATAAGTAGATTAGCTTATTTTAATGTTAATGCAGCTTTAGAAGATGGACCTGTTAAATATTATACAGGTTTACCTGTTACCTCAACAGCTATAATCTTTCCTGCTATTTACTTATTAAGATATGTTTTAGGTAGTAATTTATTTGTAACAATTAATTTATTAACATTTGCTGTTGTAGCTTTCTTAATGGTATTTAAATTTAAAATATTAAAACCTAAGAATAATGCTTGGTATATTACATGTTCTGTTTTAGCTATTATTATGACAGCTATTCTTATTTACTTAAAGGTGAAGTAATGATATATAATCGTAAAGAAAAGAAGTATTATGATGTAGAAGAATCAAAAATACTTACTTTTTTATATAAAACAATAATTGGTAGAATATTACTTAAATTGGTAACACAAAGATGGGTTACCAATTTGTATGCTAAATACACTAGAAGTAAAATATCTAAGCATAAGATAAATAAATTTATTAATGATAATCATATTAATATGGATGAATATATAAAAGAAGATTATCGTAATTTTGATGAATTTTTTAGAAGACAAATTGATTTTAAATATCGACCTATCGATGAAGATCCTAATTCTTTATTAGCGCCTTCTGATAGTAAACTTTTAGTATATAAAATTGATAAAGATAGTCATTTTCATATTAAGAATAGTTGTTATACTATTTTAGAATTATTGCAAGATGAAAAGCTTAGTAAAGAATATGAAAATGGATATTGCTTAGTATTTAGATTATGTGTTGATAACTATCATCATTATGGTTTTATTGATGATGGAGAAGTTATCAGTAGTAAAAAAATAAAAGGTAAATTAAATACGGTAAGACCAATTGCGCATGAGTACTGTAAAGTATTTACAGAGAATAAAAGAGAATATACTTTACTTAAAACTAAACATTTTGGGGATATTATTCAAATGGAAGTAGGCGCTATTATGGTTGGAGAAATAGTTAACAAGCCTCTTAAAACATTTAAAAGAGGCGATGAAAAAGGATACTTTCGTTATGGAGGATCAACAGTTATTTTATTAATAAAAGATAATCAAGTAATTATTGATCAAGATATTTTAGAAAATAGTAAGAACAATATTGAAACAGAAGTTAATATATTTGAAAAGATTGGAAGGAAGAAGTAAGATGTATAAATATCGTAAGGCTGTATTAATTATTCATGGATTTGCAGGAGGAACATATGATGAAGAACCATTATTCTTTCATTTACAACCTAAATTAGAATTTGATGTATATAACTTTACATTACCCGGGCATTCTACTAATTTATCAACAGATGTTACATATTTAGATTGGATTAAATCAGTAGATGAAAAGATAAGTCAATTAAAGAATATGGGATATAAGAAAATATATGTTATTGGACATAGTATGGGTGGTGTTTTAGCGACACATGCTGCTATTAAAAATCCTGAAGTTAAAAAGATTGTTTTAGTAGCGCCTGCTTTTTCATACTTATCAACGACAGGTGAAAATATCCTTGCTAAAGCATTAAAGAATGGACCAGAAATAATTAAGAAATATCGCGCTAAAGAAGTTTTATCACGTTTCTTAAAAGTATCAGTTGTTCAAGTAAGAGAATTTACTAAGTTAGTAGAATTATCACAAGCTAATCCTAGTATGTTAAATGTTCCTACTTTAATTATTCAAGGATTAGATGATAGTATTGTTCCATATGAAAGTTCTGAACACATCTTTAAAGAGATACACTCTCCTAAGTGGTTAATAGAATTAGATGGTGTAACACATGATGTCTTTAGAGGTGTTAAAGTAGACGAAATAAATAAGGAGATTTGCACTTTCTTAAAGAAGAGAAAATATCATGCTGATGAAAAAAGAAAGTGGTAAAATATCTAAAGTCATGATAAAATAAATATTTGTTATTAATTAACAAATATTTTTTAATAAAAGTTGGGGTGAATTTATGAAGACAGATGATTTTGATTTTTATTTACCTGAAGAGTTAATTGCGCAAACACCTCTTGAAAAAAGAGATAGTTCTAGAATGCTCGTATTAGATAAAAAGACAGGTAGTATTGAACATAAACATTTTAGTGATATTGTTGATTTACTTACACCTAATGATGTTTTAGTTTTAAATGATACTAAGGTTATACCTGCTCGTTTAATAGGTGTTAAAGAAGAGACTAATGCCGTTATCGAAATACTTATGTTAAAAGACTTAGGTAATAATGTATGGGAATGTTTATCTAAACCTGCTAAAAGAGTAAAAGAAGGTACGATAATTAAATTCTCTGATAAATTAAGTGCTAAATGTGTAAAAGTTAAAGATGAAGGTATTAGAGAGTTTGAATTAATATATAATGGTATATTATATGAAATATTAGATGAATTAGGAGAAATGCCTTTGCCTCCTTATATTCATGAGAAGTTAAAAGATAAAGATCGTTATCAAACAGTATATGCTAAAAATATAGGTAGTGCAGCAGCTCCAACAGCGGGATTACATTTTACAGATGAATTATTAAAGAAAATAGAGGATAAAGGTATAGAGTTATATTATGTTACATTACATGTTGGCTTAGGTACCTTTAGACCTGTTAATGTTGAAGATGTTACAAAACATAAAATGCATAGTGAATTTTATCAAATGTCTAAAGAAGTAGCTGATGGTTTAAATAAAGCTAAAAAAGAAGGCAAAAGAATTATTAGTGTAGGTACAACATCAACACGTACTTTAGAAACAATCATGGGGTTATATGGTGAGTTTAAAGAATGTTCAGGATCAACAGAAATATTTATATATCCTGGGTATGAATTTAAAGCTATTGATGCTTTAATAACAAATTTTCATTTACCTAAGTCAACACTTATTATGTTAGTAAGTGCTTTAGCAGGTAAAGATCATATTTTAAATGCTTATAATGAAGCTGTTAAGGAGAAATATCGCTTTTTCTCATTTGGCGATAGTATGTTTATCAAATAATGTTTGAAAAACTTAATAAGATTTTAGAAGAAGAAACATCTGGCGAAACTATTTTAGATATCCCAGAGTATGCTTTTATTCGAAGTCTCGTTAATATTGTTTTAAGCATTAAAACACCTATTATACCTAGAGAATATCATTCTAAAATGCGATTGCAAAGATCTATAAATTATTCATTAACTTTCTTAGATAAGATTAATCCTTTATATGCTGATACTTTAAACTTTGTTTTAAAGCATAATCATATTACAATTAAAAGTAGAGATGATTATCCTGATAAATTATCGCGTGTATATTTAGTAAATGGTAAACGCCATATTGAATTATTTTATGGAAATACTATTGAAGATTCTTATACATTAACTCATGAGACGATGCATTATTATAACTTCGATGATGTAGGGATGAGTGATAATTGGCATTTAATGACAGAGACTTTTTCTATCTTGATGGAGTTACTACAAAAGAAATGGTTTGCTAGCTTTAGTATTCCTAAACGTGATTATAAAAATAATGAAATAGATACTTTGTATGCTTTAAAGATTAAAGCAATACGTCTAGATTTTGAAATAAGATTAATTATTACTTATTTAGAAAATGGCTATATAGATGAATATTTATTTGCTCGTTTATTAGAAGGATATAATGAATTTTATGCAGAAGAAGTAGAAGAAGATATTATAGATGTAATTAGGAATGATGAATTAAATTTTTCTATGTTGCAACGTGATATTATTGGAGGATGTCTTTCTTCATACATGTATGAACGTATTTTAAATAAGCCTAGTCGTATTGCAGAACTAATTAATTTAAATGAGTATGTTAAAGAAATGGATTTTGAAGATAGTTTATTATACTTAGGATTAGACTTTGAAGATGAAGAAACTTTATTACTTGATTCTAAAAGTTTAAATAAAATAAAGAGTGCATATGTTAAAAGAGTAAAAAATATGTACTAGTGGGGTGTAGGTTATGGAAATAGTAGGAACATTAGAAGATTATGTTGATGACTATAGTTGCGCTGTTTATAGTGCTTTTCCTAAAATGTTTAAATATTTAAATTTACATAATGTTTATGGTAATTATTTTGAACAATTATTAGGAGCTGTAGAACAAGATATACCTTCAGATTATGAATATGAATGTGAAATTGATTTTTTAGCTTGTTACAATTTATGTCTAGATATATTATCATCTTTAGGTAATAACTATGTTACTAAATTTAAACAATGGATGAATGATGGAACAATTAATTTTATAGAAGATGAAGATAGTTTTTCACATACAACTGTTTCTGATAATCATCTAGAAATTAATATTGCTAAAAACTATACTATTGAAGATGTTTTTGGACTTATTCATGAATTTTTTCATGGTATGCATTTAGAACAATTTGATAATAATTTAAATAATGAAGATTGGTATTTAACAACTGAATGTATCGCTATGACAGGGGAATTTTATAGTGTTTTCTATTTCCTAAAAAATAATATTATGACTGATGATACTAAGATGTATCTAAAAAAATTATTAATGAATGGTTATTATAAAGCTGATAATTCTTTAGTAGATGGTATATTACTAGAAGTATATGATAATATTGGTACTTTTGATGATAAAGAAGTAATAAACTTTTTAAAGCAAGCTCGTCTTCCTATAGAATATAAAAACATTATTGATAGTATTAATGAAGAACATGAGTTAAACTATCATGAAGGATTTACTTATACAATTGGTTTTCCTATTTCGATAATGCTTGCTAAAAAAATGATTGATGATTCAAGTTATATTAATTTATTTAATAAGCAATTTAGTGATATAAAAAGATATGATGCTTCTACATTTTTAAGTGGTTTTGGACTTCAAGATATATTAACAGATGTTGACTTTATTTATGATGTTATGGTATATATCGATAGTTTATCAGAATCATTATTTAAAGAAGATAATATTTCTTTAAAAGAGTATTTAATAGAGATGAGGTAATTATGGTTATTGTTATTACAGGACCTACTTGTGTAGGAAAAACTAAATTAAGTATTGAATTAGCTAAATTATTAAATGGTGAAATAATAAATGCTGATAGTACACAAGTATATCGTAATATGAATATTGGTACGGCTAAAGTTACGGAAGAAGAAAAATGTGGAATACCTCATCATTTATTTGATATATGTGATGTTAAAGAAAATTATACTGTTTATGACTATCAAAAAGATGCTAGAAAATGGATTGATGATATAACTAAAAGAGGAAAGACACCTATTTTAGTTGGAGGAACAGGATTATATATTAAAGCAGCATTATATGATTATTCTTTTACTAATGAAGATCAAACTTATGACTATACAAATTATACTAATGATGAATTATATCAAGAACTAATTAAGTTAGATCCTAATACGAATATTCATCCTAATAATCGTAAAAGAGTAGAAAGAGCTTTAACATATATTCGGAATAATGGGGTCTCTATAAGTAGTAATGCCAATGGTAATGAATTATTATATGATACTATTTTTATTGGCTTAACAACTGATCGAGATAATTTATATAATCGTATTAATAAAAGAGTAGATGTCATGATGCAACAAGGACTACTTGAAGAAGCTAAATATTTTTTTGATTTGGGTATTAAATCCAAAGCGATTATGACACCAATATGTTATAAAGAATTATTTGCTTACTTTAATAATGAAATATCCTTAGATGAAGCTTTAGATTTAATAAGACAAAGAAGTCGCAAATATGCTAAAAGACAATATACATGGTTTAATCATCAATTACCTGTTACATGGTTTGATGTTGATTTTAATGATTTTAATAATACCATTGCTGATGTGTACGAGTATATAAAAAAGAGTTAAAAACTCTTTTTCTTAAATTAAATTTATAAAGATGCTAATAGTTGCATAATTAAAGCAAAATTATTGTGAATAGCATGTAAACTTATAGGAACAAAAATATTATCGGATTTAACTAAGGTATAAGCAAATACACATCCAGGAACACTATAAGGTATAATATATAACCAATCAATAAGAGTAGGATTAGTACCAATAATATGCATAGATCCAAATATTAATCCTGAAAGAATAATAAAGATATATTTATTATAATCTTTAGTACCAATTATTTTATAAAAACATAATCTAAATACTAATTCTTCTATTATAGGAGCTAGAACTCCTGCTAAGATAAAGGTAAAGATATGACTAGTTTCAAATAATGTTCTAACACTTTCTTCATTAGATGCAATAGCACCATTATTAATCATGATAATAATAAGATTAGAGACATACATTAATAGTAAAGCAACGCCCCAATATTTTATGTAGTTTTTTAAATAATATTTAATATTGGCAATGTATTTATTAAAGTGGCGACTAATTGTTTGACGAAGGATTAAGACAATGATAACAATCTGTACTACTTCATACCATATATTAAATAAGAATATTAGATTCATATTTTTAGTTATATCAAAAGGTAATATATAAGCTATAATATCTAGAATAGGAATACTATTTAATAATAGATAAGCTATAATAGCGCATATACCTCTGATTGCATCTTTAGCTCTTTCACTCATTTTATCACTTCCACTATTATTAATTATAACAAAAAAAAGGAAAAAAATTATAAAAATGTATGAAATATAAAAAAAGTATGATATAATATGAGCAGTTGTGAAGCAAAGAGTGGGAATACCACTCTTTAATATTTATTTGGAGGTAATATGAATATAATTGAAGAAGTAACTAAATTAATTAGTAAACCTGTTACTGATGCAGGATATATAATTGATGAAGTTATGTATGTAAAAGAGGATGGTAATAACTTTTTAAGAGTTATTATTACCAAAAATGGCATCATTGATGTTGAGGATTGTGTTACCGTAAGTAATATAATTAATCCTTTATTAGATGAAGCTGACTTAATAGAAGAAACATATATTTTAGATGTATGTTCTAAAGAGAAGGGAGCTGAATAAAATGGATAAGGATGAATTTAAAAAAGCATTAGATATTTTAGTTAAAGAAAAAGATATATCTAAAGAATATGTCTTAGAAGCTATGACTTTAGCTTTAACAAGTGCATATAAGAAAAATTATCACTCTTTATCTAATGTACGTGTTGATATTAATGGTGATACTGGAGAAATCAAAGTATTTTCTTATCGTACTGTCGTATTAGATAAAGAACACAAAGTATCATTAGATGAAAATGATTATGAAGATGACTCATTAGAGGGAATTACTTCATTTGCAGAATTAGAAAATATGGAATTTGATGATGAAGAAGAAACAGATGCTTATGAGCCATTTATCTATGATGAACGTATTCATATTACTTTAGAGGATGCAAGAAAGATTGATCCTAATATTCAAGTAGGTGATACGATTGAAAAAGAAGTAACACCACGTGATTTTGGACGTGTTGCAGCCGCAACTGCTAAACAAGTAATTGTTCAAAAGATTCGTGAAGCTGAAAGAAATAATATTGCAGCTGAATTTGAAGAAAAAGAAAATGAAATGATTACAGGTACAGTTGAAATGGAAGATGAGAATAACTATTTTATTGATTTGGGCAAAACACAAGGATTACTTCCAAAATCAGAAATTATACCTGGTGAAACTATTAAAATGGGTTCTAATATTAAAGCTTATATTAATAAAGTTAGTATTAATTCTAAGGGCGCTTTAATATTACTTACTCGTAAACATTTTGGATTTGTTAAAAGATTATTTGAGCTTGAAATACCAGAGATAAATGAAGGAATAGTTTTAATCTATAGTATTGCTCGTGATCCAGGTAATCGTACTAAAATAGCTGTTTACTCTGAAAATAGTAATGTTGATCCAATTGGTGCTTGTATAGGTGAAAGAGGATCTAGAATTAACGCTATTATCAAAGAATTAAATGGTGAAAAAATAGATGTTATTGCTTACAATAAGTCACAAGAAGAATTTATAGCGAATGCTTTAAGTCCAGCTAAAAATGTTAGAGTCTTTATTATTGATGAAAAAAATAAAGAAGCTTTAGTTGTTGTTGATGATGAAAATCTTTCCTTAGCTATTGGTAAGAAAGGTTTAAATGTTCGTTTAGCTTCTCGTTTAACACATTATAAATTAGATGTTAAGACAACCGAACAAGTTAAAGAAGCTGGAATTAATATCTTAGAGTAGGTGAAATATGAAGACAAAAAAAATACCTATGCGTACTTGTGTTATAAGTAAGGAAAAATTACCTAAGCAAGAACTATTACGTATTGTTCGTACACCTGAAGGTAAAGTAGTGATTGATGAAACTGGACGTACGAATGGTCATGGAGCATATGTTAAAAAAGATATAAATGTCATTAACAAAGCTCGTACTAGTAAGATATTAGAACGTATTATGGAGACTAAAATAGATGATGAAATATATGATATGTTAGAAAAAAAGTGTTAGATAGAAAGAAGGTGCTTACTCATGATGAGTGTATTAGAATATGCGTTAGATGTTGATAGAACAGTAGAAGAAGTATTAAGACTATGTGATAAATTAAACATTGATGCTAACTCTGAAGATGATATGTTAGATGAAGAAGCTATTACAGAGTTAGATAGTGAAATTGCTAATGAAACTTATGATGAAGAAGAAAATGATGAAATTGAAGATGAGATTATCGAAAAGGAAAAGAATAAAATAGATGATCTTGTTAACGGTGGAAAAGCTAAGAAGAATACAACTCTTAAACCTGCTAAAAATACTAAGAAAGAACTAGCTAAAAAGAAAAAAGAGATGTATAAAAGTAAGGAAAAATTAATCAGTAATGCACCAGTTGAAAATAAAGATGATGTTATTTATAAAGAGGGAATGACAATAGGAGCTTTAGCTAAAGAGTTAGGTGTCGAAGCTGCTGAACTAATTAAAAAATTATTTACTTTAGGTACTTTAGCAACTATTAATAATGTTATTGATTTTGATAATGCATCATTACTTGTTATGGATTATGGAAAAGAATTAAAAAGGGAAGAAAAAAGAGATGAAACAAAGTTTGAAGACTTTGTTATTGTAGATAACGAAGAAGATTTAGTAAAGAGACCTCCTGTTGTTACTATCATGGGACATGTTGATCATGGTAAAACAACTTTATTAGATACAATTAGAAAAACGAATGTAGCTTTAGGAGAAGCAGGAGGAATTACGCAAGCTATAAGTGCTTATCAAGTTGATTATAAAGGTGAAACAATTACCTTTATTGATACACCTGGACATGCTGCTTTTACAGAAATGCGTGCTAGAGGAGCTAGTATAACGGATATTGTTATCATTATTGTAGCAGCTGATGATGGTGTAATGCCTCAAACAAAAGAAGCTATTGATCACGCTAAAGCTGCTAATGTACCTATTTTAGTAGCAATCAATAAAATAGATAAGCCAGGAGCTAATGTTGAAAGAGTAATGACAGAATTAGCTGATTATGGATTAACTCCAGATACATGGGGTGGAGATACTATATTTACTAATATCTCAGCTAAAGTAGGAACAGGTATTGATACATTACTTGAAAATATTTTGTTAGTTGCCGAAATGGAAGGATATAAAGCTAATCCTAATCGATATGCTAGTGGTAGTGTTGTAGAAGCTACTTTAGATAAACAAGTAGGTCCTGTTGTTACTTTATTAATTCAAAATGGTACTTTAAGAATAGGCGATCCTATTGTTGTAGGTAGTGCTCATGGTAAAGTACGTACTTTAAAAAATGACAAAGGTGAAGAAATAACTAGTGCTTATCCATCACAACCTGTTGAAATAACAGGATTAAATAAGACACCAAAAGCAGGAGATAAATTTATGGCTTTTGAATCTGAAAAACAAGCTCGTAGTATTGGTGAAGCTCGTGAAACAGAAGAAAGATTAAATAATAATAAAACAACTAGTTTAACTCTTGAGGATGTATTTGCTAAAATACAAGATGGTGTTAAAGAAGTAAATGTTATTATTAAAGCTGATGTTAATGGTAGTGCTGAAGCTGTTAAATCATCATTAGAAAAGATTGAAGTTGATGGTGTAAGAGTTAAAGTTGTTAGAAGTAGTGTAGGTGCTATTACAGAAAGTGATATTGTTTTAGCTAGTGCTAGTAATGCTATTATTATAGGATTTAATATTAGACCTAATAATACAATTAAAGATTATGCTAAAGAACAAGGTGTAGAAATTAGATTATATGATATTATCTATAAAGCTGTTGAAGAAATGGAAGCTGCTATGAAGGGTATGTTAGATCCTGAATATGAAGAACAAGTATTAGGAGAGGCTGAAGTAAGACAATTATTTAAATTCTCTAAAGTTGGTACTATAGCAGGATCTTATGTAACAGAAGGTGTTATTAAAAATAATGCTAAAGCACGTGTTATACGCGATAGTACAGTTATTTATGATGGCGTTATCGGATCTATCCAAAGAGAAAAAGATGCTGTTAAAGAAGTTAAAAAGGGATTAGAATGTGGTATTACAATTGCTAACTTTAATGATATTAAAGAAGGCGATATGATTGAAGCATATGAAATGGTAGAAAAAGTTAGAGCTTAAATTATAGTTATGAGGTGATAATATGAGTATTAAGATTGATCGTTTAAATAACATTATTATGCGTGAGATAAGTATGATATTGCAAACAGAAATAAAAGATAGTGATATTAAGTTTGTTACTGTAACAGCTGTTAAGACTACCTCTGATTTAAGTTACTCAAAGATTTATGTTACCTGTTTAAATGATGCTAAAAGAAATGAAACGATGAAAGCTTTAAATAATGCTAGTGGCTTTATTAGAAAAGTATTAGCTGATCGTATTGAAGTAAGACATATTCCTAAGTTAGAGTTTGTTTTTGATGGCTCTATTGAATATGGACAAAGAATTGAAGAAAAGATAAAAGAAATACATAAAGAAGATCAATAAGATCTTCTTTTTTTGAAATAAAAAGTAAGTTCTAAGAACTTACTTTGGCTTCACGATAGAAATTTTGATTATAATTATGCTCATGTGTATCAGCTTTTAATAATTGTTTTGTATCTATTAAGAAGTAATCATGAATAATAATTTGTGAGCCTGTATTAGTAACAGGATCATCCCAAGTAGCATCTAAATGTAACCATTTATCATTAATTCTAACTAGGTTCCAAACATGTTTATCAGCTGATATTCGGATATTTTGTACACCTAATTTAGTCATATAGATAGACATAATATCACTATATCCTCCACATAAAGCAATATGATTTTTTAATAAGCCAGTAGCTGTATGACTTTCACTATTTTCATACTCTTCATCGCTCATATTATTAGCTCTTTCTTTATCATATTTAGTGTTATTAATTATATAATCGTGAAATGTTTTAATTTTATCTTCAGTCGTTAAATCTTCCTTAATATTCTTTTGAACAATATTATCAATTTCATTATTTATAAAAGCAATATCATCTTCACTATATTGTTTTTTAACTTTGATTAATACTTTTCCATAATTATTCATAACAACAGTTAATTTTTGATAAGAATTATATGGATGAACTAAGTTATTAATGTCTGCTAAAACATCATATGTTGATGAATCTTTAACATTAGGAATTAAAGTATCAATATCAGCTAAACAACTACGATAGTCTTCATCGCAATAGAAGTAAAATTCTTCAACGCCACTATCTAGTATAGTATAAATAATATTTAAAAGGTGTTGATAATTTTTAGCAACAAAGTCATCGGTAATTTGAACAAACTCATAATTTTTGTTTAATGAATAGTTGTTTTTCTCAATTTCTATGGTTGCATTTTTATTATAAATATAATTATCGATAATATAGGTTGATATTTCTTCATTATAGACAATGACTAAAATAATTAAAGCAAAAAAGATTAAATTAAGCAAAATTTTGAAGATATTTCTTTTACGCTTCATTTATCATCACCAAACTAATTGTATCATAGATAGTCAAAAAAAAGGAGTATTTTACTCCATTTCATTAACTTTTTTTGTTAAACGAGATTTGTTACGTGCACTAGTGTTTTTACTTGTAACACCATTCTTTGCTGCTTTATCAATACATTTTACAGCAACTTTTAAGTTAGCTTGTGCTTCTTCTTTATTTTTACTAGCTACAGATCTTTCTACTTTTTTAATAGCGTTTTTCATACTAGCTTCATATTCATTATTAACTTTTTGCTTTTTAATATTTACTAAAACTCTTTTTTCAGCATTCTTAAGATTTGGCATAATATTCACCTCCAAGTTCACATACATACATATTTTAACAAAAATATATTAAAAATGCAAACAAAATAAGCACTTTTAAAAAAATAATTATGTCATAAAAATAATTTTTTCGTAAACATTAATAATGGTGATTTAAATGAATCATGAAGTTGATTTAAGTAATTATAATGTACATACGGATTTAATGATTGAAGCTGTATCTGATGTCAAAGAAATAAAGATGAATAAATCCGTTATTAATGGTATTAAAGTTACGGAGATAAAACTTAATAAAGAAGAAGCTAAACTAGTTAATAAAAAAGAGGGTAATTATATAACTATTGAATTTGATGATGTTACTGATAGTGTAAATAGTAAAAAAGTTTTAAAGATATTTATCCGGGAATTAAAGAAATTTGTAAAATTAGATAAGAAAGATGATTTGGTATTAGTTGTAGGATTAGGTAATTCTTCATCAACACCTGATTCTTTAGGACCCTTGGTTGTTAATGGTATTACGGTAACTAATCATTTATATGAACTTAATATGGTTGATCCACATTATCAAAGAGTAAGCGCTATTACACCTAGCGTAATGGGAAAAACAGGTATTGAGACAAGTGAAATTATTAAAAGTATTGCTTTACTTATTCATCCTAAATTAATTATTGTTATTGATGCTTTAGCGAGCACTTCAATTGAACGTTTAAATAAGACTATTCAAATTACTGATAGTGGTATATATCCTGGTAGTGGGATAGGTAATAAAAGAAAAGAAATAAGTAAAGAAGTATTAGGTATACCTGTAGTAGCGATAGGTATTCCTACTGTTGTTGACGCAATTACTATCGTCAGTGATACGATTAATTATATGATAAAACACTATATTTATTCTAAAGAACATATTAATATTCCTAAATATAAACTAATTACTAATAATAATTATTTAAAAGAAGATATTTCTATTAATAGTCAAGATAAAGAAATACTTTTAGGATTAATTGGTAGATTAAGTGATGAAGAATTAAAAATACTTCTTAATGATGTATTAAGTCCTATAGGTTATAATTTAATAGTAACCCCAAAAGAAATAGATTACTTAATTGATTGTTTATCAAAGATAATTTATACAGGTATCAATACTATATTAAAAGATTAATAGACTTTTAAATTATTATAAATCATGTTATAATATACCCGAAAGGGCTGATAGTATGAAACGACCTGTTGTTGCTTTATTAGGTAGACCTAATGTTGGTAAAAGTACAATATTTAATCGCTTAGTAGGTAAAAAGATTTCTATTATTGAAGATACACCTGGTATTACTAGAGATCGTATTTATGGTACTGTTGATTATCAAGACTATTCTTTTCATTTAATTGATACAGGAGGAATAGATTTAGATAATGCTGAATTTAACGATGAAATAAAAGTACAAGCTGAATTAGCTATCGATGAAGCAGATGTTATCATATTTGTTGTTGATGCTAAAGAAGGATTAACGGCTAATGACTTCGCTGTACGTGATATGCTAATGAAAAACAATAGTAAAGTTATTGTTGCTATTAATAAATGTGATAGTAAAGCTATTCAAGAAACAGAATATGAATTCTATGAATTAGGTTTTGATAAATATTTAAAAGTCAGTGGTGAACAAGGTACAGGCATATATGAACTATTAGAAGAAATAGTTAGTGAGTTTGAACCTATTAAAGAAGAATATTCTAAAGATACTTTAAAATTTTCTATTATAGGTCGTCCTAATGTAGGTAAGAGTAGTTTAGTTAATGCTTTACTTAATGAAGATCGTGTTATTGTAAGTGATGTAGCAGGAACAACTAGAGATGCTATCGACACTCCATTTACATATCATGGACAAAGTTGTGTAGTTATCGATACAGCAGGTATACGTAAAAAAGGAAAAGTTTATGAGAGCGTTGAACGATATAGCTTATTACGTAGTATGAAAGCTATTGATCGCTCTGATGTATGTTGTATTGTTATTAATGCTGAAGAAGGTATTATCGAACATGATAAGCATATAGCAGGATATGCTTTAGATGCAGGAAAAGCTGTTGTTATTGTTGTTAACAAATGGGATGTTATTGATGATAAGGATAGCGCAATGCGTAAATGGAAGAAAGATATTGAGAATAATTTCCAATTTATGACTTATGCACCTGTTGTCTTTTTATCAGCTAAAAGTAAAAAAAGAATTCATACTTTAATGCCTGAAATATTAAGAGCATATGAAAATAGTAAGCGTGAGGTTAAGACTAGTGTTTTAAATGAAGTAATAACAGATGCTTATAATTTAAATCCTCCACCTAGTTATAAAGGTAAGAGACTTAAAATATATTTTTCAACACAAGTTAGTACTTGTCCTCCAACTTTTAATATTCAAGTTAATAGTAAAGGACTTATTCATTTCTCATATGAAAGATATTTAGAAAATAAAATAAGAGAATCATTTGATTTTACAGGTACACCAATTGTTTTACAGTTTAAAAATAAAGGAGAACAATAATATGGAAAAAAATAAAAAGGATTATATTAAAGCTGCCAAAATAAATGTTTTTGTTGTATGCATTGTTTTAGTAATTACATTTATTATACTTGGAAATGCTTCATCAACAGTTCAAAAGGAATTAAATAACGACAAGAAAAGTAATACACCTACAATAAATGATCAAGTAGAAGATAAGACTGATGATAAAGAAGTAGATAATAATACTTCAAGTGTTAAAGATAAGGAAATTAATACGGAAAATAATACATCAACACCTAATAATTCAAGTACTTCAAATAATACAAGTAATCAGAATAATAACACTAATAACCAAAATAATAATAGTAGTAGTAATAATCAAAGTACTAGTAGTAATAGTCAAACTAGTAAACCAGTTGAGACAACAAAACCAACTGTTGATAATAGTAAGACATTAACAGAATCAAAAATAACAAAGAATGGTATATATATTTCAAATAAATGTGGAGATGTTCAAGCTCAAGTAATTGATGAATTTTATCAAGACAATAAGTATGTATATTATTTTAATACATTAAGAAGTAATTGTATTTATGTTGGCATTAATGGAGCCGAATTCACTGTAAAATTTGCTTTAAATGAGGGAAAAGTAACGATGGCTGAATTAGAAAAAGCAGGTTTCTCTTGTTTAAAAAAAGAACGCAATTTAGTAACACGTTAGTGTTACTTTTTTTATACTTTCTCATAAGATATATTAGGAGGTATATATGGCTTTTTCTGATGGATTTTTTAATCGTATTGAATCCAAAACTAAAGTAGATAAAAATACTATTCTTGAATTAGCACGTGAATTACAAGAAAATGACTTAAAAAATGAGAGTACATTAAGAAATGTTATTCAAAAATTAAGTCAAATGACAGGTAAACCTGTAAGTCAGGAACAAGAAAATAAAATTATTAATGCCGTTATGCAAGACAAAGTACCAAAAGACGTTGATAAGATGTTTTAATGAGAAATAATAATTCTCTTTTTTTTTAGACTATTTTCTTGTATACTATATATAGAATTGGAGGTACTAAAATGTGGAAAATCGGTAATGTAGAAATACCTAATCAAGTCGTTTTAGCGCCTATGGCAGGTATAAGTAATAATGCTTATCGTAAGATTATTAAAGAAATGGGATGTGGCTTAATCGTTGCGGAAATGGTGAGTGATAAAGCTTTAATGTATCATAGTAAAAAGACTCAAGATTTACTATATATGACAGAAGATGAAAGACCTATTGCGCAACAAATATTTGGTAGTGATATTGAATCTTTTGTTATTGCTGCTAAATATATTGAAGAGAATATGCATCCTGATATTATAGATATAAATATGGGATGTCCTGTACCTAAAGTAGCTTTAAGAGCTCAAGCAGGTAGTGCTTTACTTAAAAATCCTCATAAAATATATGAAATAGTTAAAGCTATTGTAGATAATGTTAGTATACCTGTAACTGTTAAAATAAGAAGTGGATGGGATGAAAACAGTATTAATGCTGTTATGGTTGCCAAAGAAATAGAAAGAGCAGGGGCTAGCGCAATAACTATTCATCCTAGAACACGTAGTCAAGGATATAGTGGTAAAGCTGATTGGAATATTATTAAACAAGTAAAAGATGCAGTAGCAATTCCTGTTATAGGTAATGGTGATATTAAATCTTGTTATGATGCTAAAAGAATGCTTGATGAAACAGGCTGTGATGCTATTATGATTGCTCGTGGTGTTCTAGGTAATCCTTGGTTAATTAAAGAATGTGTTGATTATTTAGAAAAAGGTATAATGCCTAAAGAAGTAACAATTGAAGAAAAAATAGAAATGATTAAAAAGCATTTAAATAATTTATTAGAGACCAAACCTTATAAAGTAGCTATGTTAGAAATAAGAACGCATGCTGCTTATTATGTTAAGGGATTGCCTAATGGTAAAGAATTAAAAGCTGATATTTTTAAAACAAAAGACAAAGATGAATTAATTAATTTATTAGATAAATATATGGAGGAATATAATGAGAATAAAAAGGACTAGAGCTTTTATTATTGATTTTATTATTATGATACTAGTTTTTTATGCTATTAATACTATTATTCCCCCTAATCGTCATGTTAAAGAATTACAAGCTAAAGAAAATGAAGTATTAGAGGCATATACATCTAGACAAATAACTTTTGATGAATACTTTGATACATATAGTGAATTAATATATCAAATTGATGCATCACAGAAATTACCTAATTTATGTTACTTAGTGTTTATTATTTTATATTTTATATTATTACCTTTCTTATGGAAGGGAAGAACAATAGGTAGTTTTTTAAATGGTATTCAAATAGAAAGATTTGATAAAGGATACTTATATTTACATCAATTATTTATGCGTTATATGGTCGTTATAGGATTAGGGTATTTGATTATTCGTCATATTGGAATCTTTTTTATTCCTAGTAAGTACTATTTCTTGGTTATATCGATAGTTGGAATACTACAAATTGTAGTAGCGATTTTCTCCGCTAATATGATTATGTTTAGTAAAGAAAAAAGGGGTATCCAAGACTTAATTAGTAATACGGAAATGACAAAAATTATAAATGTAAAAAAAACTAAATAACACTAGTATTTATTTAGTTTTTTTGATATCATATAAGAGTAAAAAACGCAAGTGAAATAGAAAAGGAAGTGAAGAAAATGCGCGAACTTACAGAACAAGAATTAGTCAGACGTGAAAAGGCTGAAAATATTCGTGGGTTAGGTATGGATCCATTTGGACATCGTTTTGACCGTACTCATACATCAGGTGATATTATAAAAAAATACGCTGATATGTCTAATGAAGAATTAGAAGAAAAGGGTGTTGAAGTCAAAGTTGCTGGGAGAATTATGACTAAACGTGGTAAGGGAAAGGCAGGTTTCATGCACATCCAAGATCGTGATGGTCAAATTCAAATCTATATGAAGTTAGATAACGTAGGAGAAGAAAACTACGAGTTATTTAATAAAGCTGATATAGGAGATATCGTTGGTATAGAGGGTACTTTATTTGTTACACATACAGGAGAATTATCTATTAGAGCAAGTAAATATACACATTTAGTAAAGGCTTTAAGACCATTACCAGAAAAATTTCATGGCTTAACAGATATTGAAGAAAGATATCGTCGTCGTTATGTAGATTTAATAATGAATGAGGATTCTAAGAAAATAGCTTTCTTAAGACCTAGAATAATTAGATGTATTCAAAACTTTATGGATAATAGAGGATTTAGCGAAGTAGAAACACCTGTGTTAACTACTTTACTTACAGGAGCATCTGCTCGTCCTTTTGTTACACATCATAATACGCAAGATATTGATATGTATTTACGTATTGCTTTAGAATTACCTTTAAAAAGATTATTAGTAGGTGGTATGGAAGCTGTCTATGAGATAGGTCGAGTATTTAGAAATGAAGGTATGGATCCAAAACATAATCCTGAATTTACTTTAATGGAAGCTTATCTAGCTTATTCTGATTTAGAGGGTATGATGGAACTTACGGAAAATATGTTCCAAACAATCGCTAAAGAAGTATTTGGTAAAATGACATATAATTGGTGTGGAAATGAAATTAATCTTGAAGGACCTTGGAAGAGAGTTAGTATGACTGAAGCTATTAAAGAAGTAACAGGTATTGACTTTAAGAATGGTATGACTACCGAAGAAGCTTTAAAATTAGCTGAAGAACATCATATTGAAGTACAAGATCATGAACGTACTTTAGGTCATATTATTAATTTATTCTTTGAAAAGTATGTAGAAGAAACATTAATTCAACCTACATTCTTATATGGACATCCTGTAGAGATATCTCCACTTACCAAGAATAATCCTGATGATCCTAGATTTGTTGATCGTTTTGAATTATTTATTGGAGGAAAAGAATTCGCTAATGCCTATACCGAACTTAATGATCCAATTGTTCAATTACAAAGATTTGAAGATCAATTAAAAGAAAGAGATTTAGGTAATGATGAAGCTAATGATATCGATATGGATTTCATTGAAGCTTTAGAGTATGGTATGCCTCCTGCAGGTGGAATAGGATATGGTATTGATAGATTATGTATGCTATTCTTAGAACAAGAATCTATTCGTGATGTTATTCTATTCCCAACTATGAAAGAAAGAAATTAATATGCTTTTATATGTTGTAAGACATGGACAAACAGAGTGGAATTTAGAACATCGTTGTCAAGGTATAAGTGATATACCTTTAACAGAACAAGGTATAAATGAAACTAAAAAATTAAAAGAATTAGTCGATAAACTTGATATAGATATTGTTTATTCTTCACCTTTATCAAGAGCTCGTGATACAGCAAAAATATTAATAGGTAATAGACTACCTATTAATATTGATGATCGCCTTACTGAACGTGATTGGGGTATGAATGAAGGCATGCTAGTATCTGATTTAGATCAGTATGATTGTTGGGATGTAATTTTAAATACGGGTGTTCAAGGTATTGAAAAAGTCCAAGATTTTATGAAGCGTATATCTGAATTTTTAGAAGATATCAGAGCCAAATATCCTGATAAAAATATCCTTGTGGTTGCTCATAGTGCTGTCTTAAGAGTAATCCATTATTTATTAGGTACAATACCTGAAGATGGCGATTTAACGAAAATAAATGTTCCTAATTTAAGAATTATTGAATATGAGGTAAAATAATGAAAAAGTATTTAGTTATAATATTGTTACTAGTTTTATTCCTAACAGGTTGTATTAATAAAAAGCATGAAATTCAATATGGTTTAGGTAATCAAGATATTGTTATTTCTTATCGCGAAAGAAAGAGTAATAGTCCTAATGCTATTGAATACCAAGTAGATTTATTTAATACGAAAGTAATTCGTTATGGCTATAGCAATGAAGATGGTTTTAAATCAGTCGATTTAAATAATGAACAATATAATGAGATTATTAAATATGCATTTAGTGATGAATTTAAGAATTTGGATCATGAATTAGGTAAAGATGAAGGAACATATGAATCAATAACTTTATACTATGATTATAAACAATTTAAAGTATCAGGTTATGATATTGATAATGAGACATTTATTAAATTAAAAAATTTGTTATTAAATTATGAGTAGAAAGAAGGAAAAAATGAAAATATTATGTGTTAATGCTGGTAGTTCATCATTAAAATTTCAATTATTTGAAATGCCAGAAGAAAAAGTATTAATTAGTGGTTACATTGAAAAAATAGGTTCTGAAGATAGTTTTTGGAATACTAAGATTAATGGTGAAAAAATCCGTGGAGAAAAATTTGTTAAGGATCACACCGAAGCTGTACAAGTATTAATTGATGAATTATTTAAACATCATGCTATTGAAAGCATGGATGAAATAAAAGGAATAGGACATCGTGTTTTACATGGAGGAGAAAAATATTCTGATTCTGTATTAATTACTGATGAGGTAATTCAAAGTATTAAAGATTTAACTAAGTTAGGTCCTCTACATCATCCAGGTAATTTAGCAGGTATTGAAGCTATGAAAAAAGCTTTACCAGAAGTACCTATGGTAGCTGTTTATGATACAGCTTTTCATCAAACAATGCCTAAATTAAATTATATTTATCCTGTACCTTATGAATGGTATACTAAATATGGTGTACGTCGTTATGGGTTCCATGGTACAAGTCATAAATATATTACCCAAGCTGTACAAAAGATGTTAGGTAAAGAAGACGTAAATGTTATTAGCTGTCATATTGGTAGTGGTAGTAGTATTTGTTGTATTAAAGATGGTAAATCATATGATACTACTATGGGATTAACACCATTAGATGGTTTAATGATGGGTACACGTTGTGGCGCTATTGATCCATCTATCATTGAATATGTATGTAAAGAATCTGGTATGAGTGTTGAAGAAGTAACAACTATCTTAAATAAGAAAAGTGGTTTACTAGGTGTCAGTGAAAAATATGCTGATCATCGTGATATTGAAGATGCTATGAATAATGGCGATGAACAAGCTCATTTAGCTAATGATATGTATATTGAACGTATTGTTAAATATATTGCTGAATACTATGTTAAATTAGAGGGTAAAGTAGACGCTATCGTCTTTACAGCAGGATTAGGAGAGAATGCTCGTGAATTTAGACAAGCTATTATCTCTAAATTAGAATGTATTGGTTTAAAACTTAATGAAGAAGAAAATATGGCTATCGCAAGTTATAAGGATAAACATGAAGGATTAATATCAGCAGAAGATTCAACAGCTCCTATTTATGTTATTCCAACAGATGAAGAAGTAATGATAGCTCGTGATACTTATAACGCTATCAAATAAAAATACGAATTATTCGTATTTTTTTCTTTATGAGATAAGTTATTTATAGTATAATTATTAGAGTAGGTGATATGGTGAAAGTAATGAGTATCAATTGTCAAAACAACGCAGTTAATCGCCAAGGAGGCAGAGGATTAGAAGGCTATGATTATAGTCTTATGTTAGCAAATCATATCATAGATAATGAATATGATTTAGTTGGCACCCAAGAAATGTCTTATCGTTTTACGGAAAAATTAAAATCTTATTTACCTAATTATCTTTTTTCTGGTAAATATCGTAACAAATTAGCTATATTCAAAAAGTTAATACCTAAATTACAAGGTTTAATAGAAAATAACAATGTTATATCTAAAGATCAAGTTATGTATGAAAAGACTTTTACTTTACCATGGTTTCCTCATAATTTTAAGGATATTAAATACGCAATTAAAAGAAAATCTTTAATGCGTAGGATAGCGACAGTAGTTCTTATTAATACTAAAGAATTAGGATACATATATATCGTTAATACCCATTTAGATTATGCTTTAAAAAGTATTCAGGAAAGACAACTAGAGAAATTATATCAAGCTATTAATAAATATCGTAAAGAATATCCTGTTATTCTAACAGGCGACTTTAATATGGAATATATGAATCCTATCTTTGAAAACTTTATTCATAAGTTAGAAAATATAGGTATTAAAAGAGTACCAATTGATGATAAAACTGATGCGCTAAAATATCGTCATAAAAGTGCGATAGATCATATCTTTATTCCTAGTGAATATGAAGTTATGGATAGTGGAACAGTTAAAGATGAAAATATTCGTGGCGTAACAGATCATTTAGCTGTTTATGTAGAATTTAAAAAAGTAGAATTGTAGGTAAATGTATGATAAAATTATGGTATAGAAGGGGTGATATAATGCGTATATATCGCCAAATATATAAGAAAATAAAAAAATATGATCATATCTTTATAGCGCATCATATAGGACCTGATCCCGATGCTTTAGGAAGTTCATTTGGCTTAAAAGATATAATAAAAAATACTTTTCCTAAAAAAAATGTATATGTTGTTGGAAGTAGTGCTTCTAAATTTCGTTATTTAGGAGTACCTGATCATGTTGATGAAACTTTATTTTCATCATCTTTATTAATTGTTTTAGATACCCCTGATTTAAAAAGAGTAGATGGTGTAAGTCCTAGTGGTTTTAAAGATACAATTAAAATAGATCATCATCCTTTTATTGAAAAGTTTTGCAATCTTGAATATATTGATGATACAGCTTCTAGTGCTTCACAACTTGTTATGGAATTAACAAAACATACAAGACTTAAAATGACTAAGATAGCTAGTATGTGTTTATTTACAGGGTTAGTTGCTGATACGGAAAGATTTTTATATGATTATACAACACCTAAAACTTTTGAATTAGTTGCGGATATGATTAAAGAAACTAATTTAAAGTTTACCGATTTATATTTACCTATGTATTTAAGACCTTTAAAAGATATACGTTTTAAGGGATATATTATGGCTAATATGACCATTACAGATAATGGTTTTGCTTACTTAAAAATCCCTGATGAAATATTAACAGAATATGATGTTGATGCGGCAACAGCAGGTAACTTAATAAATGATTTTAATTATATAAATGAGGTAATAGCATGGGGATTCTTCTCTAGTGATAAAGTCAATAATAATATTAGGGGATCTATTAGATCTAGAGGTCCTATTATTAATGAAGTATTAACACCTTATGGTGGAGGAGGACATGCTTTAGCAGCTGGTGTTAAAGCTCCTAACTTTGAAATAGTTGATGAAATAATTAAAGATTTAGATAAGGCATGTGCCAAATATAAAGAAGAAAATATGAAGGTAAGTGAGGAATAAGATGACAGAGTTATCTAAAAAAATACTTGATGATTATCAAGTACGAAGAACAAAAGAACAAAAATTACGTTTTATTAATTTATTAAAAGAATATATACCTGATTTACATGTAGAGGAGGGAGGATTCTTACATAATCGCAATATTGTCGTAGGAGATCCTAATACATCTAAGGTAATTATAGGTGCTCATTATGATACGTGCGCTATTTTACCTATGCCTAACTTTGTTATGCCTAAAAATATTATTATCAGTATATTATATAGTTTTGTTTTAGTATTTGTTTTATCAATACCTTTCTTTTTAGTAGGAACAGTAGTATTATACTTTTATAGTAATGAAAATATCATTTTAATATTAGAACTTTTATATCTTTTATATATTACTTTGGTTATGTTAATAGGAGTTCCTAATAAACATACAGCTAATGATAATACATCAGGAGTAATATCTTTATGTGAAATGATTATGCATATGACCGAAGAAGAAAGAAAAGATGTTACTTTTGTCTTCTTTGATAATGAAGAGAATGGCCTATTTGGCTCAGCTTTCTTCGCTAAAGAACATAAAAATATTCTTAAAGACAAATTAGTTATCAACATTGATTGTGTATCTGATGGTAATCATTTCTTAATAATTGAGAATAAAAAAGCAAAAAGTAAGTATCATGATCAAGTTATGAACATCTTTCGTAGTATGAATAATAAAGTTATCCACATTGAAAATTCTAGTACAACATATTATCCATCAGATCAGTTAAACTTTCCAACATATATCGCTTGTTCAACGATGAATAAAAATAAATTAGGATTATATATGAATCGTATTCATACGAAAAGAGATATTATTTTTGATGAAAGTAATATTACTTATTTAACAAATAGATTACAAGAATTAATAAAGAATATCTAATTTATTAGATATTTTTTTATTTATAGAAGATAAAAATTTCATAATTTAATGCGTAAAAGAGTATGGAAGATATGCTATAATGGATGTATACGAAGATGATAACTTAAGAGGTGATAGTATGAATGCTAATTTAAAAAAATTATTTGATAAAATAGAACTTGAAGAAGAATACTATCAGTATTTTGATAATGCTAATTTAAAAAAAATATCATGTACCAAAGATAAAAATGAGTATACTTTTATTGTTGAAATAGAAAAGACTTTACCTGTAGATGTTTATGCTCATCTTATTATGAAGATAAAACATGCTTATGATGATATTAGTAAGACTATTATTGCTTTTAAGGCTAAAGAACAAGATTTATCTTTAGTACAAGCATATTATGAATATTTAATGTTACGCTATAGTTATAAATGTCCTATCTTAGAGACATTTACGGATTATCATGCAACAATTGATAATCGTACTTTAACTATTGAAGTAAGTAATTTAGCTGAACAAAATAAAATATTAAGTATTGAAAAAAATATTATTCTTGATTTTAAACGTATGGGGTATGATGTCGCTTCTTTAGATACTAAGATGGTGGAAACAGAATCTGTTATTGAAGCTGTAGATGAAGTCGTTGTACCTAAAGAGCGTTTAGAGAAAAAAGATGAAGTACCTGTTGAAGATAAAAAAGAATTTTTTAAGAAAAATTATAAACCAAAACCGATTGAAACAGAAGATCATCCTGATGCTGTTTTAGGACGTATTATAGATACATTTCCTGTTAGATTAGATTCAATTACAGGACCTACTAATGGTGTTACTATTGAAGGAGAACTATTTGGTATTGATGTTCGAGAAACGAAAACAGATCTTGTTATATATACTTTAAAAATAACTGATTATACCGATAGTATCTTTGGTAAAATATTCGTTAATGGTGAAGAAGAAAATAAAAGAATATCTAAATTATTAAAGACAGGTAATTGGTATAAATTTAGAGGTAATGTAAAAGAAGATAAATATTCTAATGAAGATGTCTTAAGTTTAACCGATATAAATAAAACAGTTCATGAAAAAGAACAGATAATTGATGATGCACCTATTAAAAGAGTAGAACTTCATGCTCATACCATGATGAGTCAAATGGATGGTTTAACTAAATTAGACTTAGGTAAACATACTTGTGAGCTTGTATCACGTACGATTGATATGGGATATCGTGGCGTCGCTATTACCGATCATAATGGTTGTCAAGCCTTCCCAATCGCTTATGGTATTATTAATTCTTATAATAAAGGGATTCGTAAATCTTTAAAAGGTAAAAAAGAAGAATTAGAAGGAAAACTAAATGATCCTGAATGTACGGAAGATAAAGAAGTATTACAAAAAGAATTAGATAAAGTATTAGAAGATATTAAGAATCCTCCTATCTTTAAAGGATTATATGGAACAGAATTAACTTTAGTTGATGATACTGTTAATATTGTATATCGACCTAGTGATGAACCTTTAATGGCCTCTACCTATGTTGTTTTCGATACCGAAACAACAGGATTTAATGCTGCAGGCGATGACCAAATGATTGAAATAGGCGCTGTTAAAATATGTGAAGGCAATATTGTTGATCGTTTTGATGAATTAATAGATCCTAAAAGACCAATACCTAAAAAGATTACCGATTTAACATGTATTACTGATGATATGGTAAAAGGTAAAGATGATGAAGAAACAGTTACAAAACGTTTCTTAGAGTGGACTGGTAATTTACCTATGGTAGCGCATAATGCTAAATTCGATATTTCTTTTGTTGAAATGGCAATGCGTAAATATGGCTTAGGGGAATTTACCAATACTGTTATTGATACATTAGAATTATCGCGTACTTTAGATCAAGGTTATGCACGTCATAGCTTATCAGCTTTAGTAAAAAGATATAATGTTGAGTGGGATGAAGATGCTCATCACCGTGCTGATTATGATGCCGAAGGAACAGCTAATGTCTTCCATAAAATGTTACAAAAATTAGTTAGCCAAAACTTTAAAGTTATTAGTGATTTAGATCGTTTAATATCTAAAGATGAAATATATAAATTTGGACGTACTTTTCACTTTAATGCGATTGCGCTTAATAAGAAAGGATTACAAAATTTATTTAAAATTATTTCTTTAGCTAATACTATCTATTTATATAAAACCCCTAGAATCTTACGTAGTAAATTAAATGAATTAAGAGAAGGATTATTAATAGGTAGTAGTTGTTACGAATCCGAAGTATTTATCGAAGCTCGCAGTAAAGAAGGAGAAGAATTAACCAATATTATTAACTTCTATGATTATGTCGAAGTACAACCTCCAGAAGTATATAATCATTTAATTCAAACTAATGATTTTGCTGATGAACACGAACTTGAAAATCATATTCGTAAAGTCGTTGATGCTACTAAAGAAGCAGGTAAAATTATTGTTGCGACAGGTGACGTTCATCACTTTGAACGTGGAGATAAAATCTATCGTGAAATAATTATTAATCAAAAAGTACCTGGAGGAGGAAGACATCCTTTAGCTAAATCATCTATAACTAATATTCCATCACAACATTATCGAACAACGCGTGAAATGTTAGATGATTTTGAATTCTTAGGTGATGATTTAGCTTATGAAATTGTTGTTACTAATACGAATAAAGTATTGGATATGGTAGATGAGATTGAAGTAATTATTGATACAGGAGGAGTACCTTTCTCACCACGTGTTAAAAGTGATGATGGAAAAAGCTATCTAGACTGTCCAAGAGTAGTAACTGACTTAGTATATGATAAAGCAGCTTCTTGGTATGGAGATCCTTTACCTCATAATATTGAAGAACGTATCGCTAAAGAATTATATGGTGATATTGTTTATAAAACATGGAAAGAAATAATTCAAAAAGAAGATCCTGATATAAGTGATGAAGAACTAGAAAATCAAACGTTTGCTAAACTCCATGAAACCGTTGTTAAAGGCTTTGATGCTGTTAAAGAATTATTGAGTAATCACTTTAAAGATAATTGGAAAGAAGAAGATGGTGAATGTACTGATGAAGCCTTAAAGAAAAAGGTTGCTAAAGAACTAGGAGGTATCATCGGTGGAGGATTTGATCCTATTTATTTAATTGCGCAACGTTTAGTTAAACACTCTAATGATGATGGCTATTTAGTAGGATCCCGTGGATCAGTTGGATCAAGTTTTGTTGCTACTATGATGGGTATAACAGAAGTAAATCCTTTACCTGCTCATTATCGTTGTACAAAATGTTTAACAAGTATTTTTCAAGATGAAAATGGTAAAGAGTTAGGTGCTGATTATTCAAGTGGTTTTGATTTACCTGATAAATTATGTCCTAAATGTGGAGAGCCTTTATATAAGGATGGACAAGATATGCCATTTGCGACTTTCTTAGGATTTAATGCTGATAAAGTACCAGATATTGATCTTAACTTCTCTGATTTAAATCAAGCATCAGCTCATGAATATACAAAAGTATTATTTGGTGTTGATAATGTTTATCGTGCAGGTACAATAGGTACTGTAGCAGATAAGACTGCTTATGGTTTTGTAAAAGGGTATTGTGAAGATCATAATATAGTTATGCGTAGTGCGGAAATAGAGCGTTTAGCGCTTGGTTGTACAGGTGTTAAAAGAACAACAGGACAACATCCTGGAGGTATAGTTGTAGTTCCTGATTATATGGATGTATCAGAATTTACACCATTCCAATTCCCAGCTGATGATCCAACTAGTGCATGGCGTACAACTCACTTTGATTACCATGCTATCGATCAAGATTTATTAAAACTCGATATATTAGGACATTCTGATCCAACACAGTTACGTATGATACAAGATTTAACAGGAACAGATATTTTAAAAGTACCTATGGATGATAAAGATACAATGAGTATTTTTACATCTACTAAAGCTTTAGGAGTTACAACAGAACAAATTATGAATGAAACAGGTACATTAGGTATTCCTGAATTTGGTACACCATTTACCATTAGTATGGTTGCCGAAACAAAACCTACTACTTTTGCTGAATTAGTTAAAATATCTGGTTTATCACATGGTACTGATGTATGGTTAGGTAATGCTCAAGAATTAATTAAAAATAAAGTTGTACCTTTTAAAGAGGTTATTGGATGTCGTGATGATATCATGGTTTATCTTATGTATCATGGTGTTGAACCTATTAAAGCATTTAAGATAATGGAATTTGTTCGTAAAGGAAAAGCTAGTAAAGAGCCTGATACTTGGGCACAACATAAAGAAACAATGGAAAAAGCAGGTATTGATAAATGGTTTATTGATTCTTGTGGTAAGATTAAGTACATGTTCCCAAAAGCTCATGCGGCAGCATATGTTATGAGTGCTTTTAGAATTGCTTGGTATAAAGTTCATATGCCTGTTTATTTTTATGCATCATGGCTTACTAGTAAAGCTACGGATGTAGATGTTGAAACAATGATTAAAGGTTATGACGCTATTAAAGCTAAAATAATTGAAATACAAAATAAAGGTTATGAAGCTACTAATAAAGAGATGGGAACTTTAGAAAGTTTAAAGGTATGTTTAGAAGCAACAGCTAGGGGGATTAAATTTTTACCTGTT
The DNA here is from genome assembly GCA_947625505.1 of uncultured Bacilli bacterium. GTDB lineage: Bacteria > Bacillota_I > Bacilli_A > RF39 > UBA660 > UBA5578. The sequence continues at coordinate 54,155 of CANQON010000001.1, forward strand.
GATTTAGAACATAGTGATGCAACGGTATGGGGTGTAAGAGATGATACGTCGATATATCCTCCATTTGCGGCTATTGATGGACTTGGAGATACTGTTGCGAAAAATATTGTGGAAGAAAGAAATAAGTCACCATTCTTAAGTATTGAAAACTGTCAAAAACGTGCGAAAATTTCAGGAACTTTAATTGATAAGATGCGTTTAATGGGATTATTTGATGGTATGGAAGAGTCTAATCAAATGAGTTTATTTTAGGAGAAATTTAATTTCTCCTTTTTTTTGCGTGTCAAATTTTTGATATGTGAGTGTAAAGTTAACAATTATTAATTGACATTAAATGGACGATGATATAAATTGATAATAGGAGATGGTCAAAGTGAATAATACTTTAGTTGTAAAAAATGCTGATGGTAATGAATTAACAATCAATGTTATAGATATAGTTGAAGAAACGACAAATAATAAGCAATATATTTGTTATACCATTGGTGATATGCCTGATGTTTTAATTTCTAATTTAGTTGAAAATGATGAAAGCTATACTTTAGAAAAAGTAACTGAAGAAGAAAGAGCAGCTGTTGAAGCAATATTGAGTGAAGATGCAAGTGAAGCATCAGATGCTGTAGAGGAATCTTAGATTGGTTGGTTAAATTATGAATAATAATACAAGTGATTTAAGAAATTTTGTCGCTTTTTACTCTGTATATAATGGTAGTGCTTATGAGGACTATGAAAAAATAGTTCATGATAATCTTTCTTTTGAAGAGAAAAAGACGGCAGTTAATAAACTTATTGAAGATAAAATTATTCAACTGAAGACTTTATTAGATCAAGTAAATAAAATATCTAATTTAATAGGTAGTCGCTTGACTAATGATCTCCGAGTATGCATTAACTCTAATATTAATTTATTAGAAGCTATGGGAAGTGAATTAGGTAATCTAAAAGATGAAGCTGATATTGAGGCAGCTTTAGAGCATTTCACTTCATCATACAAAAATAGTTCTAACGAACTTGAAGGATATATTTCACAAGCTGATAAAAGCTTCCATGATGCATTATATTATGCGGTTAGGTATAAAGTTGCAACTATCGAAGAGTTAGAAAACTTTAGACAAATGGATGGCTTATCAGATGATGAAATAAAGATGATTGATGATACTATTCGTCAATTAAAAGAAGATGGTTTGGTGGAAGAAGGTCAAAAAAATGCTGAGCAAACTGCCGTAGAAGATGAAAAGGGGAAAGAATCTGAAACGATTGATCTTCCTCCACAGGAAACCGTTGTTGAAGAGACTGTTCAAGATAGTGCTTCTGAAGAAAATACTAAACCTTTAACTTTAGAAGAAAGAATTAATCAAATTCAGTATCAACCTGGAGTAAATTATGGTGATCAAGTATCAGAAGTAAGAATAGCTTTTGAAATAGAACAATTAAGCCCACAGATAGAGGCTTTAACAAAGAAGAAAGAAGAAAAGGGAAAACTAACTTTTAAAGATGCTGTATTATTACAATCTCTTATAACACGTGTAGCAGAGTTAGAACAAATGTCATTTGAATTACAACATAAAGATATGAAACGTGAAGAGCAAATGACTAAAACTAATGAAAAAATGGATGACACATCTAAAGGAATTACAACAGAACAAGAGAAAAGAGAACAATATCAGAGTAAGTTATTTAAATATGTTTCTTCACGTAAAGAACAAAAGCTTCAAGCTAAATTAGAAAAGTTACGTTCTAAAATGGCTGTTATTCAAGATAGTCAAAGAAAATCTATTATGGTAGAATTTGATAAGTTAAATCAAAAATTGATTAAAACTTCAATGAAGAAAGCTAAAAAACAAGTTAGAAAAGAACGTTTAGATGAAAAAATAGAGCAATTAAGAGCTTTAAAAGATAGTGTAGTTAAGGAAGTACAAAACATTCAAAGTGATGCTAAGTTAAGACGTGTGCCTACTCCTCAATTAGAAGAAAGAGTAGAAAGAATGCGTCAAAAACCTGTTCAGTTATTAGGAGCAAGCAATGTTATTTATTTACCAGCTCCTGTCGAAGAAGAAGCTTTACAAATGGCAGCATAACAAAAAAGTCTATACATGAGTATAGACTTTTTATTAATTAAAATAAATTAAGCAGCTTTACGATCAAGCTTTGATAATGTTCTTTTTTCTCTTGCACTAGTTAAAAATTTAGTTCCATCAGCCATAGTTACAGATACTAAGTTAACTTTTTGTTGATGCTTAGTAGCGCGGCATGAATGTGATCTTCTATTTCCAGCAAGTGGCTTTTTACTTGTTACTTTTGTTGCCATAATTAACCTCCATTCAAAGTTTTTTTCTTCCTATGCCATATGATTTTAACATATTTATAATTGAAAGTCAAATATTTTAGGGGATTAAGAACACCAAAAAATATCATCTTTATCTAGTGAGTTTATAAATTCGTTTAACTCAAGAGACTCATTCATACTGACAGTATAAGTTTTATCATTTTCAATAACAACTTGATAGTTCATAAAATGTTCTTCATCCATAGGATATTCTTTTATCTTAGTAATTAAATTATCGATATCATAGTTATATTTACCTTTATGAATTAAAGGATTTTCATGCTCTGTGTATGCGCCTTTAATAACTTCATAAGTATTATTATCATATACAACTAAAGCATTGGAAAAACAATTTCTAGATACATCCGTAATTGTCATTACTTTATTATGTTCTTCTTTATTTAAAAAGTAATATCCTGCTAAGATTAAAGCTAAAATAACAATGATTGTTACAGCGCTAATTAAGTATTTTTTCATTCTATCACCAACATAATTATAAAATAATTTTTTTAAGGGCGCAATGAATATTTAAAAAGTTAATAAAATATTGTAAAATAATGATAAGGAGGGTTAATAATGAAGTATGTTCCACTTTATATTAAAACTGATAATTCATTTCAGCAATCATTAATAAAAATAGAAGATTTAATAACTAAAGCTTTAGAATATAACATTACAGCCCTTACCATTACTGATAACAATATGTATGGTGTAATGGATTTTTATCATGCCTGTAAAAAGAATAATATTAAACCTATCGTAGGTTTAGAAGTAAAATATAAAGATGTTAATATTATCTTATATTGTATAAATTATAAAGGTTATCAAAATCTTATTAAGTTGAGTACATTATTATCAGAAAAAGAGATTACTTTAAATGATTTAGAGAAGTATTCTAGTGCTTTAATATTATTAGTACCTTATGATTCTGCAAGTGTTTATAATGAGATTAAAGGATTATATAAATATATATATAAGACATATAAAAATAAAGAAGAAAAAGAACATATTGATGGAGAAGCATTATATATGAAAGAAACATTATATCTTAATAAAGAAGATAGTGTTTACATGAAATATTTAGTAGCTCTTGAAGAGGGTACTACTTTAGATAATGTTAGTACTAATAAATTAGATAACTATTTACATAACTATGATGAGGTAAAAGAATTAGATAATAGTGATATAAATAGTCTTATATATGATTTATGTAATTTAGAAATAACTTTTCATCAAAATTTAATGCCTATATATAAAAATGATGAAGGTATCGATAGCTATTCTTATCTAAAGAAAAAATGTATTGAGGGAATTAAAAAGCGTTTTGGTAGTGAGATAGGTAGTAAATATCAAGAAAGATTAAAATATGAATTAGATGTAATAAATAAAATGGGCTTTTGTGATTACTTTTTAATTGTTTATGACTACATTAAGTATGCTAAAGAACATAATATTATTGTAGGTCCTGGAAGGGGTAGTGCGGTAGGATCTTTAGTTGCTTATGTTTTAGGTATTACTGATATTGATCCTTTAAAATATAATTTATTATTTGAAAGGTTTTTAAATGTTGAACGTATTAGTATGCCTGATATTGATGTTGACTTTGAACATAGTAAACGTGAAGAAGTTATTAATTATTGTAAAGAAAAATATGGTATGAAAGCTGTTGCACCTATTATTGCTTTTGGTACGTTAGGAGCAAGACAAGTAATACGTGATATAGCACGCGCTATGGATTTAGATTTACCTATTGTTGATAGTTTATGCAAATTATTAGACGCTAAAAAATCATTAAAAGAAAATTTAATTAATCCTAAGGTTAGAGCTTATCTTGAACGTTATGATAATTTAGATACTTTATATGAAGTGGCAACTAAGTTTGAAGGATTAAAACGTCATACAACTATTCATGCTGCAGGAATAGTTATGTCACGCTATGATTTAGATGAAGTAATACCATTAGATAAAAGTCATGAAGACTTTTATGTTAGTGGTTATGATATGACTTATTTAGAAGAGATAGGTTTACTTAAAATGGACTTTTTAGCTATTAAGTATTTAACAATTATTCATGAAATAATTGATGATATTAATAAGACTTATCATACAAATATAACGTTTGATAATATTCCTTTTAATGATCCTAAAGCTTTAAAGATATTTGAAGACGCTAATACTTTAGGTATCTTTCAATTTGAATCTGATGGAATGATTAATTTCTTAAAAAGATTAAAAGCTAATTCTTTTAATGATATATGTGCTGCTATTGCGTTATATCGTCCTGGACCTATGCAAAATATTCCTTTATATATTAAAAGAAAGAATGATAAAGAAAAGATTGATTACTATAATGAAGCTTTAGAGCCTATCTTAAAAGATACTTATGGTATTATGATATATCAAGAACAAATTATGCAAATAGCTAATGTTTTAGCTGATTACTCCTTAGGTGAAGCTGATATTTTAAGAAAAGCTATGAGTAAGAAAAAGAAAGATTTATTACTACAAGAAGAAAAACGTTTTAAAGAACGTGGATTAAAAAAAGGATATAGTGAACAATTATTAGATAAGATTTATGCTATGATGTTAAAGTTTGCTGAATATGGATTTAATAAATCCCACTCTGTTGGCTATTCCTTGGTATCATATCGTATGGCTTATTTAAAAGCATATTATCCTGAAATCTTTATATCTAATTTATTATCAACTGAGATGAATGATGATACTAAATGTAAGAAATATATGTATGAATGTAAAAAGATGCATATTAATATTTTAAAGCCTGATATTAATAAAAGTTCTACGAAATACATTAAAGAAGATAAAGGAATTAGATATCCTTTAACTAGTATTAAAAATGTAGGAATAAATGCTGTTAATACTATTGTTGAAGAAAGAGCTTTAGGAATATTTACAAGTATCTTTGATTTTATTAAAAGATGCTATGGAAAAGTTATTAATCGTAAAGTTTTAGAATCACTTATTTATGCAGGTGTCTTTAGTTCTTTTAAATATAATATTGCTACTTTAATCCATAATTTAGATGCTATTATTAATTATGGAGAATTAATTAAGGATTTAGATGAAGAGTTTGCTTTAAAACCTGATATTGAAGTTATCGATGAATATGATACGAAAATTCTTATGGAAAAAGAATTAGAACTATTTGGTTTATACTTAAGTAATCATCCTGTAACGGATTTAAAAGGTAAATATCCACAAACAATATCTTTATCTGATATTGAAGAATATTTTGACAAAAATATAGATGCGATTGTATGCGTTGATAGTATTAAAGAAATTAATACTAAAAATGGAGATAAAATGGGATTTATTATTGGTAGTGATGAATCATCAAATATCGATATTACTTTATTCCCTAAAATATTTAAAAGTATTCCTCATATTGAAAAAGGAGATATTATATGTGTTAAAGGACATGTTGAGAAAAGGTTTGATAAGTATCAGATTGTTTGTTCTAAAATTATTAAATTAAAACAATAAAAGAAGATTATGCAAATAATCTTTTTCTCGTTAATTTTGTCTTTTTAAAATACTTTTCTTTTTTTGATAAATATGTTAGAATTAAGTATAGTGATAATTATACTAAGGAGGAAATAAAATGGGTTTCATGAAAAAAATATTTGATGGAGATGAAAAGACAGATATCTTCAGTGACGATGAAAATCAATTTTATGAAATGGATACAAAAGAATTAGAAGAAATGGCTTCTCAACCAGGTGGCTCTAAGATGATATTACTTGAACCTAGAGCATTCTCTGAATCACAACAAATAGCTGATCATTTAAAGAAGAGAAATACCGTTGTAATCAACTTACGTAGAGTTACATCAGATCAAGCCAAAAGAATTATTGACTTTGTTAGTGGATCTGTTTATGCCTTAAAAGGACATATAGAAAAAATAGGTAGTGGCATTTTCTTATGTACTCCTAATAATGTTAATATTCAAGGTAAAATAACTTCTGAGAAAGAAGCTAAAGAAGTATATAATAATGATGACATTGATATTGATTGGTAAAGTATTGAATTTATAAAAAAGTTATGTTACAATATATGCCACGTAACGAGATAACGTTATGTGGTTATTAGTATTTTAGTAAGCAATGTGGTGACTGTATGGATAAATTTAGTTCGGCACTTCGCGGATATGATAAAAAAGAAGTTAATGCTTTTATCGATAAAATTATTACGCAAGTGGAAAGCATGGTAAAAGAAATCGAAGAAAAAGATAAAAAAATAGAGAAGCTACAAAAAGTAGCGAAAAAAAATCAACTTGTGGCAAAAAAATTATCAGCTAAAATAGAAGTATTAAATAATGAAATAGAAATGCTTAATCAAAAAGAAAACTTTAGTAAAGAATATGATCGTACGATGGTTGATTTAGCTAAATCTAAATCGGAAGCTAAAAAGATTATGGCTAATGCTAAAGCTAAAGGAGAAAAAATAGTTAAGCAAGCCGAAGAAAATGCAGATGCTATTACTCAAGAATGTTTATTAAATGCTAAAAAGAAAGAAATGGAATTAAATACTTTAAAAAGTGAAATAGATAAATTGAAGCAAATGAAAGAGACGTTATATTATGGATCTTAAAGAGAGTCTACGTTAGGTGGAAGTAGATAGGGAAGTAATATATGTATCACTCTGGATGCTAAAGAGGTAACGCTTTATAGTTTTTAGTGCATAATGAATATTATGAAATAGGATGGTACCACGTGGAAAGCGTTCCTATACTCATAATATTTTTTTTGATATGAGGTGAGATATGAAGACAGAATATGAAGTCAGAGTATTAAATATTGATACTAGTCATTTACTTAGTAAATTAGAAGAATTACAAGCTATTAAAAAGGGTGAGTATTTCCAAAGAAGATATATCTATGATTTTAAACCAAAGATAGAAGGTAAATGGATAAGACTTAGAACTAATGGTATTGAGACAACTCTAACGATTAAGAATCGTTATGATGATCAAAAAATAGGTGGTACTCTAGAATTAGAAGAAAAAGTTGAAGACTTTGATAAAACACATCTCATCTTAAAAGAGTTAGGTTATGATGAAATAGCCTATCAGGAGAATAAACGGATATCCTATTTAATAGGAGATATAGAAATAGATATTGATTCATGGCCTATGATTCCTACTTATGTTGAGATTGAAGGGCCTAATGAAGAAAAAGTAGAAAAATATATTCAATTACTAGAATTAAGTAATTATGAACAAACATGTGAGGGTGTAAATAAAGTATATGCACGTTATGATATCGATTTACATTCTTATAAAGAATTAAGATTTGAGGAGGGTTAAAATGAAAAATTTTAAAGAATTAGATAAAAGATCTGTTAATGAAGTAGAAACAGCTATCCTAGAGAGTTGGGGTAGTATTAATAAAATGCATGATAAACAAGTAGAATTAAATAAAGATAATAAAACCTTTGTTTTCTATGATGGGCCTGCTTTCGCTAATGGTTTTCCAGGCTTACATCATATGGTAGCTAAAAACTTAAAAGATGCTGTTACAAAATATCATGTTATGAATGGTAAAAAAGTAATTCGTAAAATAGGATGGGATACTCATGGATTACCAATTGAAAATCATGTTGAAAAGAAATTAGGTATTTCATCTAAAAAAGAAATTGAAACATTAGGAGTTGCTAAATTTAATGAAGAATGTCGTAAAAGTGTACGTGAAAATGAATCAGCTTTTACGGATTTAACTAGTAAAATGGGACAATTCTTTGATGTAGAAAATCCATATTTAACATATAAGAATGAATATATTGAAACTGAATGGTGGATATTAAAAGAGATGTTTAAGAAAAACATGTTCTATGAAGGTACAAGAGTTGTTCCTTATTGTCCACATTGTGGTACAGGTTTAGCTACCCATGAAGTAGCGCAAAATTATCAAACAGATACAGCTATTACTGTATATGTACCATTTAAGAAAAAAGATGAAGATGTTTATTTCTTAGTATGGACAACAACACCATGGACTTTAATTGCGAATGTAGCCCTTTGCGTTAATCCAAACGAAGAATATGTTTTAGCTGAATCTAAAGGTAATAAGTTTATTGTTGCTAAAGCTTTACTTAAGACTGTTTTAGGAGAAGAGGCAACTATTTTAGAAACATATAAAGGTAAAGATTTAGAGTATCAAGAATATGAACAATTAATTCCATCATTTGATGTTGATAAAAAAGGATTCTATGTTACTTGTGATGAGTATGTAACAATGGAAGATGGTACTGGTATAGTACATATAGCACCTGCTTTTGGTGAAGATGATGCTAACGTTGGTAAGAAATATGATTTACCTTATTTAAATCCTGTTGGTAAAGATGGATGTTATGTTGGTGGATTATGGGATGGTAAATTCGTTCATGATGTTAATGAAGAAGTTGTTGATTATTTAAAAGCTAATGATAAATTATTTAGAAAACAAAAAGTAGCGCATGAATATCCACATTGTTGGCGTTGTGATACTCCATTAATTTATTATTCTATGCCAAGTTATTATATTAAAGTTAGTGAAATGACTGATAAGTTAGTTAAAGCTAATGCTAAAGTACATTGGTATCCTGCTCATGTTGGGGAAAAGAGATTTGCTAACTGGTTAGCTAATGCTCGTGATTGGAATGTATCACGTAGTCGTTATTGGGGTAGTCCTATTCCATACTTTAAATGTTCTTGTGGACATACCCATATGGTTGGATCTATTGCTGAACTTCGTGAAATGGCAACAACTAAAATAGGTGATGATTTAGATTTACATAAACCATATATTGATGAAGTTCATTTAAGATGTCCTAAATGTGGTGGCGAAATGACACGTATTCCAGATGTTTTAGATTGTTGGTTTGATTCTGGATCTATGCCTTTTGCACAATATCATTATCCTTTTGAAAATAAGGAGTTATGGGAATCACAATTTCCAGCTGATTTCATTTGTGAAGGTATTGATCAAACAAGAGGATGGTTCTATACTTTAATGGTAATATCAGTCTTTGTTAAAGGATGTTCACCATTTAAAAATGTTTTAGTAAATGATTTACTTCTTGATGCTGAAGGCAAAAAGATGAGTAAGTCACGTGGTAATATTGTTGAACCTTTCTCAACAATTAAAGAGTATGGTGCTGATACTGTTAGATTCTATTTATTATATGTATCACCTGTATGGACACCTTTAAAATTTGATATGAATGGGTTAAAAGAAGTTTATTCTAAATTCTTTAATCCATTAAAGAATACTTATAATTTCTTTGCTATGTATGCTAATATCGATGAAATAGATATTGATAAATGTAAAGTACCTTATAGCAAGAGAGAAGAAATTGATCGTTGGTTACTTTCTAAATATAATAAGTTAGTTAAAGATGTACGTGCTTCTTTTGATGAATATGATTTAAATAAAGTTGTTCATTATTTATCTAATTTCGTATCAGAAGATTTATCTAACTGGTATATTAGACGTAATCGTAATCGTTTCTGGGGTAGTAAATTAGATAATTCTAAAAAGAGTGTTTATTTAACAACCTATGAAGTACTATCTAGTTTAGCTCGTTTAATCGCACCTATTACACCATTCTTAGCTGAAGAGTTATATCGTAATTTAACAGGTGAAGAGTCAGTACATTTTACTAGTTATCCAAAATGTGATAATAAGTTAATTGATGAACATGTTGAAATGCGTATGGATTTAGTAAGAAGTTTAATATCTGTAGGACGTTATGTACGTGAAGAAACAAAGATTAAAGTTCGTCAACCACTTAAAGAAGCTTTAATTGATGGTAAGAATAAAGATTTAATTGAAGATTTAGTACCACTTATTTCCGAAGAGTTAAATATTAAAGAAGTATTATTTGTTGATGATTTAAATGAATATATGAATATTTCTTTAAAACCTAATTTTAAAGAAGTAGGTAAGGTATTTGGACCTTTAATGAAAGAATTCCAAACTAATCTAGAAAAATTAAGTAGTGCTGATATTAATAAATTACAAAAGGGTGAAAATATCACCATGACATTAGGAGGAGAAGATAAAGAAATTACTCCTGATATGATTGATTTACGTATATCTTCTAAAGAAGGATTTAATGTTGGTATGGAGAATAATAATTTTATGATTATTGATACTACTTTAACTGAAGATTTAATATTAGAAGGTATTGCTCGTGAATTAGTTTCTAAAGTTCAAAATATGCGTAAACAAGCTAATTTTGAAATAACTGATCGTATTAATTTATATTATAAAGCTGATGAATTAGCTACGAAAGCAATATTAGAATATAAAGATTTCATTATGAATGAAACTTTAGCTCTTAAATTAGAAGAAAAAGCTGATTTAGAAGAAACAGTAGATTTAAATGGTCATGAAGGTAAATTAAAAGTAGAAAAGGCATAAGCCTTTTTTATTTTTTGACAAATAAAAAATAATTTGTTATTATAGCTCACAAAAAAAGGGGGAATAAAGATGAAAAAACATACTTGTACATCACTTTATATAGATAATATTCCTATTTATGTTATTGATGATGAAATAAAGCCATTAAAAGAAGAACTAGAATCATTCTTAGATGGTATGGATTATATGAAAAGTAAAGAGTTTTCTTTAAATACTTTATTTCCTCATGAAATACAAGCTAATAATATAATTGAAGGATATCAAGATGATGCATCTTTTATTGACGCTATTATTCATCATACCGTAAAAATTAATGATGAAAAACGTAAAAAACGTATCTTAAATTTATATCGTGGATACAAATATATTTTTGAAGGTAAAGATATAAATGAAGATACTTTACGACATTTATATAAAATATTATCTGAAGGTTTATTAGATACTTATGATTTAAGACATATGGGTAAATACTATAGACAGGCACCTGTATATATTTATTATTCCTCTAATATTGGCATAGCTCCTGATGAAGGAGTTGATTATCACTTAATAAGAGAAAAGATGCAACTGTTATTAGCGTTTTTAAATGAAACACCTACTGATTGTTTAACGGATACTTTTTTAGTATCGCAATTAGCTAAAATATATTTTTATTATATTCATCCTTATTTTGATATTAATGGACGAACAGCTCGTACAACAGCTATGTGGCATTTATTAAATAAGGAAGCTTATCCTTTTATTATTTTTAATAGAGGCATCCAACTTGCTAAACAAGAATACTATAAAGTTATACGTGATGTAAAAAAGTATCGTAACGCTACATTCTTTTTAAACTATATGATGATAGGTGTTAAAAAGGAATTAGAAAAAGAATATATTATTGACATGATTACCCAAAGTTCAGGTAAATTATCAACACTTGAATATCAAACATTACAATATATATTGTCAATGAGAGGAGAGTGGACTTATTATGACTTTGCTAGCTATTATAATCATGCGAACGATAAAAAATCGCGCCCAGAGGTTATCCAAACAATGATTGAACCTTTAATAGATAAAGGAATAATCATACCAGGAAGAACAACAAAGTGTAGTAAAGAACAGAATAGATTCTTTACTTTAAATGAAGCAAAATATGAAATAGATCCTGACAAAGTAAAAAGAATAAGTTTAGTAACAAAAGATCATTAGTTGTCTACTAAACGTCAAATTATTAAATAAATATGAAAATAATATGCTTGTTTTAATTAAAGAAGGTAATATTATTTTCTTTTTTTTATACTTTTTGATATAATTAAATATAGGTGTAGATATGAAAAATATATATGGAGAAACATTAAAAGAATTAGAACAATATTTTATTGATAAAAATGAAGGTAAATTTAAAGCTACACAAGTCTTTGAATGGTTATATAAAAAACGTGTTAAAACATTTCAAGATATGAAGAATGTTAGCTTAAAAACTATTAATGATTTAACTAATGATTTTAGTATAGAACCTTTAGAAATAATTACCAAAAAAACGGATATTGATGTTTCAAAATATTTATTTAAACTAAGTGATAATAATAAAATTGAAGCAGTTTTAATGAATCATGATTATGGAAATAGTTTATGTATATCTACCCAAGTTGGGTGTAATATGGGATGCCACTTTTGTGAAAGTGGTAGATTAAAAAAGGTACGTAATTTAGAAGCTAGTGAAATGGTAAGACAAATATTAGCTGTTGAAGAAGATTTAAATATACGTATATCACATATTGTCTTAATGGGTATAGGAGAACCTTTTGATAACTATGATAATGTCATATCTTTTGTTGATATTGTTAATACACCAAAAGGTATTGATATTGGTAGTCGTCATATTACAATATCTACTTGTGGATTAATTCCTAAAATAGAAGAATTTATGAATTATGATAAACAAGTTAATTTAGCTATATCATTACATGCACCTAATAATAAAATTAGAAATAGTATTATGAAAATTAATAAAGCTTATCCTTTAGAAAAATTAATACCAACAGTAAAAAGATATGTTGATAAAACAAAACGCCGAGTAACTTTTGAATATATTATGTTAAAAGGTATTAATGATTCAGTGGATAACGCTATAGAATTAAGTAAATTATTAAAAGATATTAATTGTTATGTTAATTTAATACCTTATAATGAAACTAGTCATATCGAATATAAAAAAAGCAGTAAAGATCAAATTCTAAAGTTTTATGATACATTAAAGAAAAATGGTATTAATGTAACAATAAGACGTGAGTTTGGTAGTAAGGTTAAAGCAGCATGTGGACAATTAAGATCTAACTATGAGGAGGCACAAAATGAAGTATAACTTTTTAACAGATCCTGGAAAAATAAGAGAACGTAATGAAGATTGCGTTACGATTGTGGAAAATCCTGCTCATGAAATACTTATGTGTGTAGCTGATGGAATGGGTGGACATAAAGATGGAGAAATAGCTTCTAATATAGCTATTACCCACATTAGTAAAAGATTTGCATCTATTAGTAGTGTTGGTAATAAAGAAGACGCTATAAACTGGATACAAAGTACAGTTAGTGAAGCTAATGCCTTAATATTTAAGTATGTAGCTGAGCACCCTGAAAGTACAGGTATGGGAACAACTGTTGTACTAGCCATATTAACCCCATCATTCCTATTATTTGGTAATATTGGTGATTCGTCAGGATATGTTATTAAAAACAATAAATTACATAAGATTACGGTTGATCATACATTAGTTAATTTATTAGTTAAAAGTGGTGATTTGACTTTAGAAGAAGCTAAAGATCATCCACGTAAAAACGTTTTAATGAAAGCCTTAGGTGCGAATACTAATGTAGAAATAGATATTTTTAATGTTGAACTTAATATTGAAGGTATTATGTTATGTAGTGATGGTTTAACAAATATGTTAACAGAAGAACAAATTACTAAAGTTTTAAATAGTGATAGTTCAATTGAAGATAAATTAAATAAATTAATATTTAAAGCAAATAATCGTGGAGGAAATGACAATATATCAGTAGCTTTACTTTATAGGGAGGAAAACTAGTATGATAATTAAAGGTCAAAAAATAGATGGACGTTATCAAATAATTCGTACCATAGGTGAAGGTGGTATGGCTAATGTCTATTTGGCATATGATACAATCTTAGATCGTGAAGTAGCTGTTAAAATATTACGTGGTGATTTAGCTAGTGATGAAAAATTTGTAAAAAGATTTCAACGAGAAGCTAAAGCAGCTAGTTCCCTAAATCATCCAAATATTGTAGAAATGTATGATGTAGGAGAAGATGATGGTAACTATTTTATCGTTATGGAATATGTTAATGGTAAAACTTTAAAAAGTTTAATTAAGAAAAGGGGAGCTTTATCATTATCAGAAACCATTGATATTATGTTACAATTAACAAGTGGTATAGCTTGTGCACATGAGAGTTTTATTATTCATCGTGATATTAAACCACAAAATGTTATGATTTTAGAAGATGGAAGAGTTAAAATTACTGACTTTGGTATTGCTGTAGCGTTAAATAGTACGGAGTTAACGCAAACAAATTCTGTTATGGGATCAGTACATTATTTGCCTCCAGAACAAGCTAATGGAAATACAGCTACTGTTAAAAGTGATATTTATTCTTTAGGTATTTTAATGTATGAGTTATTAACAGGTAAGTTACCATTTAAAGGTGATAATGCTGTTGAGATAGCTATTAAACAGATGAAAGATCCGATTCCAAGTATCGTTGAGGAAAATGCTAATATACCTCAAAGTGTTGAGAATGTTGTTTTAAAAGCGTGTGCTAAAAACCCAAATAATCGTTATGATTCTGTTGCTGAAATGCATGAAGATTTAAAAACGGTATTATCTGAAGCACGTAAAGATGAGAAAAAAGTTGTTTATGAATACCCTGAAGGAGATTTAGAAACAAATAATAAAGATAACGATGATGAAAATAAAACAATTGTTATGGATAAAATTCAAGATACCGACATAGAGGTTAAGGAAGGTAAGAGTGAAGTGAAGAAATTTAAATGGTTAGTTGCTATTGTAGGACTTGTTACTTCAATAGTTGTAATTGGATTATTAGTTGCCTTTTTTGGATTATTAAATTCTGCTAAAACGAAATCTGTTGTTTTACCAGAAATTCATGGTAAAACTAAAGAAGCAGCAGGAGAATCTTTAGATGATATTGGAGTATATTATTCTTGGGAGTCAGCACCTAGTAGTGATGTTGAAGAAGGATTAATCATTGGATATCGTGATCATAAAGAAGGATCTAAAGTTAAAGAAGGTAGTTCGGTTGTTGTTACCGTATCTAGTGGTTTAGGCGGAATTGAAATAGGAGATTACTATCGTAGAAATGTCGATGTTGTTAAAATAGAATTAGAAAATGCAGGTTTAAAAGTTGTTTTAACATCTAAGAAGATATCTAAAGAAGAATACATGAAAGATCATCCAGAAGAAAAAGAAGAACCATTTGAAGGTATGGTTTTATCTCAAAGTGTTGAAAAAGGAAGCCGTTTAGATGCAGGACGTCCTATAGAACTTGTATATGCTACTTTGATAACTGTATATCCTGATTTCTTAGATGGAACTTATGATAAAGCTAAAATTCAAACATTCTGTGATGACAATAAGATTACTTGTCAATTTGAAACAACACCTTCTGATAAACCTGCAGGAACAATATTATCACAAGGACGTTCAGCAGGTACAGAAGTAAAAGAAGGAGTAACCTTAAGAATTGTTATAGCAGGAGCTCCTACTTCTGATGATGATACATCTGAGGAATAATATGCAAGGAAGAATTGTTAAGCAAATAAGCAATGATTATACTGTAGCTTTAGATAATCAAGAACTAGTTACTTGTAAAGCTAGAGGAAAATTTCGTAATTTACATATTACTCCTTTAGTAGGAGATATTGTTAATATTGATTATCAAAATAAATATATTTTAGAAATATTAGAAAGAAAAAATGAATTAATTAGGCCTAGTATTGCTAACGTTGATCAAGCTGTTATTATTACTAGTGTTCATATACCTAATTTTTCATCTAATCTTTTGGATAAACTATTAGTTATAATAGAATATAATAATATTAAACCAATTATATGTTTTACTAAACTAGATCTTATTGATGAAGAATATAAAAAAGAAATTGATACTTATATTAATTATTATCGTAAGATAGGATATCAAGTATTTGTTAATACTGATGAAAAAATAAAGGAAATATTTAAAGATAAAGTTACTGTTTTTGCAGGGCAAAGTGGAGCAGGTAAAAGTACTTTAATTAATCGTTTAGATGCAAGTTTAAATCTTGAAACAGGTGAAGTATCCGAAGCATTAGGACGTGGTAAACATACAACAAGACATGTTGAATTAATACCTGTTTTAGGAGGATTAATTGCTGATACACCTGGCTTTTCTGCATTAACATTTGATAATATGAGTACAGCCGATATTCGTGATAATTTTATTGAATTTAATACTTATCGTGATAAATGTGAATATCAAGATTGTATGCATCAAAGTGAAGTTAATTGTGAAATAAAAAGACAAGTTGATAATGGTGAAATATTGTTATCACGTTATGAAAATTATCTAAAATTTATTGAAAAGTAGATATTATCTACTTTTTGTTTGCTTTTAAACCTATTGTTTTGTATACTTATAATAGAAGGAAGGCGTAAGAAAATGATTTCAATTTCATTACTTAATATTAAAGATGATAATGATAAAATTATTAAAATTGATAATTTAAAAACAGATTATTTACATATTGATATAATGGATGGATTATTTGTTAACAATAAAGTTGATTTTTTAGAGTTACCTAATGTTACAACTAAAAGAGATATTCATTTAATGGTTTATAATGTTAAAGATTATGTTGACTATTATAAAAAATATCAACCTGAATATATAACTTTTCATTTAGAGGCTATCGATAATATTGAAGAGATGATTAATTATATTAAGGCACTTAATATCAAAGTTGGAATCTCTATTAAACCTAATACACCTGTCGAAGATTTAAAGCCTTATTTAGATAAAGTAGATTTGGTTTTAGTAATGAGTGTTGAACCTGGTTTAGGAGGACAAAAGTTTATGGAAAATAGTCAAGCCAAAATTGAAGAATTAGATACCATTCGTAAAGAACATAATTATCAATATGTTATAGAAGTTGATGGAGGTATAAATAATATTACAAAAGCAATGTGTAAGGGTGCTGATATCTTAGTTGTTGGTAGTTATATTACTATGAGTGATAACTATGAAGAACGCTTAGCTTCAATGCTTTAAATATTCATTATTTTACTTGCTTAAAAGAGGTTTTTATTATATACTATATAACGTGGGAGATGAATTATGGAAAAAAAGAACGAAAAAGAAATTATTATAAAAATTGAAGGTGCTGATTGGGAAAAAATATTAGATGAAGCATTTAAAAAAGCTAATCGTAAAGCTAAAATAGCTGGTTTTCGTCCTGGTAAAGCTCCAAAAAATGTCTATATAAAACATTATGGAAAAGAAAGTCTATATTATGAAGCTTCTAATAAAGCTATTGAAGTAGCATATGATCGTTTATTAGAAGAAAATGAAGATTTACAAATTGTTACAGAACCTACTGTTAATATTAATAGTATTGATGATTCTGGTATTGAGTTTAAGTTCTTATTAACTTTAAAACCAGAAGTAAAATTAGGAAAATACAAAGGTTTAAAGATTAAGAAAGATAAAGTAGAAGTAACACAAGAAGAAATAGATCATTCAATTGAACATATGCGTGAGCATTATAAAGAGAATGTTACTAAAGAGGGTAAAATTAAAAAAGGTGACATTGCTGTTATCGATTTTGAAGGATTTAAAGATGGTGTAGCATTCCCTGGAGGAAAAGGAGAAAATTATTCCTTAGAAATTGGAAGTAATACATTTATTCCTGGTTTTGAAGATAAACTAATTGGTTTAAAAGCAGGTGATGAGAAAGAAATTAAACTTACTTTCCCAGAAGATTATCATGCTGAAGACTTAAAAGGACAAAAAGTTGTATTCAAAGTTAAAGTTAATGAAGTTAAAGAAGTTGTTATTCCAGAATTAGATGCCGATTTCTTTGCTGATTTAGGTATGGAAGGTATCGATAGTAAAGAAGCTTTAGAAAAACAAGTAAAAGAAAATTTAACAGCGCAAAAAGAAAAAGAAGCAGAAGATAAATGGACAGAAGATTTATTAGCAGAAGTAACAAAAAACTCAGAGTTAGATGTACCAGAAGCTATGATTAATGATGAACAAAATAGAATGATTAGAGAGTATAGTCAAAATTTACAAATGCAAGGTATATCTTTAGATCAATTCTATAAGTTTACTGGAATGACCGAAGAATCATTAAAAGCTGAATATAAAGAACAAGCAGCTAAGAGAGTTACATATCGTTTAATATTAGATGCTATTATCGAAGCTGAAAAAATTGATGCTACTGAAGAAGAAGTTAATAAAGAAATTGAAGAGTTATCTAAAAAGTATAATATGACAACAGAAGAATTTACTAATAACTTTGGTAGTGAAATGATGAAGTACGAATTAAAAGCTCGTAAAGCATTTAACTTATTAAAAGGAATTAAAGATGATAAATAAAAAGACATCCTAATTTAAAGGATGCCTTTTTTCTATCTTCGTAATATTAAGGATAATACCAATAATAATCATATAACTTAAAAGACTAGAACCTCCGTAGCTTATAAAGGGTAGGGTAATACCCGTAATAGGAAGTAAGCCAAAAGTCATACCAATATTTTGTATTTGTTGATATATTAACATAGCTACTGTGCCTCCAATAATATATTTATGAATATTATTTTTAGCTTTATAAGCAATATTAATAAGTCTTAAATCTAATATTAATAATAAGCCTAAAAGAAGGATAGAACCTATAAAACCAAAGTTTGATGCATATACAGCAAAGATAAAGTCTGTTTGTGGTTCAGGAAAATAGATAGGGGTGTTATTTAGTCCAAAACCTAGTAATCCACCAGATCCTATAGCTGTAATACCGTTTTCTAATTGGTATCCACTGCCACTAGACCAATCAAGTAAACGATCAACTCTTAAGAAGAAACTTGTACCAAATAGTTGTATAAATAATTCTTGATTAAGAAAATAAATGGAAACAATTCCTCCAACTAAGAATGTTGCTAATCCTATAATAGCTATAAACCATCGATAGCGTATACCTGATATAAATAACATAATAATAGTGATTAATAAATAAATGATAACAACACCAGTATCAGGTTGTAAGAAAGTTAAAAGACTAGGAATACCTACGATGATAGCAATTCTAATTAAAAAGAAAAATTCTTCACGAATGGTAGGATGAGGATAATCTTCATGAAATTTATTAATAGTAGTACTTAAAGTTAAAATTAATATTATTTTCATAAATTCACTAGGTTGAAAGACACCAACATGAGGTATTTTAAACCAACAACGAGCATTATTAACAGGTTCTCCAAATATTAGAAGCAAGATTAAAGATATAATGCCTCCAATATATAAGTATTTACTAATCTTCATAATATTTTTATTATCAATAAAATAAATACCAATAATAGCTAATATACCGATTATATACCATATTAATTGTTTAATAGTATAGTTATCAGCACTAGTTCCTAATAATGTTTCAGCACTATTAATACTAATTAAGCTAATAATAGATAAGGCAATAATAATTATGAGAAGTATATAATCAAATTTTATTTTTCTTAAGATACCCATTAAATCACCTCTAAATATATTACAACAATTAAACTTATTATACAATTAAAAAGCAAAAATAATATATATAAATGTCGATTTTGTTTTCATAAAAAAATTTGGAATTTTAAAAGTTTTATAGTATAATGTTTTCTAGGTGATGTTAATGGATCCTATATTAATAAAATATATTTCAATAATATTAATATTGTTAATTGTTGCAATCGCTATTGCGAGAACAAAGAAAAAAGACTTTCGTTTAGAAGCTAATAAGTTAGTTGAATTATTAGGAGGTAAAGATAATATTGTTAATTATTCCTTTAATAAATCCCGTTTCATAGTTGATTTAAAAGATGTTAATTTAGCTAATAAGGAAGCTATCCAAAAAATGGGGGCTCAAGGTATTGTCGAAATTGATAATCAATTAAAGATTATTTTAGGAGAAAATGCTAAACAAATAAAAAAATATATTCGTGAATTAGATGAGTAATAACTCATCTTTTTTTTCGACATTATACGACAGCAATTTTCGCTATAATTAGCATGGTGATGAATATGAATTGGTTTGAAAAAATAATAATTAGTATGTTGTTATTAACGTTTCCTTTATTTTGTTATTTATTTCATATTGTTACGAATAAAAATATTGATGAAAAACATCGTGATTTATGTTTAGAATTTGCTTTAATAAGTATATATTATTTAAATGTTAAGTATCAATTAAATGACTTATATACTGTTTTATTAGCTACCATACCAATTGCTTTTGCTTATCGAAAAAAATTTTATTTAGTAACATTAATTCTTATTTTAGTATCTTTTATTTTATATTATAGTAATGATTATTTTTTATTATTAATAATGAATATTATTATGATTATTTCTTTTAGTATTAATAAGAATTTCCGTCGTTACTTAATAGGTTTTACATTACTTAGTATTACATGCTTAATAATACTTAATCAAAGTAATATTATCTATTTAGTTGCCTACTTATTGTTAGCTGATTTTGCTAACTACACATTAACTAAGGGAGAAGATTTGATTAATTATCATATCGAGTATAAAGATTTAAAGAAAGAGCATGAAATTAGAAACTCTTTATTTAAGATAACCCATGAAATAAAAAATCCTTTAGCGGTTTGTAAAGCTTATATAGATATGTTTGATTATAATGATATAAAATGCGCTCAAAAATATATTCCTATTATTTCTAGTGAAATAGATAATTTGCTTGTTTTATTACAAGATTTCTTACTGGTTAATAAAGATAATATTAATTTTGATATTATGGATATAAATATCTTATTAGAAGATATTGTAAGATCAATGGGGGAATTAAATAGAATTGATATTACTTTGGAAACCGTTGATGAAGAAATATATATTAATGGTGATTATAATCGTTTAACACAAGTTCTTACTAATCTAGTAAAGAATAGTTATGAAGCAAATGCTGATGATATTATTATTAGGCTATCTCTTACTAGTGATAACGTTTTAATTGAAATAGTTGATAATGGAGATGGAATATCCGAATTAGATAAAGATAAAATATATACACCATTTTATACGACGAAAAAGAATGGCACAGGACTAGGGGTTTCTTTATCAAAAGAAATTATTGAAGCTCATAATGGTACTTTAGAATATTATAGTAATAATCAAGGTACAACAGCTAAAATTCTATTACCCCAACTAGTAATATAGATAAATTATCTAAAACGTGATAAAATTATTATAGGTGATGATATGAAACCATTAGTATTATGTATTATGGATGGTGTAGGAGAGAGAAAAGAATTACATGGAAATGCTGTAAAACAAGCTGATACTCCTATTTTAGATATGTTAAAAGGTAAATATGGATATAGTTTATTAGAAGCAAGTGGAACAAAAGTAGGACTACCAGAAGGCCAAATGGGTAATAGTGAAGTAGGTCATATGAATATTGGTGCAGGTAGAATTATTTATCAACCACTAGAACTAATCAATAACGCTATTAAAGATCAAACTTTTTACCAAAATGAAGAATTATTAAGAGCTATTAATCATGTAAAAAGATATAATTCAAAATTACATATTATGGGATTAATTAGTGATGGGGGAGTACACTCACATATTAATCATTTATTAGCTATATTAGATATGTGTAAATTAAATAATGTTAGTAATATATATTTACATTTGTGTACAGATGGAAGAGATGTTGATCCTCATAGCGCCTATAGTTATATAGCTCGAGTTGAAGATAAGTTAAGAGAAGTAGGAGGCATTATTGCAACTATAAGTGGTAGATATTATACTATGGATCGTGATAATAATTATGATCGTTTACAAAAAGGGTATGATGCTATTGTTTATGGTAATGGATTAAGTAGTAATTCTCCTAAAGAAGCTATTGATATGAGTTATCAAAATGATATTAGTGATGAATTTATTGTACCAACAGTCTTTACTGATAAAGGTACAGTAGATGATAATGATGCTTTTATTACTTTTAACTTCCGTAAAGATCGTTTACGTGAATTATTTACAGCTTTAACTAATCCTAATTTTAATGATATGCCTGTTAAAAAAATTAATAATTTATATGTACTTACGATGTTACCTGTTGTTGAATCTGTAATAGCGCCTCATGCTTTTGATGATCCAAATCCTCATCATATATTAGGAGAAGTATTAGCTGATAATGGATTAAAACAATTACGTATTGCGGAAACAGAAAAGTATGCACATGTTACCTTCTTCTTTGATGGAGGAAAAGAAGTAGATTATCCAAATGAGAAGAAAATACTTATTCCTTCTCCTAAAGTAGCGACTTATGATTTAAAACCTGAAATGAGTGCTTATGAAGTAACAGAGAATTTAATTAATGAATTACCTTTCGTTGATGTTGTTATTTTAAATTTTGCTAATGGCGATATGGTAGGACATACAGGAGTATTTGATGCTGCTGTTAAAGCTGTGGAAGTTGTTGATGAATGTATTGGTAAAATATATGATAAAGTTGTTAGCTTAGAAGGTACTTTATTTATTATAGCTGATCATGGTAATAGTGATTATATGTTAGATGATGATGATAATGTTATAACAAGTCATTCAACTAGTTTAGTACCTTGTATTATTACTAAAGAGGGTATTAAATTAAAAAATGGTAAATTAGCAGATGTAGCGCCAACAATGTTACGTTTATTAAATATTGAGATACCTAGTGAAATGACAGGAGATGTCTTAATTGGCTAGTGTTAATTTCTCATATGCTAATGCTTTTGAATTATATACGAGAATGTTTTCTAATATCTCAGCTTTTTCTTTAATAGCTTTAGCACTCCTTTTCTTTATTATTATTTTAATGGTTAATATAGAAAATCGTAATATGCATTTTATCTTTACAGCTTTAAATACGCTTTTAGTTCTTTATATAATTATTGTATATGGAAAAGATATTATTAATAATATTGATACTTTCTTTAAGACTAATATATTTAAGAATATTTATTTCTTTTTAATGAATACTGTTATTTCTTTAGTTTTGATTAATCAAAAAATAGTAAGTTCTAAAACACCAAAAGGTATTAAATATGTAGCTAGTATCTGTTTCTATTTTATTGCTTTAAATGCTATATTAATGCTATTTATGTCTAATGTTTTAGAACATATTATCTTATTAGTTTTAGGTAATACTTATCCGATGATTTATTTTGGTAATATTGCGTCTTTCATTATTTATGGATTATTATTACTATATTATTTGTTGTGTGCTCCAAAGAAACATAAACATCGTTTTGGTAGCCATGTATAAGGCATCTTTATGATGCTTTTTTGACAAAGATATGTATAAATGATATACTTAATACGATTTTAAGGAGGGAGAAACTTGAAAATAAATGATGTAGAACTTGTCATAAGTGCAGTTAGACGTAGTCAATATCCTACTGATGAAAAACCCGAATATTTATTAGTAGGAAGATCAAATGTTGGCAAAAGTAGTTTTATTAACACTCTTATTAATCGTAAAAATTATGCACGTACTTCTGCAACTCCAGGTAAAACACAAACGATTAACTTTTATTTAGTTAATGATGAGTTTTATTTAGTAGATGCTCCCGGATATGGTTTTGCAGCTTTAAGTAAAGCTAAACAAAAGAAATTTGGATTAATGATGGAAGATTATTTACAAAATCGTCCTAATTTAAAACAAGTATTTATGCTAGTAGATTTTCGTCATAAACCTACAAAAGACGATTTAATGATGTATGATTATTTGAAACATTATAAAATACCTGTAACAATTGTTGCTACTAAAACTGACAAAGTAGGAATTACATCACAACAAAAGCAAAGAACAAGTTTATTAAATGATTTAGATTTAGTAGTTGGTGATGACTTTGTAATGTTTTCTAATGTAACTAAATTAGGTAGAGATGAAGTATACCAAAAGATAGAAATGACAAAATAGTACATTCTATCTTTTTTTTCATACACTATTATGGGTGAATGTATGAGAGTAGATAATATTGATGACCAAATAATTGTTTATTTAACTAATATTATCAATGAGGATTTAGAAATAATATGTGAACAAGTAATTAATAAATTAAAAAAATATTATGGAATCGAATTGAAAGGCTTTTATGAAGTAACTATATATTATGACTTAAATTATGGTATGGTTTTAGTATTTAATTTAGAAGATTTAGATTTATATTATGATTATAGTAAAGTAGATTTACACATAATAAAAAAGGATAGTACTTTTTTATTAGAAATAAAAGATATTTTAGATATAGCTACAGATGAATATTATTTTTATAATGATAAGTATTATCTATCTATTAAAGATATTAATGTTAATAATTTAGAATTTGGTAAATTAGTATATGATACAGAAGAAATATTAAAGAAAGCAATTGTATGTAAAATACCATAAAAGGTATATCAATTTTGCAAAAAGAGTGATATAATTTTAATGAGTAAAATAGGGTGATAAGATGAACGAAAAGAAAACAGTATTATTTTTAATGAATGGATTTGGAACTGAATCCGCTAAATCATTTGAAGTATATTCTAAAGAAGTAATGCCTACTTTTGATACACTTATTAACGCTTATCCATTTAAATTATTATTTGCATCAGGTGAATTAATAGGCGCTAATAAAAATGAAGTATCAAATTTTAAGACAGGATACTATAACTTTAGTAGTTTTGGACATCCAAGTAAAAAAGAAGATGTTTTAAATAGTAAAATAGCTGCTAATGAATTTAATAATAATCCTGTTATCAATAATAGTATTGATATAGCTGTTCAAAATAAGTCTAATTTACACATTGTATTTACTTTAGGTGATAAGGTAAATAATGAAAGATATGAACATTTAAAACAATATTTAGAATTAGCTGTATCTAAAAACGTTGGTAAGATATATGTACACCTTATTTTAGGTGATAGTAGTACAAGAGGATTAAAAATAGGAAGTCAATGCTTAACTAATTTTAAAAATAGAGTTTTACGTTATTATCCTCAAATTATTGTTGCATCACTAGCAGGAAGAATGTATGTAAAAAATGGATCTGCTAATGATATTGCTAACTATTATCGTATGATGGTTAGTGCCGTAGGAGAAATATGGACAGATTACGAAGCAACTTTAACAAAAAAATATGAACACGGTATGAATGATGATAATATGATTGCATTCTTAACTATACGTGAAAATATGTTACTTGAAGGTGACAGCATCTTTATGTTTAACTATAGTAACAATATAGCAAGACAATTTTTAGATGTTGTTATAAATCCAAAAAAGTATTTTCCAACTAGTAATGTACCAGAAAATATTCATATTAACTCTTTATTTACTATTAATAATTTGCCTCAAATACCACGTGCTTTTGAGGATGCTGTACCAGATACTTATTTATTAGATAAAATACCTGATACAAAAAAAGTCTTAATTATGGCTACTAAAGAGCGTATACCTTATGTTAGTAAAACATTAAATGGATTTAGGCCTTCATTTAAAAGCAATGTTAGTGTATGGCCAATAGAAGATCGTAAAAAGAGATTTCAAAGCATTAGTCAGTATTTAGCTGCCTATATTAATCAAGATATATATGATTTAATAATCGTTGATTGTGAATTATATGATGAAGGTGCTGATGAACGTACGATAGCTAAAGTAATAGATAACATGAAAGAATTAGATAAATGTTTAAATATTACTTATCATCGTGCTATGGATAAGAATTATCGTTTAATAGCAACTTCATTATATGGAATTAAACAAAGATTTAAGTTAACAGCAACTATGGAATTAGTTGATTTATCACAAAAGACCCCATTCTTACTTGTTGATAAAGAAATAAGAAGATTAGATATAGTCTTTAAAAATGAGGGAACATTTATTGATGTAGCTCGTTTAATTGCGATATCTTTTGGTTCTCAAATGTCAAATAACTTAATTCAAATAGAAACAGTCGAAGAAAAGAAAAGTAGTAACAAAAAGAAATATATTATATTAGCTATACCAATAGCTATCTTATTAATATTGGTTATAGCGTATATTTATATGATGTATTTTTAATTTTATCTTTTAATTAAAAATGAAATGTGATATCATTATAGAGTAGAAGACTATAAGATAAAGGAATATAGAGGGTGAGAGTATGAATAAAGTTCTTGTTAATATATACGTACCTCTTATTGAACAAGAATACAATTTATTTATCCCAGTTAATCGTAAGATTGGCTTGGTGAAAAAAATAATTGGTCATTCAATTGTTGAATTATCTGACGGAAATTATCAAATAGAGGGCTACTTCAACCTTTATAATAAAACGACAAATCGTGTTTATGATGATGATACTTATGTAATAAATACCGATATTCGTAATGGTTCTAAACTTATCTTATTGTAGTTAGGAAAGGTGAGTTATGGATAATATTTATATTGATTATAATCAAGGAGCTACTTTAGGTCATAAGATTCAAGGTGAATCTACAGACTTAAAAAATCTTCTTGATCGATTAAGGGAAATACAAGAGCAATTAAAACCAATGCTTAATGATAGTAATGATGAAAAATATGTAAAAACAATTGATGGTGAATTAAAAGTTATGGAAAAATTAGCTGAGACAATAGATGAAACAGGAAGCTTCTTAGTTAATGTTTCTAATGCTTATCAAGATGCTGCTGAAAGCATTCATAGTTAGGTGATATTATGGATAATAAATTAACTTATTCAGAAATAATTTCATTAGCTGGAAACTTAAAAATGGTTTCTGGACAAATAGAAGATTTACTATCAGTTTTAAAAGAACAAGACTATGCAAGAATTGGTGACGGAGGAGATGTTTGGACAGGAGATGCCGCATTAATGGCACGCCAAACATTCGATGAATTAGTTACTCGCTTTCCAGAATTTATTAATTCAATAAATGATTACGCTGACTATTTAGTTAATGTCGTAGCGTCAAGATAGTTGTAGGAGGAAATATATGAATAATGAGGTTGGAGAAAAATTTTTACCAATAGGCTCAGTAGTAATGTTAAAGGGTGGTACTAAAAGAGCAATGATTACAGGATTCTGTTCTGTAGCCCAAGATGATGCACAAAAAACATATGATTATAGTGGATGTATATATCCTGAAGGATATATATCATCTAATCAAGTATGCTTATTTGATCATGATCAAATTGAAAAAGTATATTTTGTAGGATATGAAGACGAAGAAGAAAAAGCTTTTAAAGAAAAATTAAAAACTTTAGTAGAAGCAAATAATAATCAAGCAAATGGAGGAGTAGTACCTAGTACTGTGCCAACAATTCCAGATATGAGTGTTCCTACACAACCAAGTACGATGGCAGTACCAGGAGTACCAAGTGTACCTGAGATGCCAGGTATGATACCACAAGCACCTGTACCAGATATGGGTATGCCAATGCAACCAAGTACACCAGTAATGTCGACAGTACCAAGTGTACCTGAAATGCCAGGCATGATGCCACAAGCACCAGTACCAGATATGGGTATGCCAGTGCAACCAAGTATGCCAGTAATGCCAACAGCACCAAGTGTGCCTGAAATGCCAGGCATGATGCCACAAGCACCTGTACCAGATATGGGTATGCCAGTGCAACCAAGTACACCAGTAATGCCAACAGTACCAAGTGTGCCTGAAATGCCAGGCATGATACCACAAGCACCAGTACCAGATATGGGTATGCCAGTGCAACCAAGTACACCAGTAATGCCAACAGTACCAAGTGTACCTGAAATGCCAAGTATGATGCCACAAGTACCACAAGCGCCAATGCCTATGGCTCCAGAAGTACCTCCAATGGCAGGACTTGCTCCATCACCATTTGGAATGCCAACTTCTCAACCACAAGTACCTGGTATGCCAACAGTTCCACCTGTTGATCCAAATAACCAAAATATGTAAACGAAAAGTATTTTATAAATACTTTTTTTTTGTTATAATAGATATAGTATGTTAAAAGAATAAGGATGGGATAGTATGTTAGTATCATTAATTAAAAGTACGAGAATCAATACGTTAACTTTACCTAATAGAATTATAGGTAACTATTGGGTTACAGATTATGATGATAATAATAATGAACAAAATTTAATTAGTATTGAAGCTCAAGATGGGGCATGGCGTCTTATAAGTAATGATGATATTGCTGTTGTAGAAAATAATGCTGAAAGAGATTATGTCTATTTAAAAGAATATGCTTTTTACTTATTAAAATTTAAGCAAACTAATACATACTTACTATTATATTGTTCTCCTGTCTATGATAAAACTTTTAAAAGATATTATATTGGTTCTAATCAAGAGATTACTATTGGTAATAATAATGCTAATGCCATATACTATGATAATTCGGGTGTTGATAATGTACATGCTAAATTAGCTTACTATTCAGGTAGTTTTATTGTTACTGATAATAATAGTCGTTTAGGAGTATATGTTAATAAAATACGTGTTCAAAAACAACAAAAGTTAGAAAATGGGGATATTATATTTATTGCGGGTTTAAAAATAATTGTTTTAATTGAAGATAATGTTCCAATTATTATTGTTAATAATCCTGATGGATTAGTTAGATGTCAATCTAATGTTTTAAAAGCTCAAGAGTTAAAAACAATAGAAAATCCTAGTGAGTTATTAAATACAGTTGATGATCCTGATGATGTTTTAGATGTGGATTTATATAAAGAAGATGATTATTTTCATAAAAAACCACGTTTTAAGTCTAATGTTAAGACATTAGATATTCAAATAGATGCTCCTCCTAGTGCTGAAAAGAGTGAAGAGATGCCTGTTATGTTAACATTAGGGCCTATGGTAACAATGGGAGTATCATCAGCTGTTATGAGTATTACAGCTGTTACTAATGTTTTAGCGCATAATAGTACTTGGGGACAAGCTATGCCTGCTATTGCGATAGGTACAGCTATGTTAGGTAGTTTAATATTATGGCCTTCTTTAACAAGACGTTATGAAACAAAAAGAAAACAACGTAAAGAAGAAATAAGACAATTAAAGTATAGTCAATATATTGAAGGTAAACGTCAAACAATAGTTGAAACTATTCGTACTCAAAGACAAATTTTAGCTGAAAATAATTTATCTTTAGAAGAGTGTCAACAAGTTATTTTAAAGCGTAAAATGAATTTATGGGAACGTAAATATGGTGATGAAGATTTCTTAGTTGTTAACTTAGGATCTGGTGTATTACCTATGGATATTAATATTCAATATCCTGAAGAACATTTTTCTTTAGAAGATGATAATTTAAGAGAAATGGTTATGCGTTTAGGTAGTGAACCTAAAAACCTAGCTGATGTTCCTTTAACTATTTCTTTATATGAAAAAAATATTTTAGCGCTTATTGGTACTAAAAAATTAAATAAATCATATATTGATCGTTTAATTTTACAATTAGTAACATTCCATAGTTATGATGAACTAAAGATTGTTGTCTTTACTTCTAAAAATAATGAAGAGAGTTGGGATTATATAAAGATTCTTCCTCATTGTTGGAGCAATGATAAATCAATACGTTTCTTTGGTACAACAAATGATGAGATAAAAGAAGTATGTTATCATTTAGATCGTGAATTATCTTCACGTAGAGATGAAGAAGAACAAGTAAAAAGTAATTCACCTTATTATTTAATTATTACAGACTCTATTAAAACAATACGTAGTTTTGATGTTATTAAAGATATATTAGGATTACAAGAAAATTATGGCTTTGGATTATTAATTATGAATGATCGCGTATCTAATTTACCTACAGAGTGTAAGGCTTTTATTAATGTATCAGAAAAGAATTCTGACTTATTTGAGAATGTCTTAAATACTAATCATTTAAACTTCCGTATTGATTTTGATACGAATATTAATATGTATGAATGTGCGAAAGTATTAGCTAATATGCCTATTGAAATAGGTGATGATAGTGAAGCTTTACCTAATAAGTATGGTTTCTTAGAAATGTATAATGTAGGTAAAGTAGAACAGTTAAACTCACTTAATAGATGGCAAAAGAATAATCCTATTTTAACCTTACAAGCTCAAGTTGGAGTTGGTAAGGGAGGAGAAAAAATAAATCTTGATTTACATGAAAAATTTCATGGACCACATGGATTAGTAGCAGGATCTACAGGTAGTGGTAAATCAGAATTTATTATTACTTATATCTTATCAATGGCTGTTAACTATCATCCTAATGAAGTTCAATTTATTTTAATAGATTATAAAGGAGGAGGTCTAGCTGGAGCTTTTGAAAATAAAGAAACAGGTATTAGACTACCTCATTTAGCAGGGACAATTACTAACCTTGATACTAGTGAGATGAATCGTGCTTTAGCATCTATTGAATCAGAATTAAAAAGAAGACAAAGAATTTTTAATGAAGCTAGAGAGTTATCTGGTGAAAGTACGATTGATATATATAAATATCAAAAATTATATCGTAATGGAGTAGTTAAAGAACCTATAGCGCACTTATTTATCATTAGTGATGAGTTTGCTGAATTAAAGAGTCAACAACCTGAATTCATGCAACAACTTATCAGTACAGCGCGTATAGGAAGATCTTTAGGTGTTCACCTTATTTTAGCAACGCAGAAACCTGCTGGTATTGTTGATAATCAAATATGGAGTAATACGCGTTTTAGAGTATGCTTACGTGTTCAAGAAAAAAGTGATAGTAATGATGTTATTAAATGCCCAGATGCTGCTTTAATTAAACAGACAGGTCGTTTCTATTTACAAGTAGGATATAATGAAATATTTGAATTAGGACAATCAGCATGGTGTGGAGGTAAATATTATCCTGCTGAAAAATTAAAGAAAACAGTTGATACTTCAATTGACTTTGTCGATAATGTAGGCTTTGTTATTAAGTCTGCTGAAAAAGATAAACATAAAGATAGTGATAAAGCTCAAGGTGAAGAATTAAATAATGTTGTTGCATATTTATCTAATATAGCTGCAACCGAAGGAATTAGTGTTAAACAATTATGGTTAGATCGTATTCCTGATTATATTACAGTAGCTGCTTTAATGCGTAAATATGATATTAAGCCAAGTAAGAATTATATCGCGCCTATTATTGGTGAATATGATGATCCATCTAATCAAAGACAAGATATTTTACGTATTCCTTTTGTAAATGATGGAAATGGTATTGTTTATGGAGTTAGTGGAAGTGGTAAAGAAAATTTAATTAGTTCAATGATTTTCTCTTCAATGTACCTATATACTCCAGAAGAATTAAATTATTATGTTCTAGATTTTGGATCTGAAACATTAAAAGTATTTGATAGTTGTCCATTAGTAGGAGATGTTTTACTTGCTAATGATAAAGATAAAATAGCTAATTTATTTAAGTTATTATCTAATAAAGTAGAAGAACGTAAAAAGTTATTTGCTCCTTATGGAGGAAGCTATGAATACTATATGGAAAATAGTGATAACAAATTGCCTGTTATTGTTGTAATAATAAATAACTTTGAAGTATATGATGATAGTTATCTTACATATGAAGAGTTGTTATTATCACTTACAAGAGAAGGATCTAAATATGGTATTTACTTCTTCTTATCTGTTAATACACCTAATGGTGTAAGATTCAAAATGCGTCAAAACTTTAATCAAGAATTCGTTTTACAACAAAATAATGAAAATGATTATACAGCTATTTTGGGTAATGTTAAAAAGAATTATCCATCTAAGATTAAGGGTAGGGGTATTATTAAGAAAAATGATATTATATATGAATTCCAAACAGCATACCCTGCACCTAAAAATAAAGAAAGTTATACCTTTATTAAGGAACAATGCGAGACATGCGCTAAAGAATTTGATAAAGTGGCAGAACATGTTCCAACCTTACCTGATCATATAGCTTTCAAAGATGTAAAACACGAATTAGGTAAGAGTGACGCTATGATAATTGGTTATAATAAAGAGACATTAGATATTGTAAAATATGACTTTACACATAAACCAGTTACTCTTATTACTGCTCAAGACATTAGTATGGCTAGTCACTTTGTTAGACCATTAATTAAACAATTTGCATCTTTAAATAAATGTGATGTCTTAGTTATTGATGCCGAAGAATTACAATTAACAATGGGTATTGGTAACCTTAAATATGTTGATGTTAACTTTGATGATAATTTTACTAAATTAGAAAAATTTATTAATGATTATTATCAACAATATCTTGATAGTGATTATGATAGACACATATTTGAAAATGAAAGACCTGCAACAATATTTATTTGTGGCTTAGAAAGCTTTAGAAATAAATTAGGTATTGAAAACAAAAATAAATTTGGCCAACTTTTTGAACATGCTAAAGATTTAGGTATCGTTAACTTTGTTATAGTTGAAAGTGCTGATAAACTTAAGAAATTTGAGACAGAAAGTTGGTATAAATCAGCTGTTAATAATACAACAGGTATTTGGGTAGGAAATGGTGTTTCTGAACAATTTATCTTGAAGTTAACTAAAGTAACAAAAGAAATAAGAGAAGATATTCCAGATAACTTCTGTTATGTAATAGCTAGAGGTAAACCAATTCTTACACAATTTATTGAAAGTTTTGATATTTTAAATGATTAGAAAAAAGATAATTATATTATCTTTTTTTATTGGTTAAATAGTGTATTTTTGCTTTATATTATGGTATAATATTTGATGAGAATAGGGGTCGTGTGATTATGCTGATATCAATAATGGATAACGACAAATTGACGAAGTTTAATTTACCTGAAAAAGTAGAAGAAACTTTCCTTATTAAGTATCGCCCTGTCAATTCTAATATTGACAAGGATATTAATGTGGAATCATCTAATGGTAAATGGTATTTAAAAAGTAATGGTAGTATTGATGTTGCTATCGATAATAAAATTATTGATAAAGCAGTACTAGAAGAATATAATCAGTATTTTCTATCAGTAAGTGGACAAAAAATATACTCTATCCTATATTGTTCTCCTTCAAATGAAGAAAAACAAAAATATAAATTTAATACGGATCATATAACAATAGGTAAGGATACTAATTCTACTATTTGTTATCAAAATAATTTAATGGCACCTACACATGCAACAATATATTGTCAAAATAATACTTGGTTTATCAAAAGTAGTGATTTAGATTGGGCTCGTGTTTATGTTAATAATGTACGTGAATATAATGCTAAGTTACATGTAGGGGATGTTATTTTTATAAATGGGTTAAAGATTATTTGGATGAATAGTTTTATCGTAATTAATAATCCTAAAGGAGAAGCTAATATATCTAATATTTTGACACCTTATGCTGAAGAAAATGTTGATAATACTAAATATTCTGAAATATCAGAGGATGAAGAGAATGTTCCTTTATATGATGAAAAAGAATATTTTAGTCATGTTCCTAGACTTCGTACAGTATTTGAAACAGATACTGTAGAGATTGATGAACCTCCAATGTCTCAAAATGTTGAAGATCAACCTTTTATTGCAACAATTGGTACTTCACTTATGATGCTTGCTTCAACATTAGTTATGGGCTCATCTATATTAAATAGTATTAGTAATGGAACTGCTAATATCATAATGATTATTCCACAAGCAGCTATGATTATTGCAATGATTATTGCAACGATTGTTCTTCCTAAATATCTTCGTAAATATCAACGTTCTAAAAGAGACGAAAAAGAAGCTTTAAGGCAAAAAAAGTATACCAATTATTTAAATGATAAAGAAGCTAAAATCAAATCTTTATTAAAAGCAAAACAACAAGTTTTAAATGAAAACTTTCCTATGCTAAATGAAGCTATTGTTACTGTAAATAATCGTACTAGAAGACTATGGGAAAAAGAAATAAAGGATGATGATTTCTTAACAATACGTTTAGGCTTAGGTAATATGCCATCTAATATTACGATTAATGCTGCTAAAGAAAGATTTACCCTAGATGATGATAATTTAAGAGCTCGTGTTCATGCAATTGTAGATCACTCTAAAATACTTGAAAATGTTCCTGTTACTTTTTCCTTTGCTGAAAAGAATATTTCAGCTATTATAAGTGAAGGACATTATAATAAGAAATATATTGATGGCTTAATCCTTCAGATTTTAGCATATCATAGTCCTGCTGATTTAAAGATTGTCTTACTTACTAATTATGCTAATACGAATAGATGGAGTTATTTAAAGTTTGCTCCACATTGTTGGACTGATGACCGAGAGATGCGTTTTTATGCTGATGATATGGAAGAAATGAAGAATATATCATCATATCTTGAAAACGAATTAAATAAAAGAAAAGCATTATTAGAAAATAATGATAATAAAGATATTAAAAGACAAGATGGATTTAAAAACTTTTCACCATATTACTTAATCATTACTGATGACTATCGTAATACTAAGAATGTTCAGTTTTTATCAACATTCTTACACGAAGAAGAAAACTATGGTTTTTCTTTATTACTAGTTGATGATTCTATGCGTAATATGCCTAATGAATGTGATACATTTATTGATGTTTTAGATAAAAATAGTTGTATCTTTCAAAAGGAATTAAGTAGTCAAACACAAACGAATTTTATTAATGAGTATGTTGATTCTGTTAATATGGATGATATAGTCTTTAAGTTAGCTAATATTCCTGTTGCATCTAGAGAAATGATGAGTTTATTACCTAAATCTATTTCTTTCTTAGAAATGTATAATGTAGGTAATATCAAACAATTAAATATTTTAAATAGATGGAAGACAAGTAATCCTGTTATTACACTTGAAGTTCCTGTTGGAGTACATCCTAGTGGAGAATTATTTAAATTAAATCTACATGAAAAATTTCATGGACCACATGGTTTAATTGCAGGATCTACAGGTAGTGGTAAATCCGAATTTATTATTACTTACATCTTATCTATGGCTATTAACTATCATCCTGATGATGTTCAATTTGTATTAATAGACTATAAAGGTGGAGGCTTAGCAGGAGCATTTGAAAACCGTGAAAGTGGAGTTCAAATACCTCATTTAGCAGGTACGATAACTAATTTAGATACTAATGAAATGAATCGTACTTTAGTATCTATTCAAAGTGAGTTAAAACGTCGTCAAGCTAAATTTAATGAAGCTCGTGATCGCTTAGATGAAAGTACGATTGATATTTATAAATATCAGAGATATTATCATGAAGGATTACTAGATGAACCTATTGCACATTTATTTATTATATGTGATGAGTTTGCGGAATTAAAGAGTCAACAACCTGAATTCATGCAACAACTTATTAGTACATCACGTATAGGTCGTTCTTTAGGAGTTCACCTTATTTTAGCAACGCAGAAACCTACGGGAGTTGTTAATGATCAAATATGGTCTAACTCAAGATTTAAAGTATGTTTAAAAGTACAGAGTCGTAGTGATAGTATGGAAATGTTAAAGCGTCCTGAAGCGGCATCAATTAAAGATACAGGACGTTTCTATTTACAAGTAGGCTATGATGAATTATTTGAATTAGGTCAATCAGCATGGTGTGGTGCTAAATATATTCCAACTGAACGTATAAAGAAAAAACAAGATGATTCAATAACTTTTGTAGATAATACTGGATATGTAATTAAAAATGTTAATGATATTCATCGTAAAGAAGATTCTGTATCAAAAGGGGAACAATTAACAAATATTGTTAAATACTTATCAGAGTTAGCTGAAAAAGAGAATTATCATCCACATCGTTTATGGTTAAATAAAATACCTGATGTTATTTATGTAGATGAGTTAAAGAAAAAATATAATTATAAACCAAAACGTTTTGTTATGGATTCTATAATAGGGGAGTATGATGATCCATCTAATCAAAAACAAGATGTTGTTAAATTAAACTTATCTAGTGATGGCAATGCTTTAATATATGGCTTACCTACTACAGGTAAAGAAAACTTATTAGCAACCATTATCTATTCAATGGTAACAGATCATAGTGTAGATGAATTAAATATGTATATTATGGATTTTGGAGCTGAAACATTACGTATGTTTCAAAATATTCCTCATATAGGTGATTTAGCTTACATTGAAGATGAAGAAAAAATAATTAAATTATTAGAATTAATCGATAATGAAATAGAATTACGTAAGAATTTATTTGTTGACTATGCAGGTAGTTATATTGATTATTGTACGAATAGTGGAAATACTTTACCTACAATTGTTATAATGATTAATGGTTATGAAAACTTCCAAGAAAATTTTGGTAAATATGAAGATAGTCTTTATACACTTATTCGTGAAAGTAATAAATATGGTATTTATTTTATAGTAGCGACATCTGTTAATAGTTGTATTCGTAGTCGTTTACTTCAAAACTTTAATAATCGTTTATCTATGCAACTATCTGATCCAATGGATTATCGTATTTTACTTAATGCTCCAAAAGATTTAAATCCTGCTCATAATTATGGACGTGGTATTGTTCGTATTAATGATACAGGTTTTGAATTCCAATCAGCATTTATAACAGATAAAAATAGAATAGGTGACGCTATTAAGATATTAAGTGCACGTTTAAGTAATTATTATAAACGTCGTGCTCCTAAGATACCAATTTTACCTAAAAAGGTAATTGATAGTAGTTTACCAATACCTAAGTCATTAGATCAGGTACCTATTGGTGTATTAAAGAAGAATGTAGAACCTGCTTATTATGATTTTGAACGTAGTAAATATACAACAATTGGTACTAATATCTTAGATGATAAATTGCCATTCTTTAATGCTTTATTACGTAAATTAAGTGCTATACCAAATTTAAGAATTAAAGTAATTGATGCTTATCAAGCATATCAACCACAGATACCGAATGTTACTGTTTATAGTAAAGATTTTGATCAAGTTATTAACATGATGTATCAAGAACTTGATATTGAAGAAAAACAAAATTATAAAACATTATATTTTGTAGTTGGTATTGGACAGTTAAAAGTAAGATTAAGTAAAGAAGCTCAAACTAAATATATGACTATTTTAGGATCATTAAAGAATTTTATTAATAGTTATTTTATCGCTATTGATAGTATTCAAGCTTTACGAAGTCTTGAGTTAGATAGTTGGTATCGTAATAATGTCTCTAGATCTGATGGTATATGGTTAGGTGATGGCTTTGGTAGTCAAAGTATTATTAAAGTTTCTAACTTTACTTTAGAAGATCGTAAAGTAAGCTATCCAGAAATTGCTTATATTGCTAATAAGGGAAAATATGAATTTGTTAAATATATGATTGAAGAGGAGACTGATCAAGATGAGGAATAAAGTATTAGTCGAAATTACTGTTCCCGAAATAGATCAAACATATAATGCTTTTTTACCTATTAATAAAAAAGTAGGGAATATACTAGTCTTGATTACTAAAGCTATAAGTGATATGAGTAATAATAATTATCAAGTATCAACTACTAATGCTTTATATAATCGTATAACAGGTGAAAAATATAACACAGATGATTTAATACGTGAGACAAATATTAGAAATGGTACTAAATTAGTATTATTATAGAAGAATTATATAATTCTTCTTTTTTTACAAAAAAAATAAGGTAAAACCTTATTTTATGATTTGTATTCTTTCTTTAATTACGGTTGCATCAATTTTATCAAAAAGATCACAAACTTCTAAAGAAGTATTATTCATTTCAACAATGCTAGTATTAACATAGTCTTTAATAAGCACACAATTACCTTTAACTTTACGTATTGCCTCAGGCAAAGCATTTAAATAAGTTCGGTAACTAAATCCTGATGGAATATCTAATCCTTCAGCTATATTAATAGCTGAAATTAATTCATCGATACCATCATCAATAACAGGCATAAAATAAGATTTTAAGCCATTCGTATTAATAAGTAATTTACTCATTATTTATTTCTACCTTTCGCATAGTCGTTTCAATTTTCTCAGCTGTTTCTTGAAATAGCATACCGAATCTTTTTAAGTTATTATATAAGTTTATATATATTTCTTTTTCTTGCGTGACTTGAGCGATATATCTATCTGCATCATCACCTTGCCAACCATCTTCACGAGTATTTAAATTACTAATATAAGTAAAAATTGTTTCAATTATTTCTTCATAGTCATCTGCTAAAGCTACGATATCTTGACCACAAGATTTTATTTTTTTAGTATCACAATCAATACTAGTCATTATTTCTTGTTCCTCCATATAATAGTAGCATCCTATATTTTATCAGCATTTAAATCCAATTCATGAAGACGTGTTATTTCAATATTTAGTTGAGCAATACGACTATTTATCGTTGGTATTATTTTAGTAATTAGAATATTGTAGATATTATTAATAGAATCAACACTATCTTTTAATTTACTATTATCAGCAATATCACTATCAATACGGTAGTATTTACCTAATTGATTAGTGGCACTTTCAATATTCGTTGTACTAGTATTTAAGTGTGAACAAATACTTTTTATATTATCCATTAATTTATAATATCTATTACGTTCATATTCTAATTCTGATATTAAAGACATTGTAAGCCTCCGCTACATTTTACCTTCAAATGAGAAGCTAGTAGCATCTCCACGTACATCTGTATCGACAGCTTCACTTTTAGCACTATATTCTTCTTTAGCTGTTTTTAAAGCTTGAATAGTAGCATCAATACGATGAATAACACCAGTTTTAACTGTTTCACATATTTGATCTACGTATGCTTGAACAGCTTTTTCGAATCCTTTGTATGCTTGTGTGTAGTTTGGATTTTCAGATATTTGATCTAAGAAAGTTTGAATATCATTTTTATACTCTTCAAAAGCACTAATTACATTATCTACTTCACTAAGAGATATTCCTCCACCTTGCATTTATTACACCTCCTAAATTAGTATGTCTCGTCTTCGACATGAGTTCTACGGAATTCACTCATTGTTCTATTGATTTCTTCAATTTCTCTAGCAAATTCCTTATTTACAGCATCTAATGCGTTACAACAATTATCAATTGTTTTTGTAACATTGGCTTTATAGACGTCACGGTCTTCTCCAATCCAAGCATTATCTAACATTGCAAATACATTTGATGTATCCTTTAATTTACTTTTTAAAGCAT
Organism: uncultured Bacilli bacterium; assembly: GCA_947625505.1. Lineage (GTDB taxonomy): Bacteria > Bacillota_I > Bacilli_A > RF39 > UBA660 > UBA5578. Next base: position 93,362 of record CANQON010000001.1, read on the forward strand.
CAATAACTGTTACTTGCAAATCTTGTAATAATGTTTGAGCACCTCCTTCATCTACACCAATATCTAAAGAAGCTAAACTCATAATCCACCTCCTCAAATGTCATTAAGTTCAGTACTTTCGGCACTTTTTAATATTTCTAGATTGATAGCTTCATTTTTTTCTTTATAAGAACTAGTTAAACGATTAAGTTCTTCAGCATAACTAGCTAAGTTTTGTCTTACAATTGGGAAAGATACAGCTAATTCATCAAATTTTGTTTTTAATGCTGATTGCATATTACCTTTAAAATAAGTTTCCGAATTACTTACTAATGATTCAATATCATATAGTTTCGCTAAAGCTTCATCAGCTAAATCAAGTATTTCTTTACTAATTAGAGATACACTATCAGTATTAATACCATGAACTGTAATCATATGCGCTCCAATCTATACATAAGCCTACTTTTGGTATCCTAGCTTATATATTAATTATAGCAATTTTACCCTTTAAAAGTCAATGATTATATAAAAACAATTCTTTATATATAAAAAATTTTAATTCCATGTTATAATTATTATAAGGTGATGATATGCAAAAGATAGATGAGTTAAATCCTAGGGTAAAGATTATTATTAGTGTTATTTGTCTTGCAGCAACCATTATTTTATTTATTCTAGCTCATACAGGAGCATTTGAATCCAAAAGTGATCCTGTAACAATTGAAGATTCTGATATTAAGAAATTATATTCTTATGTACATAATGCTCATTATTTTGAGACCTTAGATGCTAATGGAGTGCTTACACCTGTTGATGGTTTATTTAATAAAGGTAAAGTTAAAGTTAGTGATTTAGATGAAAACTATAAGATGAGTATGGTTTTTGCTTTGTTTGAAAATAAAGATCGTATATCTAAAAATTCTTTTAATGAAATATATAGAACCATATTTGGAGAAGAACCTAAAGAAACAAGTTTTGATAGCTATGCTATGCTAAGTATTGGTAAAGTAACTTTGCAAAGTAATTATTATGTTTTTGAAAATAAGACACCAGTTACTGATGCGCCTTTAGGATATGGTTATGTCTTAGTAGATGTTAAAAGTAATGGTAATACTATTACTTTATATGAAGCTTATTATTTAAATAATGAAATAGATGCTTTAGGCAATGAAAATTTTACAACTTATGAATACTATGGAAAAGATGAAAAATGTGTTTTTGCTTATAAAGTTACTGATAAAGATTTTGATCCTGTTAAAGCCATAATAGCAACTGCTGATAAATTTGAACAACATAAAATTACTTTTAAAAAAGATAAAGATGGCGAATATCATTTAGAAAGTGTTGAACAGGTAAAATAAGAATAGGTGAGTAAATGAAGTTAATTATCGAAAAACAAGATGAAGGTTTTATACTTGTTGTACCACAAGAAAATGAAACATTATTATTAGAAAGAAGTCAAGCTAGAGCTTTATTTAGAATGTTAAATGAAGAAGAATTTACGGATGTTTATGTACCTAATGGACACCCATATGATATTGCTGTAGCATTTGATCAAGATCGTTTATATATTAAGGATTATGATTTATTAAAAAAAGATCCTATGCTTAAAGATTTAAAAAAGAAAATAGATAAAGGTTTATTAAAACATGTTACTAATAATATAAAGAAGAAATTAGCTCCTTATGGTGTACGTATAGCAGCAATAAGCTTATCAGCTATCATCGTAGCAGGAGTAGGTATTAAGATTGTTTCTGGAATAAATAGTAATAATAACGATAATCTTCCTTCATATGAAGCTATTCAAGAAGAAGATTTAGCATCACCAACGATAGAGGCAGATGCTACTGATTTTGTATCACCAGAAGTACTTGTTGAAAATGAAAAACGTAATGAAATAGATTACTTATTTAGCTATTATGGTGATATTTTTGAGATGAGTGAAGATCTAGTCTTAAAGTTATATGGCGAAAATGTAGATAGATTAATGACATCAAATAATGTTGAACAAGATGTTATTGATGTCGTCTATACTTATTTTGAAAATAATTTATATGATGAAATTCCTACAACTCATAATGATCATACCGAAGAAGAACAATTATTAGCTATATTGAAATATGCTAAAATAAGAGGAGTTACTGATCGTGATGTCTTGCTTACTATGTTAGCTGTTCATAAACTTGAAACAGGACATGGAGAAAGTGATTATTGTCGTGATTATAATAATTTAGGAGGAATCTTCTTTACTAATCCTAATACTAATGATTTTGGTATTAAGCATTATCCTAATCTTGAAGTAGCAGCTATTGATTTTAATAATGTCTTTATTCGTATTATGGAAAGATGTAAAACTAAAGAATGGTATGATTCTAATCAATCATTAGAATGGAATATGAATCCTATTTATTGTACAGAAAAAATGCATCCTGATGATCCTGAATGGTATGAAATAGTAGGACAAGTAAAACAAAATATTGTTGATAAGGGATTATTAGAAGAGTTAGAAACTAAGTTAGATACTTTATCAACAAATATTAAACAAAAATAAAATGCCTATATTAATAGGCATTTTTTAATGGATCATCAACAAAATATTGTTTATACCATAATAAGAAACAATAAATAGTATATATCTTACGAGCATTATTCTTTTTATTATGATAATGCTGTTCTAATAAAGTATTTAACTTATCAGTATCAAAGAATTCCTTAGTAAAATCACTTTCAAAGATATTTTTGACATCTTCATATAGTTCTTTTTCTTTTAACCATATAGCAAATGGTACAGGGAATCCTTTCTTTTTACGCTTAGACCATTCTTCAGGAAGTATTTCTTCAGAAGCTAATCTAAAAGCATATTTTGTAATATCATTATGAACTTTTTGATCATCATCAAGAGTTAAACTTTCTTTAAATACCACTTTATCTAAGAAAGGAACTCTTAATTCAAGACTATTTGCCATAGTCATTTTATCAGCTTTAAGTAAAATATCATTAGGTAACCATAAGTTCATATCAAGGAATTGTTTCTTAACTAAATCACTTTTTCCTTTTACTTTATCATAATAAGGCTTAGTAACATCTTTAAATGATATATTAGTCTTATAATTATCTGTTAAGATATCATTACTTTCTTTATCATTAAAGATAAAAGCTTGTCCTATATAATAATCTTCTAGATTTTGACTAGCTCTAATTAAGAAATGTTTACCTCTAACTTCTGGTAGTAGGGTAGCTAAAGCTCCAACTCCCTTACGAATAAATTTAGGTACTTTTTGGTATTTTTTAAAAGCATTAGTCTCATGATATAGATCATATCCACCATATAGTTCATCAGCACCTTCACCACTTAAGACAACTTTAACATCTTGACGAGCTAAAGCTGATAGGTAGTATAACGCTACTGCTGATAAGTTTGCATGAGGTTCATCAGAATAATATTGAACCTTTTTTACTCCTTCTCTAAATTCATCTAAACTGATCATTTTACATTTATTATTAACTTTAATAAGTTCACTTAATCTTTCAGCATCAGTTGTTTCATTAAAGAAATCATAATTAAATCCTACGGAATAAGTTGTATCAGGCATAAGTGTAGTTGTTATATAACTAGAGTCAACGCCTCCTGATAGGAAAGCACCTACTTTAACATCACTTATTTTATGATATTCAACAGATGTTTTTAAAGTATTATTCATCTTTTTAATAACTTCATCTAAACGTTCATGACTTTCTTCATAATCAAAACTAAAGTATGGTTTAATAGTTAATTCATGATTTTTATATTTTAAATAATGCCCTGGCTTTAAACGATATACACCTTTAAAGAATGTCTCATCTAAAGCAGAGTATTGAAATGTTAAATAAGTTTTTAAAGCCTGTTTATTCATTTCTTTATGAAAATCTTCATTAGCTAAGAAACTCTTGATTTCAGAAGAAAACATAAAAGTATCATCATTTTGATAGTAATAGAAAGGTTTAATACCAAAATAGTCACGAGCACCAAATAATTCTTTATTTTTCTTATCCCATATAACGAAAGCAAACATACCTCTTAGTTTAGGAACAATATCTTCTTTATATTCTTCATAACCATGAATAATAACTTCGGTATCAGAATTATTTTTAAATTTATGTCCTTTAGCTATTAAGTCTTTACGTAGTTCTTGAAAGTTATATATTTCACCATTAAAAGTAATAATAATAGAGTCATCTTCATTAGTCATAGGTTGAATACCATTTTGTAAATCAATTATACTTAAACGACGAAAGCCTAAAGCTATATCTTCATCAATATATGATTGATAATCATCAGGTCCACGATGTTTAATCATATTACTCATTAATTCAATTGTTTGTTGTTTATTATCTTTTTTATTAATATATCCTGTAAAACCACACATATTATCACCAACTATTTCTCTTATATTTTCTTATATAGTTAACATCTCTTACTTTAAGCCAAAGATTTCTTTTTAATAAATTATCTTTTTTATATTTTAGAGGATTAACCATTTTCTTTTCTTTAAATAACTTTAATATTTCATTCTTTAGTTCAACATTTTCAACATGCTTTTTAATAACAGCTTTAGGTACAAAAGATAATCCTATTTCTTTATCGATAAAAGTAAAGTCTAAATCTTTTTCTAAAACTAAATCTTCAACTAAATATTTAACTAAGTTGTATCCTGCAAAAGCAAGATAATAACTACTACGAGCTTGACGAGGATTAATCTCTAATACTTTAAAAGCTTTTTCTTCTTCATCATACTTAATATCTACTTCTAAGAAACCATGATAATTTAAAGTTTCTAATAATCCTTTTAATTTATTAACAAATTCTTTAGAACTTCCAAAGGTATTAACACCATTTACTAAAACAGTAGCGTTACCAATACCTGTAATCGTATGTTCTTGTAAAGCTATTTGCGCAAAAGACATTAATTTTACTTTATGATGACGATCAATAAAAGCTACACAGTCAAATAAGTGACTATCATCACCCTTAATAAATTTTTGAATAATTAAAGTACCTGTATAACCAGAGTCTTTAATATCTTTAATAACACTTAATAACTCTTCATGACTTTTAATTTTATATACTTTATGTTGGGTAGCAAATTCATGTTCATGATATAAAACTCCATCACTAGGTTTTAGTATTAAAGGATAACCAAAAGTACTAACACGTTTTTCATCTAATTTACTATTAATATCATAAATATAAGTATCAGGAATAGGGAATTGTTGCATATTTTTATAGAAGTTTTCCTTAACTAGTAAATTATTTAATAATGTTTCGTCAAAGTAAGGATAGATGAAATATTGTTTTAAAAATTCTTGATTTTCAATAATTAATCTAACATAAGTATCATTTGATCCTATTAAAAGAATCTTTTCATCTTTATGTTCATCATAAAAGTTTTTTAATATTCTTTTAAAAGATTCTACTTCTTGTAAATCAGGGTAAATAGTTAAATCAATAATTTTACTACATCCTGTAAAGTTCATAAATTGTTTACCAATCATATGTACTTTTTTATTAAAATATTCATGACAACAACGAGCCATATAATAGGCATTGATATCAGATCCTAATATTAAAACAGTTAAATTCATAATATTTCCTCCTATTTATATATTCTATCAATATTACTAGGTATAGTTGTGAATAAATAATGTGGTGTAATATGATCATGAGCACATATCTCACGAACATTATGAGGATTAATAATTTCTACTTGATCATTTATTTTGATATTATCATCAACTATAGCTGTAATCATTTTCATATTAATTGATCCTACTATTTGATATTTTTTATTATTAATAGTGACATAACTAAGTGTATGTCTAAGATCTAATCCATCAGCATATCCACAACTAATAGTGGCAACTTTTATATTACTAGTTGCTTGATAAGTCATACCATAACCTATATATTCACCTTTTTTAACATCTTTTAATTCAATAACATGACTAATAAGTTTAAAGGCAGGTTTAACATTAACATCATAATCATTATTAATAATAGATAAATGATTTTTCTTTCTTAAATAATGATGTTTTATTTCACGTAATTTACCTTTTAATCCATGATAGTTTATCTTACGAGGACTTACCCCATACATAATAATACCTAAACGTACACCATTACAAAAATCTAATTTAGGATGAATTACTAAACTATTGGTATTATAAATATGAACAATATCTATATTATTTAGATTAATATTACTTGTTAATTCTTTAAACATATTTATTTGTTCATCCCATTTAGTATCAGTAATACCTGTTGTTTGTAAATGAGTAAATATTCCTTCTAAATATAGATTTTCATGACTCTTAATCTCATCATAAATATTATTAACATCATTAATATTATCAATACCTAAACGATTCATTCCTGTATCTAATTTTAGATGTAATTTTAATTTATAATCTGTCTTAATTAATTCTTTAAAGTAACTATAGCTACTTATAGTAATTGTAATATTATTTAAACTAGCTATTTCTAAATCTTTAATAGCAATTGGTTGCATGCATAAGATAGGTATATTTGTTATTTTTCTTATTTCTAAAGATTCCTCTAAAGTAGATGTAGCTAAATAATTAATACCATTATTTATTAAAGTATTAATAATACCTATACCATGGCCATAACAATTACCTTTAACAACTCCTATATAATATTTATAATTAGGATATTTAGTTAAAATATTTTTAATATTATTACCAATTACTTGATTATCGATTTCTACATATACATCTTTCATCATCAAATCACCACATTTTAAGTTACTACAAATTAATTATATCATAAATGTTGTATGCCTTCTAACTTTTTTATAATTATATAACCATATTTGTCACAATAATATGTTATAATAATTAAAGTAAGATAGGTGAGGTTATGGATAGATTAGAAAAAAAGGAATTAGAAAGAGTAATTGATGCTCATTTACGAAATGGCGTACCTATTGCTTATTTTATAGATGTATATAAGCCTTTAAGTAAAGAATTACAAATAATTATAGATCGTATAATTAGCTATAATAGTAAGATTATGGAGATTGCCAAAGACTATGGTGAAGTAGTAACGTCACCTAAAACTTTAACAGAACAAGAAGTAAGAAATTTATTTTTAAGAAAAGAAGATTTAGCGAAACTTATGCAGCCTATTAATACGGATATTATTACTTTATTAAATGACGCTATTGCTTATAAAGAATCTGAAGCAACTGCTAGTATTGAACTAGATAATCTACGTCAAAATGCCCAGGAAGCTATTATGCTTGTTAAAGCAAATGAAAGAGTCGAACATCAAATAAAAATTATTGAAGAAAGACTAATAACTAACTATATAGGTCATATTAATCTTTTCTTAGATTATTTCTTTAAAGGAATTCCTTTTGATCAACAAGATGCTACCTCATATGGACTATTAGGATTATCTAACGCTATTAATCAATATAAAAGTTGTCGTATTATTGATTTTATGGCTTTTATGACACCATTTATACTTGATGAAGTAAAGAAAAATTTTGCTGAACTAAGTGGACACACATGGAAAGAGTACAGTAGTCAAGAGGCACTTAGATATTATGATAATTGGTTAATAGCTGTTTTAAATCATAATGAAATGACTATTCCAGAAATACAAAGTGAACATACCATTAGTCTTACTGACTTAATTATAGATGACTTATCAGACAGAACAGTATTAGATAAATTATATAAAGAAAAAATGATTGAAGTGTTATCAACATTAGATCCTATGGAATCACAAATATTAATCCTACGTTTTGGTTTAAATCAATGTGAACCAATGACGAGATTGCAGATAGGACGTCTTTTAAAAGTTACACCAGAGGTTGTACGTTCGATTGAAGAAAGAGCTTTAAAAAGATTAAGACATCCTTTAAGAAGTAGAACTCTTAAAGAAATAGCGCAACATATTGATGAAGAACCTATGCCAACAACTTTTACTCATCACATTAAATAGATAAAAACTATCTATTTTTTCATATTCTTTATTCTTTATCATATATTTGTATAAAGAAAGTAGGGAGAAAATGGAAAAAGTCGATATTATAAAAGATATAACACTACGAACAGGTGGTGAAATATATTTAGGAGTAGTAGGTGCTGTAAGGACAGGTAAAAGTACTTTTATAAAAAGATTTATTGAAAATCTTGTTGTACCTAATATAGCTGATGAATATGAACGTAAAAGATGCTTAGATGAAATACCACAGTCAGCCCAAGGAAAAACAATTATGACAACTGAACCTAAGTTTGTACCTAGTAATGGCGCTACAATAAAAGTTGAAGACTTTGAAACAAATGTTAGATTAGTAGATTGTGTAGGGTATGTTGTAGAGGGCGCTAAAGGGTATGAAGATGAAAATGGGCCTAGAATGGTTAAAACGCCTTGGTATGATGAAGAAATTCCTTTTGTTGAAGCAGCTGAAATAGGTACAACTAAAGTTATACAAGATCATTCTAGTATTGGTATTGTTGTAACATGTGATGGCTCATTTGGAGAAATAAGAAGAAATGCTTATATTGAGGCTGAAGAAAGAGTTGTTAGTGAATTAAAAAGTATTGGTAAACCCTTTATTGTTTTACTTAATAGTGCACATCCAATGTTACCTGAAACAGAGAATCTAGCTGATAAGTTAAGAGAGGAATATAATGTTCCCGTATTACCTGTAAATGCTTTAAATATGAATGAAAAAGATGTATATAGTATTTTAAAAGAAGCTCTATATGAATTTCCTGTTTTAGAAGTAGAAGTAAATATGCCTGATTGGATAGCTTGCTTAAACCCTGGTAATTGGTTAAAAGATATCTATATGGATAAAATAAAGGAAAGTATTATCGAAGTCGATAAATTAAGAGACATAGATACGATAACTAAACATTTTGAAGCTTGTGAATATATATCTAAAGCTTATATATCTAATGTAGATGCTTCAACAGGTGTTGTTACTATTAATCTTAATGCTCCTGATGAATTATATAGTCAAGTATTAAAAGAAATAGTAGGTGTTGAAGTAAGTAGTAGGGGAGATATAATTAGTTTATTCCAAGAATATAATGAAGCTAAAATAGCGTATGATCAAATTAAAGGCGCTTTACAAATGGTAAAGAAAACAGGATATGGTGTAGCTAATCCTACTTTAGCTGACATGAAATTAGAAACACCAGAAGTAATTAAACAGGGTAGTAGATATGGAATTAAGTTAAAAGCTGTAGCGCCTTCTATTCATATGATAAGAGTCGATGTTGAATCAACCTTTGAACCTATTATTGGTACTGAAGTTCAAAGTAAAGAATTAATTGATTACTTAATGAAAGATAAAGATAATGTATGGAAAAGTGAAATATTTGGACGTAGCTTGGATGTTATTGTTAAAGAGGGAATACAAGCTAAATTATCATTAATGCCTGAGGGAGCACGCTTTAAACTTCAGCAAACTATAGGTAAATTAGTTAATAAGGGTTCAGGTAATTTATTTGCTATTGTAATTTAGATTAAAGCAATTGCTTTAATCTTTTATTTGTGCTAGACTAGAAATTATTAATGGAGATTGTATATGAGTAAAATAAGGTTAACTAATCTAGGCATTGTTTTAACTGAGAGATGTAATTTAAATTGTATTCATTGTATGCGTGGGTGTTCACTTGCTCATGATATGGATATTAAAACAATGCAAAATATTTTTAAACAAGTAGACTTTGTTAATAATTTAACCATATGTGGAGGAGAACCCATGATCGATGAAGAACTTTTTACTTCTTTAATTGATACAATTATTTCTAGTCAATTCTTATTAGGTTCTCTAAGCTTTATTACTAATGGTACTTGTTATAATGATGCTATAGCAAGTCAATTATTGCGATTAGATGAATATATAAATCATTTATTTAAAGATAATTATCGTAGTTGTAACGTAGCTTTATCTTTTGATGAATATCATATTGAACAAATTAAAGAACATCCTTTATCAGAACAATACTTTCATAATATGGCGAAACTACTTTCATCACCATATTATTGTGGATTAGTTGATATAAATGAAATATATGATTCAGGTAACGCTAAAAAGTTAGATATACCTAAAATGGCTATTGAAGCTTACTCACAATATTATTATGAAAAGAAGGGTAAATTAGATCATGGACCTTTATTAAGTATTTTATCTGATGGTACTATTAGTGAGTGTGATGGAGAATTTACATATTTAAGAGAACATTTTAATTATGGCAATATTAATACTGATGCCTTAGAAAATATAATAAAGAAAAGGGCAGTTAAGTGTTATACTAAGGTAGGATTTAACTACCATGTAAACACTTCTCAAAAAAATTTTCATAAAATTTAAAAAAAGTATTTACTTTTTTTTTATATGCTGATATAATAAAGATACTTAGATAAGGATATACAAACTATCTCTTAACGCAGATCACTAAATATTACTTATATATAATAAATATATAAGCTAAATAATTCTGTGATGAGCAAATTATTTAATTAATATTTAGTAAAAATATTATATATGTTTTTAATATATGTAGTTATGATTTGATTGTTTGAGGTATCATTTGTATATCTCGGATGAAAGAAAATCTTAAGTCCTCTAAGTAAAACAATTGTTTTGGGAAAGAAAACCCAAAAGTTAAGAAATTGCGGTAAGTACTGATAATACTTGCTAAATAATGTTTGTATTAGTAAAATAATACAAACGGTATGGCAATTCTTTCTAAACTAGAATAACTATTTTTATCAGGAATAGTTATTTTTTTGTTTATAAACATAAAAAAAGATAGTGAAAACTATCCTTTTTTAATGTGTTGGGGTATTTGGATCAACAGGTGTAGGCTCAGTTGGAGGATAATAATTTCCTCCCGTTATTGTAACTGTTGTACTTTTACCATTAGACATTAATGATGCATATTTTGAATAACATGATCTAATTACTACTTGGTAAGTTCCTGTTGGCTTAGCAATTGTATAATTAGTTTGATTTGTCCAACCTAATAATGTTAAATTACCACTATCATCTTTAATGTAAACATTATATCCTAATGAACCAAATAATGATTGATTCTTCTTTAATACATTACTTGCATATTTACTAGCACTATTATCATAGAAGCCAGCTGCATTTAATTTAGTTAAGTAATCAAGATTTAAAGCATCAGGAGTAGCAATACCTGTCCAAGTAACAGTAGCTGTTCCATCGCCATTGTTTGTAGATGATATATTAGATACATCGGTTAATTTATTAAATCTTGTAGATACTTGATTTGGCTCTGTTCCAGATACAAATAAGTATGATGTCTTATAATTACTTGGTGTATTAGCACTAGGTAGTAGTGGTACAGCTGAATCTTTTTCAACTGTTACTTTAACAACTGATTCTGGCTGTTTAAAGCCATCTTTATTTTTGAATATTCCTTTAGCTATAGCTTGGAATAATTTTTGATGTTGGGTACTACCAAAGGTATTTGTACCTTTGGTTAAATCATCATAACCATACCAAACAGCAATTGAATAATCAGTATTGTATCCAACAATCCATAAGTCTCTTACAGCATTACTTTTTAATTTTTTAGCTTTCATTGTTTTTTGATCAAAGTTGGTAGTTCCTGTTTTAGCAGCATACTTAATACCATTAACATTATAGTAACTATAACTTTTAGCAGCTTTTTGTAACATTGAAGTAATTATATAAGCTGTTGAATCTTGCATAACTTGTTTTGTTTCGGTTTTATTTACATATGTCTTACCATCGGCATATTCGACTTTAGTAAAACTATATGATTCGTTATAATATCCACCATTACCAAATGCTGAGTAAGCAGTTGCCATTGTTAATGGGGTTTCACCTGCATATCCTCCAATAGCATGAGCTTCATGAATGGTGTTAGATTTATTAGCATCCACAATTATACTTGGATCTTCATTATTTTGACAATATTTACGATTAACTAGACTATATCCAGCATTACAAGAATATATTTCGGGTGTTAATCCTAAGTTTAAAGCAAATTCAATAATATCCTTTTTTGGTACAGCTTTAAATGTTTTTAAAGCTGGAATATTACGTGAATCTACTAAATGATTTTCAATGGTATCAAATCCTTTATATCTACCATCATAGTTATTAATAGCTGTACCATCAGAATATGTTGTTTTAGCGTCATTAATAATAGTACCTGTATTCCAATTCAAATATTCAACAGCAGGTCCATAATCATATAATGGTTTAGCTGTAGAACCTATTTGTTGTGGAGCTTCAGTAGCTCTATTTAAACCACGAGCTGTAGAAATATTACGTCCTCCACTTATAGCAACAATAGCACCTGTTTTGGTATCAACAACAGCTACAGCTGCTTGAACTTTACTATTTTGCCATTTATATGTTTTGCCATTCATAATATCTGATAGATGTTTTTGAGCTTTAGGATCCATTGTTGTATATATTTTCATGGAAGTAGTATAAGGACTCATACCTGTTTTCTTTTGAACATCATCGATAACCATATCAATAAATGATTGTGTTTCAGAACTTACAAAGTCACTACTGAAAGTATTACCTTGTCTTTCTTGAACGATTTTATCAACAGTCATGTCTAAAGCTATTTTATATTCAGCATCATTAATATATTGATGACGATACATTAGACTTAAAACAACTTTTCTTCTTGCTTCAGCATTTTCAGGATAAAAGTAAGGATTATAAAGAGTAGGGGCTTGAAACATACCTGCAAGTAAAGCCGCTTCAGATACATTTAAGTCTTTAGCACTCTTACCAAAATATGTTTTAGCAGCAGCCTCAACTCCATATCCATTACCTAATTGATTGGAATTAGTATAAAACTCCAATATTTCTTGCTTAGAATATGTTGTTTCAATTTTAAAGATAGATATATATATATCTTGAAATTTACGTTTAATTCCTTCCCAACCAGAAGCAACATCACTTGTATAGTTCTTCTTAGATAGTTGCATAGTTAAGGTAGAAGCACCACCAGCATCAGATTGTCCTAATACTTGTTTTACGGATGCAACTAAGAAACGTGGTAAGTCAAATCCATTATGTTGGAAGAAACGTGAGTCTTCGGTAGCAACGATAGCGTTAACTAATACTTCTGGTATCTCATCGTATGTAAGAACAACACGATCTTGGGTACCAATAGTAGCCATTAATCCACCATTAGCATCATACATTTGACTAGGTTCAGTACTATATAAAGCTTCTGGATTAAATGGAGGAGCTGTCTTAGCTATATATATAAAGAAAGCAGTACCTACTAAAGCAACAGCTAAAACACCTAGAAATCCAAATAGTAAAATAGTGTATAAAATGGCTTGCCATATTGTATACTTTCTTTTCTTTTTTTCAACTTTTTTCTTTTTTTCTTGCTCTTTTTTCTTTGCCATATAATTCTCCTATCTATAAATCAATATATTTTAAATAGTCTATTCTTGGTCTTAATGATATTTTTATTTCTTTTCCTTTTTCTTCAAAATATTGAAGAGGTATAGATTTTCTTTCACTATTATCTATAAAAGCAAATAATTCATTAGCCATTAAAATAAAGATACGATTCAAACGGGTAAATTCAACAATAATAAAGCCGATTCCTCCATGTTCCGTTATTTGTCTTAAATGTCTTATTTGATGTTCATGAATATTCGCTAAAGGAAAACTGGTTGTACTAGTTGTCTCTTTAGCTTCAAAATCAATATATTTGCCTTTATATATACCATTATAGTCAGTTGTTGATGGTATTTTAAAATGTGCTTCTGTTATAATGGCATCACGTCGATTTGGAAAATCAACATGATTTATGGTAATAGGGGTAGGCTTTTTATATATAACTGCTATATTGCTATCTAGATAATATTGATTAGATATATTTAGATCATCTTCTAAACTCATACCACGATTACCATAATTTATAGTTTTTTTCTTCTTTTGTAATCCATTAGGATAATTCATATATGTCATCACCTAACTCTTAAAATAATTAATATAAATTAACAGACATCAGCTAATTAACATATATCAATATACATTATACTATAAAATGGTAATTTATGCTAGTTAGTATCATCTTTTCGACAGGAATTAACATTATTAAATGTTAAATTATTTTTAGAAAATATGAGGTGAATAATAATGGAAAGGCACCATGTTGATGAAATAATAAATAATATGTTAAGTGATATAAATTATATAAAAATGCACGTTTATCAAAATAAGGAGATTAATTGACAAACATGTATTTTTTTGAGATAATGTTACGTGTAAAGAGGTGGCTGTATGTACCAAGATCGTGTTGTTCTTACAAGTAGAGATATTCTTGAAAAAAATTTTAAAATCGATACACGTGGATATCGTCCACAAGAAGTTGATCGCTTTTTAGATATAATTATTAAAGATTATGATGAAATGAATTCTATTATTAGTGAATTAGAAAGCGATAAAAAAGAATTATTAGAGGATAACTTACGTTTAAAAAAAGAATTACGTAATTTACGTTCTAAGTTAGAACTAGCGACAACAAATGATTCACAAGGAGCAACTGGTGTTAATGCTGACCTACTTCGTAGATTATCAAATCTAGAAAAAATTATTTATGGAAAAGATTAATATTTTAGACAAACGCTGCATTTTGATGTAGAGGAAAGTCCATGCTCGCACAGTCTGTGATGACTGTAGTGTTCGTGTAAGAGGAAAAAATAACTCTTAGTAGCGTAAGCTAACGGCTCCGAGATAACCTAAGTCTTTGATATGGTTATATTAGGTATAAAAGTGCCATAGTGACGATTTCTTTTAGAAATGAAAGAAGTGGAACGAGGTAAACCCCACGAGCGAGAAACCCAAAATTTGGTAGGGGAACTTTGATAAGGAACTGAACTGATTCAAAGACCAGTAATGGTAGATAAATGTTTGTCACCACATTGTGGTACAGAACATGGCTTATTAAATATTATTGTTTTTAGAATTGAGGTTTCAAATGAAAGAGATAGGAGAAAAGTTAAGAGAAGCTAGAGAAGGTATGGGAATATCTATCGAAGAAGCTGCTGAAGACTTGAAACTACGTCCTTCTCAATTAAAGAATATTGAAGAAGGAAATAGAGATGCCTTTAAGGATATTTTCTACCTAAAGTATTTTATTCGTGACTATTCTAAATATTTAGGATTAGATTATGAAGAAATGGTTGAAGACTTTAATGAATTTGTATTTGATTATACTTCTAAAATATCTATTGATGATATAAAGAAGGCTAGTAATAAAAATAAAGAACAAAATAAAGTAAAAAAGATTGCTTCACCATATACTATTGAAAAGAAAGATAATAAGAGTATTCCACTTACTATTATTTTAGGAATAACGGCTATAATTGTTTGTGTTATTGTTTTTGTTATTGTAGCTATATATAATGATAAAGATAATGATGATAGTAATAGTCGTGATATTAATAATAAGGATGTTGCATATATTTATAATAAATAGAGGTGTAGTTAGATGAGTAAAAATACAACTAATAAAAAGAAAACAATACTTAATTTGCCAAATAAAATTACATTGGCACGTATTTTTTTATCAGTTATTATTATCATAATTTTAGTATTACCATTTGATATGTTAGGTGTTAAGAAAATAGAATTATTTATTAATGAAAAATTAGTTATTGATATTAAATATATAGTAGCAGGTGTACTATTTATTATTGCTTCATTAACTGATTTTGTAGATGGACATATTGCTCGTAGTCGTAATATGGTAACAGATTTTGGAAAGATGATAGATGCTATTGCTGATAAAGTATTAGTTAATTCTATATTAATATTGTTAGCAGCATCAGGACATATTCATCCAATTATACCTGTTGTTATTGTTGTACGTGATAGTGTTGTAAACTCTATTAAGATGATTGCAGGTAGTAAAGGTAAGGTAGTAGCAGCTATAAAATCAGGTAAGTTAAAGACAGCTTGTTTAATGGTTGGTATAACTTTAACGTTATTTTATAACTTACCATTTGAACTATTTAATTTAAGAGTTGCTGATTTCTTATTATTTGTCGCAACAATTTTATCAATTTATTCAGGTATTCAATACTATATAATGAATAAGGATTTAATCTTTGAAGAATAGTGTATAAAACACTATTTTTTTTATATACTTTAATAGGTGATAATATGCTTAAATGGATATTTAAATTAGGAGTTGTTATGTTAATAACACTAGTTTTATTAATTCTTATTAAATCTAATCATCATATTAAAGATTTTATTTATGATGAAGTATATAATAAGAATATATCTTTTGCTAGTATAAATAAATTATATAAGAAATATTTAGGACATAATATTTTATTTGATAGTAATACAACGAAAGCTGTCTTTAATGAAAAATTAGAATATACTAATAAAGAGAAAATAGATGAGGGATTAAAACTAACCGTTAGTAAAGATTATTTAGTACCTAATTTAGAAAGTGGATTAGTAATATTTACAGGCACTAAAGATAATTATGGTAATGTTGTTATTGTTGAACAAATAGATGGTATAGATGTTTGGTATGGTAATCTAAGTAATATTAATGTTAAACTATATGATTATATCGAAAAAGGATCTTTAATAGGTAATTGTGATGATACTCTATATTTAATACATAAGAAAAATGGAGAAATAATTAATAATGAAGATAAAGTTTAAGATTCATCCTTTATATTATGTTGTTATGCTAATATGTTTTATCACAGGATACTTTAAATATTTTAGTCTATATACTTTAGCTTTAATTATTCATGAAGCAGGACATATTTTTGCAGCTTTAGTTCTTAAATGGAAAATAGATAAAGTCACTTTATATCCTTTTGGATGTATGACAACATTTAATCAAAAATTAAATTCTTCAGTTATTGAAGAATTTTTCATATTATTATTTGGTCCTTTATTTCAAATATTATTTTATATGATATATCCTACACCATATAATTTATTTATTTTAATATTTAATTTATTACCTATATATCCTTTAGATGGTTCTAAGATATATTTCCTTTTACTTAGTATAATAACGAGTTATTATAAAGCTTATATTATTACTTTTATTTTGTCTTATGTAACAATCTTTATCCTTTTTATATATGATATTAGCTTTTTAAGTTGGCTAATCCTTATATATATTGTTTATGATTTAACAAAATATGTTAAATCATTAAAAAGTATTATGTTGAAATTTTATTATGAACGTTATACCTATCCATTTAAATATAAAAGAAATAATATTATTAAAGGATATCATCCTAAGAAGATGATTAAAGTAAAAAATAATTATTTTATTATTAATAAACAATGTTATCATGAAAAAGAAATATTAAATAGCTTTTTGACTTAATAAATAACATATGATAAAATACGACACGACTAAGGGGATATTAATATGAAAATAAAACTTAATTATTGCTTTATTGATAAAATAAAGGATATAAAAGAAAATATGGGACCTTTAAAAGTAATAAGAAATAATCGTCATTTGTATTTTAAAATAGATCTGCCTTTATGGACTGCGACTAATTTAGCTTTTAATCCATCTATAGTAAGATGTTTATTAATCTTAGCATTTCAATATGGAATAATAATAGGTTCTGAATTGCTAGCAGCTTTAATTGTTAGAAGAGATATTTATAAGGAAAGAGCGCAATTTGATTTACTTCAAACTTTATTAAAATTAAGAGATATAAATGTTAATACAGATTTAGAATTATTATTAGAGTCACAAGTATATGAAAGACATTATCGATTAACATTAAATGAAAAGAAACTGCCTATTCTTTTAGAATCAAAATATATTATGGTACCTAGTCATGGCTTTGATGGTGTTATTAAAGATACTTCTGTTTTACAAGAACATGTAGTAGGTAGTAAGAAGTATGTTTTATCGCAAGGTTCACCAATTAGAGCCTATAAGTTTGCTCCTGCTAACGCATAATAACGAAAAATGATTGACAAATAAAGGGTACTATGTTAAAATGTAATACTGTGTAGGACCTCATTCTACAACCGCGCAAAGAAGGTTTTAAAACGTAAGTACCTTGATGGCGAGTCTTAGATTATAAAGGAGGAAAATATGAAAGCTGTTATTGAAACTGGTGGAAAACAATACTATGTCGAAGAAGGTACAGTTCTTTATGTTGAAAAGCTTGATGTAGAAGCTGGTAAAGAAGTAACTTTCGATAAAGTTTTAATGGTAAATGGTAAAGCTGGAAATCCATATGTAAAAGGCGCTAAAGTAGTTGCAGAAGTAGTAAAACATGGAAAAGCTAAAAAAGTTATTGTTTATAAATATGTTCAAAAGAATAACTACCATAAAACACAAGGACATCGTCAACCATATACTAAAGTTGAAATTAAGTCTATAAAAGAAAAATAGTATGATAGTAGTAAATGTAAAAAAGACGGATGATGTAGTAAGTTACATCAAAATATCAGGTCATGCTGACTATGCTGAAGCAGGGTTTGATATTGTATGTGCATCTGTATCTTGTATAGCTATTACAACAGTAAATGCTTTAATAAGTATTAATGAGGACTGTTTAGTATATAGTGAATCAGATGGACTATTAGAGATAGGTATTTTAACACATGATGAAGTTATTGATAAATTAATAGATAATATGCTTGATTTATTAAAAAACCTATCAATAGATTATAAAGAATATATGAAAGTTAATTATTAAGATAGGAGGTGCTCATCAATGAAAATGATGACATTAAATATCCAATTATTTGCCCATAAAAAAGGTCAAGGTTCAACAAAAAATGGACGTGATTCAATATCTAAAAGATTAGGTGCTAAAGCTGCTGATGGAGAACATGTAACAGGAGGATCTATTCTATATCGTCAAAGAGGTACAAAGATTCATCCAGGAGTTAATGTAGGAATTGGATCAGATGATACTTTATATGCTAAAATTAGTGGATATGTAAAATTTGAACGTTTAGGAAAAGATAAAAAACAAGTAAGTATTTATCCAGAATTATAAGAACTTTTTTAGTTCTTTTTTTTTGTAAATTTTTTATTAAATGTTAACAGTAATATATTGATAGAAAAAACGTAATATGATAATATAAAATTGTAGAGAGGAGTATGGTTATGAGAAGAATATTTGGTTTGTTTTTAACTTTATGCATGATGCTAGGTATGTTTTTTCCACCTCTTGCTGAGGCAGGATTTTTTCAAAATCTTAATCTTAGCTTAGTAACAGAAGTAAATAAGATTGCAAATGAAACTAATGTACAAAGTGAGACTAATATACCAACAGGAAACTTAGAGCTAGATGTTAAATTTACTTTGCCTATTAGTAATGTTGCAGAGCCTAATATTAATATCACCTTAAACGATAGTGAAGGGCATAAATATGATATCGATTTAAATAATTATCCTGAGATGACGACAACAACTTATACCCTTGGGACACAAAAAGGTGATTTATCCATTCGTAAAATGAGTTACGATGGTGAAGTTATGAATGGTACAGACGGTGATAATGTTAAATATTATGCCTTAACTATTTATAACTTAAGAAAGGGAACATATAGTGTAACTTTATCTGGTAATGGTTATAAAGATTATACTGTTGATAATATAAAACTAGATGATTATGCTAAACGTGTTTCTATTACTAATGAGAAAGGTATGTTTGAAGTTGGTGATGTTAATAACGATAATGTTGTTAATGAAGTAGATGTTGATACCATTATTGAACATATTGACTCAAATGATAAAAAAGATATTTCTAAATACGATTTAAATCGTGATGGCAGCATTAATATAGCTGATATGGCTATGGCTGCTACAATAATTAATGGTCAAACAAGTAAGGTTACAATTGAACCTACAGCAGCTATTATTGATATGAATAATATTAAAGTAGATGAAGAAAGCACTACAATAAAAGGTAATGTTGCTGACTTATTTACTTCTGATGGTAGTGTTCAAATTGAAAGTAAGGGAGAAGAAATAACTTCTGAGACACCAGCTGTTTTATCTTTAGATATGGAAAAAACAGTTGAAATGGAAGAAATTAGAATTGAAGTTGGAACAGAAAATGTTCCAGAAGAAATGACGATTATTGTTACTGATGAAAAAGGTGTTGATCACGAATATCGAGTAAATGGTACTAAAGTAGAACCTTTAGCGCATAAATTTACAGATAAGAGTAGTGCTGATACTATTGTTGTTGATTTAAATGGCCAAATAGCTGTTAAAAAAGTAACAATTAAAATTACTAAATCTTCAAGTAAGAATTTAGCTGAAATAGCTGAAGTGGAATTCTTAAATAATGTTAAAGAAGATGTAGAACCTCCACAAATATCTATTCCAAGTGGACTTAAAGCTACTTTAGGTAGTGAACAAGTAACTTTAACATGGAATGGTATTCCAAATGTAACAGGATATGAGGTATTATTTGAAACTTTAGATACTAATGGTAATGTTACAAAGAATGAGATTTTACAAACAACTTATACAACTTATATTGTTGAAGATTTAAAAAATTATAAAGATTATCGAGCTTCAGTAAGAGGTGTTAATGGTGATTGGAAAGGAAATTATAGTCAAGCTATTACATTTCACCCAGTTGCGACACGTAGACCTCCAGCTCCCGATATGGTAAATGTAGTTCCAACTTTTGCTGGATTAGATATTAGTTGGAAAGATATGAAAGATACTTTATCATATAATATTTACTATAAAGCTGAAAATGAAAAAGAATATACTGTTCTTAGAGAACAAAAAGGTACTAGTTATAAGTTAAGAAATTTAGAGCCTTCAACAAAATATGAAATTCGTATTTCTGGTAATAACCCAAATGGTGAAGGAGATAAATCTATTCCTGCCTCAGGCGTAACTTTAGCTATGGGTGCTGCTATTACACCAAATTATAAGTTAATAAATAGACCTACTGGAGGAGAAATTACTAGTCATATTAAAGAAGTTGTTTCTAACTTAGGAACAATGTCTAATGGTAGTAATAATGCTTTAGTAGATGATGATTTCCAAACTTATTGGGAACATAAAGATTGGCAAGTAAATGCTAGTGCTAACTATAATTTTAATGCACCAATTATTGTTTTAGATAAAACATATAAAATGGATAGATTTGTTATAACGATTCCAGATTCTTATATCTATTCTTATAAATCAGGGTCATATGATCCTAGAGCTAATAATAATGATACTAAGTTATTCTATTGGAATGGTGATGAAGCACGTACATCTAATAATAAGACTGAGGTAAAAGGACAATTAACATTAAAGAAAGATAAAAATAATCGTGCTTATTATGTTTTAACTTTAAAAGAGCCAATTGAAGCTAATGCTGTTCAATTTGGTCTTACAGTTGCTAATAACAATCAATTAATTCAAATTAGTGAAGTTAAACTATATGAATATGATTCAATTGCTGATGATGTTAATGCTTTGTTTACTGATGACTTACATTTAGTATTAGCTGATGGTGTTGATGAAGCTAAAATTAAAAAGTTAGAAGATAGACTTAATACCATTGATAAAGAAAGTAATGAGTATCATCCTGATAAAGAAGCTATTCAAGCTGATATTGATTATGCTCGTCGTATTTTGAATGATGAAGATTTAAGTAAAGAAGTAATTGAAGTTAATCAAAATATTACAACTAAGAAACATACAGGATTTAGTGGTTTAAGTGAATTACAACCTTTAGGTATAGTTGCTAAACCAGGAGAAAAAATTACTATTTACATGGGAACAGATACTAATGTACATCCACAAGTAGTGTTCTCTCAATACTATGCTGAAGCAGGAGGATGGAGTGTTACTAAAGGAACTCTTAATAATGGTGCTAACATTATTGAAGTACCTAAAGTAAATAATATGGATGTTGATAAAGGTGGATCTGTATATATCAAATATCCAAATGCCAATCCTGTAAATGGTACAATTAAAATCCGTGTTAGTGGAGGGACAAGAATTCCAACGCTTGATGTATATAGTATTTTAGGTGATGAAAATGCAGCTAAAGTAGCTATTTCAGAATATATTACGGAATTAAAGACATATGTTAATACAATTAAAGCTACTGATGGTTTTGATGAAAGTACAAGTGTTATTAATTCAACTGAAATTGGTACTAAGAATGGTTTATTCTCAATACCTGCTGTTAAAGCATATAAGAGTATTACGCAAGGTATTGAAGGAGATGAAGCTGCTCAAGTTAATCGTGTATATAATTCTTTAAAGGCTTTTGAAGAAATGGTTACACTATTCTATAATCATAAAGGATTATCAGAAGAACCAGAAGAAACTATTGATAGAGCTCCTGCATCAAGATTTAATATTCGTGCTATGCGTATGTTTGATGGCGCTTTCATGTATGCATCTGGTGATCATATTGGTATAGGACATGATTCTACTCCAGGTTTATTACAAGGTAAACCAAATCAAGGAACAGTTGGTAATATGACAACAACAGGATACTTTGGATGGGGTATTAGTCATGAAATAGGACATCAAATTAATCAAGGTAATTTAGCGCATGCTGAGGTAACTAATAACGTTTTTGCTTTACTTGCTCAGACAAGTGATGATGTATCAGAACCTAGAATAGGCGCTAAAATGGATAAGATATATCAAAAAGTAACTTCTGGAACTTTAGGTAAAGGTACTGATGTATTTGTTACTTTAGGTATGTATTGGCAATTACACTTAGCTTATGATGATAATTATACATTTAGTGATACAAATTCTATTTTTGCTAGAATTAATAAAGAAAGTAGACGTGCTTCACAAGATGAATCATTAAAAACTATGAGTAAAGATGAATTACTTATTTGTTTAGCTAGTAAGGCTGCTAATAAAGATTTAAGAGAATATTTCTTACATTGGGGTATTGCTTCAACTGATAAAGTAGATGCTTATATCACTAAATTAAATCTACCAAAAGAAGAAAGACCTATTTGGTACTTACAAGATAGTGCTAGACGTTATCGTATGGCTAAAGGGGCACAAACTCCGGAAACAACAAAAATAATTGCTTCATTTAGAGAAAAAGATGCTCAAAATAAGAAATTTACAATTGATTTTGCTACAGTAGATGCTACTGATGCTAAATACATTTTAGGTTATGAAATAAAACGTAATGGTGTACCTATCATGTTTACTACAGATAATTCTTTTACAGATAATATTGGAGCTATTAATAATCAAGCTTTAGTATATGAAGTAACAGCTTATGATAATTATTTAAAACCTACTAATACTGTTAAATTAGAAGAAGTTAAAGTTCGTTATGATGGAAGTATTAGTAAGGAAGGCTTTGATATTTCATCTAACTTTAAGCATGGAAACGAAGTAGTAAGTTATGAAGATGAAGCATTTGATAATAGTAAATTATCTATTAATAACTTAATAGATGGTAAAGATGATACAGTATTCATTGGTAATACACGTATTACAAAGAAGGAAATTGAAGATGTTGATACAGGAAATGCTAGTATCATTATTGATATGAATAGTGCTATGTCAATATCTGGTATTTCATATAAAGCTGCTACAGATAGTAATGGTATACTTGCTAATACTATTCAAAAATATCAAATATTCGTAAGTAAAGATCGTACTAATTGGACAAAAGTTAAAGAGGGTACATTTAACTTAAATAGTAATAATAAATATAAGGAAACTGTTTATTTTGATAAAGAAGGTACAACAGGTGGTAACCAATTATGGACATATAATGATATTGCTTATGTAAAAATTGTATCTGTTGGAAATAATAATGGTATCAGTGGAGCAGAAATTGATATTATTACTCCTCCAGGCGATAATGTTGAATTAGAAAATGTTGGTAAATTAACTAGTCCATATACTTATCTAAATGGTGAAGGTAAAGAAGAATCTATTCCTGCTGGATATGTTGTATTTACAGGTAGTTACCGTGGTAATCCAACATTTAATGCTATGTTACTTGTTGATGCATTGGATGCGGATAAAGTATTTGAAGGAGAAAACTTCTTATTTGCTAAATTAACAAATGATGGAACAGTTAGTGAAATAGCTAATGGAACATGGTTCTATGTTGTAAGCCCTGAAGAATATAATAAAATGGTAAATGGTAGTGTTCGTGCTGAATTATATCGTGTTGATGATCCATATGAAAATAATGGACAACGTTTAACAAGTACATCATTATCATTAGGTAACTTAAAAGATTATAATAGCTTACCAGATTTAGCTATTGTTGATTCAACTAAAGGAGATAAATAAAATGAAGAAATTGCTTTATACAATTGTATTACTTGCATCTTTCTTTGTTTTACCTAATATCTCTAAAGCTCTTACTTCTGATGAAGTTAAGTTAACTATAACAACAAAAGAAGGATATGTTGGAGCTGCTGATATTACAATTAAATTCACGGGGGATGTAACTTTTGATAAACTAGAGTGGGATAGTAGTATCCCATCTAGTTACATCAAAAGATATGATTATAATGTTGGAAATAAAACATTACGTGTTTTTGTAGCGACAGGTAGTGTTAGTAAAAATTTAGTAGATAATAATCATCATATGACTTTAGGAACTATTAAAGTGAAAGCTAATGGTCGTACATATGATATAGCGCTTTCACAACTAGTTATAACTGATATGGATTTTGAGCTTTCATCTACTAGTAATTTAACTACTGATAAAGCTAAAGGTACTTATTATACTTTAGAAGAAAAGAAAACAAGTAATCCAAATCCAGGAGAAGATAAACCATCTAATCCAGGAGAAGAAGATAAACCTTCTAATCCAAGTGAAGGGGAGACAAAACCATCTAATCCAGGATCTGATAATAAAACACCATCTTCTAAACCAAGTGGTACAACAAATAATGGAACAAGTAGTACAACAAATAATAATTCTACAACTAATTCATCAAGTAATAATCAATCTACTACAGATTCAAATGTTGATGATTCAGTAGTAAGTGATGATACTATGGATAGTGATACAACTACTCCTAATGATGAAAAAGTTCAAAATGATAAAGATAAACAAGAAAGTAACAATGATAAAGAAGAACAAAAAACTAAGAAAAAAAGCTTCGATATTAATTCAATTATTATTGGAATATTAGGATCTTTAATTATTATTGCTGCTATTATTTATTTATATCGTTTAATTAGAAAGTAGACTTTTGTCTACTTTTTGTTTTATAATAATTTCGAGGTGATAGTATGCCAGAGTTACCTGAAGTGGAAACGGTTAGACGTACATTAAAAAAAACAGTCTTAAATGAAGTATTTAAAGAGGTATATGTATATTACCCAAATATTATTGAAACACCTGATATAACCTCATTTAAAGAGAAATTAAAGGGACAACAAATACTAGATATGGATAGAAGGGGAAAATGGCTCATCTTTGTTTTAAATGATTATTATTTATTAACACATTTACGTATGGAAGGTAAGTTCTTTATTCGTAAGCATAGTGATGAATTAGGCAAACATGAACATGTAGCGTTCTTATTTGAAAGTGGATTAGAATTACGATATAACGATACTCGTAAATTTGGAAGAATGTATTTATTAGATAAAAAGGAAGCTTTTAAAGAAAAGCCACTATGTGAATTAGGGTGTGAGCCATGGGATAAAGATTTGACACCTAATTATCTCTTAGAAAAATATCATAATAAAAAACTTCCTATTAAAACAGTAATTTTAGATCAAAGTATTATTACAGGTATTGGAAATATATATGCTGATGAAATATTATTCTTAAGTAAGATTAATCCTCAAAGATGTGCTAGTGAAATAAAGAAAAAAGAATGTGAGCAAATAATTAGTAATACAAGAGATGTTTTATCAAAAGCTATTGAACTAGGAGGGACAACAATTAGATCTTATGAATCTAGTGAAGGTGTCCATGGACGTTTTCAAAATAATCTTCTTGTTCATAATCATGAAGGAGATTTATGTCCTAAATGTCATACTAAAATTTTAAAAATTAGGGTAGGTGGAAGAGGCACTTATTACTGTCCAAAATGCCAAGCTAAGTAGTACCTTATATAAAGGTAAAAAAATCATAAAATTGTAAAATTCAAAAATTAAAAAAATTAAAAAAGCAAAAAAATTAAAAAATAAAAAAATCTATTTTTTTCAAAAAAAGAAAAATAGATTTTTTTAATACAAAAAAGAGAAAAGGCAAGAAAAATAAGGCAAAAATTAAATTTAAGTGTAAAAACAACACTCTTGCCAAAAAATAAAAAAATTAAAAGTTAAAAAAATGTAAAAAAATTAAAATGAAAATTATTATAAAATAATGCCTAAAGGTAACAACATCAAAAAACCACTAAAAAAGTGCAAAAAAAGTATTGCATTTAGTATATTTTGGAGAGTATAATTCTAGGTAGATAGTAGGAGGTAAAACAAAGATGTCAGATTCATATAACAAGATAACATTAGACGTAATTAAAAGAAATGGTAAAAAGGTAGCTTTTGATGCTAGTAAAATTGCAATTGCCATAAAAAAAGGGTTTGATAGTGTCGTAACAACTTCTAATGAAAACGAAGAAGAAAATAAAGTTTATACCGAAGAAGATGTAAATAAAGTTTATTTAGGAGTTATTAAAACAATAGAGAAAAAATATAAAGATGAAACAAGAATTAAAATTGAAGAAATTCAAGATTTAATTGAGATGGAATTAGATAAAAAAGGCTATGATGATGTATTAAAATCATTCTCTGAATATCGTGAGAGAAGAAATCAATCTCGTGCTTTGTTTGCTGATGATAAAAAAATTCATAAGTTCTTAAAAACATTAGAAGGACTTGGACTTAAATCAGCTAATGAAGATGATACTAAAAGAGAAAATGCCAATATTGATGGCGATAGCGCTATGGGTACAATGCTTCAATATGGTAGCACAGTATCTAAAGAATTCGCTAAAGCATATTTAATGAAGAAAAGATTTTCTATGGCTCATGATGAAGGCGATATTCATATTCATGATATGGACTTCCTAGCTATGGGAACTACTACTTGTATGCAAATAGAATTAGATAAACTATTCAAAAAAGGTTTTTCTACAGGACATGGTCACTTACGTACACCTGCTAGTATTGGTTCATATAGTGCTTTAGCTGCTATAGCAATCCAATCTAATCAAAATGATCAACATGGAGGACAATCAATACCTGCTTTTGATTATTATATGGCACCTGGTGTTCTTAAAACATTTAAAAAAGAATTTAAACAACAAATATATGATTTATTAGACTTTGAAGATTTACTTCCATTTATTAGTATGGATAGAATAGCTAAAGAAGTAGATAAAATAAATTCTATTGAGTTTGATATTGAAAGATTTGAACCAATTTATACAGAGTCTGCTTCTGTAAAAAGACTATTTGTTAAGTCTTATGAAAAGGCTTTAGCAAAAACTAATCGTCAAACATATCAAGCTATGGAAGCATTTGTTCATAACTTAAATACAATGCATTCAAGAGCAGGAGCTCAAGTACCATTTTCATCAATTAACTTTGGTACTGATACTTCAGCTGAAGGACGTATGGTTATTAAAAACTTCTTAGAGGCTACAGAAGCAGGATTAGGAAAAGGAGAAACACCAATTTTCCCAGTATCTATCTTCAAAGTAAAAGAAGGAGTTAACTATAATCCTGGTGATCCTAACTATGATTTATTTAAGTTAGCTTGTCGTGTATCAGCTAAAAGATTATTCCCTAACTTCTCATTCTTAGATGCTCCATTTAATATTGAATACTATAAAGAAGGAGATTATCGTACCGAAGTTGGTTATATGGGATGTCGTACACGTGTTATGGCTGATGTAACAGATCCTAATAATCAAACAACAGGAGGACGTGGTAATCTATCATTTACTTCTATCAATTTACCAAGATTAGGTATTAAACATGGTATTTGTTTAAAAGAAAGAGATAAAGCTGATATGAAAGGCTTCTATGAAGACTTAGCTGAAATGATGGATTTAGTAAGAGATCAATTACTTGAAAGATTTGAAATTCAATGTAATAAAAGAGTCTATAACTTCCCATTCTTATTAGGAAGTGGGGTATGGACTGATGGTGATAAATTAAAACCAACAGATCGTTTAAGAAAAATATTAAAACATGGTACTTTAACAATTGGTTTTATCGGTTTAGCTGAAACCCTTAAAGCATTAATTGGAAAGCATCATGGAGAGAGTGAAGAAGCTCAAAAATTAGGTTTGGAAATAATATCTTTCATGCGTAATAGATGTAATGAATATTGTGAAAAATACAATTTAAACTTTACTTTAATCGCAACACCTGCTGAAGGATTAGCTGGAAGATTTGTTAATATAGATAAGGCTATATATGGACGTATTAAAGGAGTAACAGATCGTAGTTACTATACAAACTCATTCCATGTACCTGTTTACTATAACATTAGTATTAAGAAGAAGATTGAGTTAGAGGCACCATATCATGCCTTAACAAATGGAGGACATATCTCTTATATTGAATTAGATGGAGATACTGTTCAAAATGTAGAAGCATTCGAACAAATAATTCGTTTGATGAAAGAAGCAGGCATTGGTTATGGAGCTATTAACCATCCTGTAGACCGAGATCCTGTGTGTGGCTTTGTAGGAGTTATCGGTGATGTATGTCCTGGATGTGGACGTAAAGAATTTGAAGGTGTACCTTTTGAAGAGGTAAAATCGCTAAATTGTGGATGTTAAGGAGGAATGAAAAATGGAAAAAATAGTTGGCGAAGGAGTTGGATTTGAAAGAATTAGAAGGGTAACAGGATACCTTTCAGGAGATGTTAAACGTTTCAATAACGGAAAAAGAGCCGAAGAGAAAGATCGTGTAAAACATTCTGGTATTAAAGAAATCTTAGCTACTGCCCAAACTTGTAAAGAAGCTAAATAATGACGATAAAATTAGCTAGTGAATTACAGCCTGATAGTGTTGTTGATGGTACTGGTATTAGGACAGTTATTTGGACACAAGGATGTTCTCATGATTGTCCTGGATGCCATAATCCAGGAACCCATGATTTTAATGGTGGATTTGAAGTAGACACTGATGAGGTAATTGAAGAGATTAAAGGCCTTGAAGGCCAAACGGGTATCACTTTTAGTGGAGGAGATCCTTTTTTTCAACCAGAAGCCTGTGCTATATTAGCAGAAGCCATACATAAATGTAAGATGAATGTTTGGTGTTATACAGGTTTTACATTCGAAGAATTATTAAAGTTGTGTGATACTAATAAAGCTGTTATGGACTTCTTAAAAGAAATAGATGTTTTAGTGGATGGAAGATTTGTTATGGCTTTAAAAAGTCTCAATATAAAATTTAGGGGTTCTAGTAATCAACGTATTATAGATGTACCTAAAAGTTTAAAAGCGAAAAAAGTTATTATCTTTATGTCAGATGATATCGATGTTGATTATAATTTTGGACGTTATGAGAAAAAAGGAATATATATTTAAGACGACTAAATGTCGTTTTTTTGTATATATAAAAAATAATTACGTATAATTTTATTAGAGGTAATTATGAAAAATATTTTAAAAAAAGGTTTTTATATATTTTTTTCATTAGTAATTGGAGGAATTGTCAGTATCATTATTAAAGATCATATTGATTATTCTATATTAAATAAGCCTCCACTTAGTCCTCCTAAGTTATTATTTCCAATAGCTTGGAGTATTATTTATTTACTAATGGGAATATCTTATTATTTATTTCGTAAAGATTATCCAAATAATGAAGATAAAATAACATTTTTATATTATTTTCAGTTATTTATTAATGCTTTATGGAGTATTATTTTTTTCCTATTTAAATGGCGCTTTCTTGCTATTATATGGATATTATTATTACTAGCATTAATTGTTTGGTTAACGATGTTACTATATCAAAAAGTAAAAATATCTAGTTATCTATATATTCCATATATTATATGGGTTATATTTGCTACTTATTTAACCATTGGTATATATATTTTAAATTAGGATGATATATCCTTTTTTTGTTTGCTAAAAGAGAAGAAAAATATTATAATGTTAATAGGTGATTTGATGAATGATATAAAGATTATTTTTATGGGTACTCCTGATTTTAGTGTACCTGTTTTAGAAATGTTAATAGATAATTATAATGTTATAGGTGTTGTTACACAGCCTGATAAGCCTGTAGGGCGTGAAGGTAAGTTAAAGATGTCACCTGTTAAAGAGGTAGCTCTTAAAAATAATATAAAAGTTTTTCAGCCTATAAAGATAAGAAAAGAATATGAAGATATTTTAAATACCAATCCAGATATTATTATTACTTGTGCTTATGGGCAAATAATTCCTAAAGAAATATTAGATTATCCAAGATTAGGATGTATAAATGTTCATGCTTCATTATTACCTAAATATCGCGGAGGAGCTCCTATTCATCATGCTATTATTAATGGTGATGATAAAACAGGTATAACTATTATGCATATGGATGTAGGTATGGATAGTGGAGATATTATAAGTCAATCTTCTTTAGATATTAAAGATGATGATACAGCAGAATCTTTATTTAATCGTTTATCAAAATTAGGTAGTGATTTCTTAAAAGAGGTATTGCCTAGTATTATTAATGGTACAGCAACAAGAACAAAACAAGATGAAAAAGAAGTAACATATGCTTATAATATTAGCCCTGAAGATGAAATAATCGATTTTAATAAGACAAGAAAAGAAGTATATAATCAAATAAGAGGGCTTAATAGTTTCCCTGTTGCTTATACTTATCTTGATAATAAAAGATTAAAAGTATGGTTTGCTAAAATAGGGGAAGATATAAACTCTAAAGTAGATAATGGAGTTATTACTAATATATATAAAGATGGAATAGGCGTAAAAGTATGTGATGGAGAAATCATTTTAACGAGTATTCAACCTGAAGGTAAAAAACGAATGGATGCTTCATCTTATTTAAATGGTATTAGTGATAAAAAAGGATTAATAGGTAAGAAGTTAGGATAGGTGTATATGGAAGAATTTAAAAACTTTATCAAAACTTTATGGCAAAATAAAAGACGTCGTGCAGCTTTAGGACTTGTTTTTTGGGTAATATTTTTTATTGTTGTTTTTGCTATGATTGGAGGACCTGGAAATATACCTGAACAAACGATAGCGAATGGTAATAATAATACAACATCATCTAGCTTTTTAGAAAATTATGATAAGATGTCTAATTTTGAATATAGTTATTTAATAACGATTAAGAAAAATAATGTAGAAAATACTTATAAAATAGATGGTACTTATTATGATAAAAAGTATTACTTTACAATGAGTAATGATGAGTATTATATAGCTGACAATATTTTATATGTTGTTAATAATGATGAAAGAAAATTAATAGAATTTAATAGTATTGATAGTAATCATATCTTTAATCTTATAGATATTCGTTTATTAGGTAAGGATAATGTTCATACATTTATAGACGCTAGTGAAGAAGATAATAAGACAACTTATAAAGATGGTTCTGTTCTAATTGATTATGTGTATAAAAGTTATGATAATCGTATATTAGAACTTACTGTTTCCGAATATAGTAATATTATAAATAGTATAGAGTTAGATTTTCATAAGTACTTTGAAGAAGCATATGATGAATTTAATGTTTCTATTGCGTATAAAAATATAAATAATATTGCTGAATATCAAAAAAATTATGATGAATATGAAATTATAAAAAAGGGTGACTAACATGATTGACATTAAATCAGATTCAAGAAAAATAAAAAAAGGTGATACCTTTGTTGCTTTAAGAGGCATAACTAGTGATGGTCATGATTATATAGAAAAAGCTATTAATAATGGCGCTACTAAGATAGTAGCAGAGCATGGTGATTATAGTGTAGAAACAATTATAGTTCCTGATACAAGAGAGTATTTAAATAATTATCTTAAAGATAAGTATGGATATCTTATTGATGAAATGACATTAATGGGTATTACAGGAACAAATGGTAAAACAACAAGTGCCTTTTTAACATATGAAGCCTTAAATAAGTTAGGCTATAAGTGTGCCTATATTGGAACAGTAGGATTCTATTTAGAAGAAAAAGTTTATGATTTACCTAATACTAATTGTGATATATGTGATACTTATGAAATGTTAAAAGAAGCATATGATAAAGGATATAGACATGCTGTCTTAGAAGTTAGTAGCCAAGGAATATCATATGGAAGAATAGAAACATTAGCGTTTGATTATGCTGTTTTTACTAATTTAACAAGAGATCATTTAGATTATCATAAAACGATGGAAAATTATGCCTTAGCTAAACAACAATTATTTAAACAAGTTAAGAAAAAAGGACTAGCTATTATTAATGATGATGATAGTTATGCTGTTTACTATAAAATAGGTAATTATGTTACATATGGATTTAATACTAGTGATTATCAAGTAACA
Source organism: uncultured Bacilli bacterium (assembly GCA_947625505.1). Lineage (GTDB taxonomy): Bacteria > Bacillota_I > Bacilli_A > RF39 > UBA660 > UBA5578. The sequence goes on from CANQON010000001.1 coordinate 125,885, forward strand.
GATTATGAATTAACAGCTAATGGAACTACTTTTACTATTAATAACAATTATGCTTTAAAAGCTAAATTATTAGGTAAATATAATATATATAATATGTTAGTTACTTATATCTTATTAATTAAGTTAGGTATTCCTTATGATAAGATTAAACAAGTATTTTTAGAGTTAACAGCGCCTAATGGACGTATGGATATGATAAAGTATAAAACAAATACTATTATTATAGATTATGCTCATACACCAGACGCTATGGAGAATTTATTTAGTGCGATAAAAGATATTAAATATAATAATTTATATATTGTCTTTGGTTGTACAGGTAGTCGTGATCGTACGAAAAGACCAATAATGACTTCTTTAGCGCTTAATGAAGCTAACTTTACTTTTATAACAAGTGATGATTTACATGATGAAGAATTTAATGATATTATCGATGATATGTTAAAAGATAATACTAAAACTAATTATGTTGTTATTGAAGATCGTTATAAAGCTGTTTTGGAAGCTATGAAGAGATTAAAAGATAATGATCTGTTACTAATATTAGGTAAAGGACATGAAGAATTTATTATTGTTAAGGATAAAAAGATTCCATATAATGATCGTAAAGCTGTTTTACAAATAATGGAATCTAATGAATGTATTAAAGCGTAAAGGACATTTCACTATATTTTACATAGAATATAGTGAGGTGTTTTTTTATGTTACAAGATGACTCGCGTAAGATTAAGCCAGGTGATACTTTTATAGCGTTACATGGGTATAAAGAAGATGGACATAAATATATTGAAGAAGCTATTGAAAAGGGTGCTAAAAAGATAATTGCTGAAAGAGGTAGTTATAAAGTACCTACTTTAATAGTCGATAACACTAATGCCTATCTTGATAAATATTTTAAAATAAATAATATTGATATAAAGTTAATAGGTGTAACAGGAACAAATGGTAAAACAACAACATGTTACTTACTATATCAATTACTTAATCAATTAGGATGTAAAACATCTTATATTGGAACATTAGGATATATTATTGAAGATAATACTAAAGAATTAAATAACACAACACCAGGTAAATTAGAATTATATAATTTATTACGTGATAGTTATAATCATAACTGTGAATATGTAGTTATGGAAGTAAGTAGTCAAGCATTAGATCAAAATCGTGTTGATTTCTTAGAATTTGATTATGCTATATTTACTAATTTAACAAGAGATCATTTAGATTATCATGAGACTAAAGAAAAATATATTGAAGCTAAAAAGAAATTATTTTACTTGTTAAAAGATGATGGTAAATCTTTAATTAATATAGATGATGAGTGTGCTGATAATTTTAAAATAAAAAATTATAAGACTTATGGATTTAATGCTAGTGATTATCAAATGACAAATGATGATTATATTAATGGTGATAAGTATAATATTCCTTTACTTGGAAAGTATAATAAATACAATGTTTTAGCAGCTATTAGTGTTCTTTATGAGATGGGATATAAATATATGGATATTGTATCTTTAGTTAGTAAATTAAAAGAACCTAGTGGAAGAATGGAAATTATTAATTATCATGATAATAAAATAATTATAGATTATGCTCATACACCAGATGCAATGATAAATATTATTGGTGCTAGTAAAGAATTAACTAGTGGACGTATTATTACGATTATCGGATGTGGAGGTAATCGTGATCATGGTAAAAGAAAAATGATGGGTGTTATAGCAACTGATAATTCTGATTATGTAATATTTACTAGTGATAATCCACGTTTTGAAGATCCATTAACTATTCTTGAGGAAATGACTTCTAATCTTGACAAAAATAATTATGAAATAGAGTCAAATCGTGCAATTGCGATTAAAAAGGGTATACAATTACTTCATAATAATGATATACTATTAGTGCTAGGAAAAGGGCATGAAAAGTATCAAATTATTGGTAATGAAAGAATCCCTTTTGATGATAAAAAAATAGTTTTAGATAATATATAGGAGTGATTTATGTTAGTTTTAGCTAAAGCAGTATTATCGATGATGATAGGTTTTATCTTATCTGTTATCTTTGGCTGCATAATGATACCATTACTTAAAAGAATAAATGTAAAACAAAAAGTTAGTACTTACTTAAAAAAGAGTCATCGCCTTAAAGAAGGTACTCCTACTATGGGAGGATTAATCTTTATTATTCCAACAATACTAACAACGATAATTTTATTAGTTACTAATAAAATTAATATGTCACATAATTTAGGAATAGTAATGTTTGTCTTTATTGCGTATGCTATATTAGGATTCTTAGATGACTATTTAATAATTAGAAGAGGAAATAATATTGGTTTAACCGAATTTCAAAAATTATTTGGTCAGATTGTTATTGCTTTAGTTTTCTTTTTTATCTTTATGAAATCAGGAGCTACTCCAACAATGGAAATAACAAGTCTTGGCTTAAAGATTAATATGGGTTGGTTCTATGGAATCTTTATTCTCTTTTGTTTAGTTGCTAGTAGTAATGCTGTTAATATCACTGATGGCTTAGATGGACTAGCAGGAGGATTATCTTTAATAGCTTTTTTAGCTTTAGGATTAATAAGTTGGAATTCTTTAGGAATATCAGGTAGTTCCGATATAGCTATCTTCTGTTTTGTTCTATTTGGTACTTTGTTAGGTTTCTTATTATTTAATACTTATCCTGCTAAAGTATTTATGGGAGATACAGGATCTTTAAGCTTAGGAGCTACATTAGCTAGTGTGGCTTTAATAACAAAACATGAAATAACCTTTATAGTTATCATGGGAGTATTTATTTTTGAAACATTAGTATGTATTATTCAAACAGTCAGCATGGTATGGTTCCATCATAAAGTATTCTTAATGACGCCTTTCCATCATCATCTAGAAAAGCTTGGATGGGAAGAAAGAGATATTGTAAAATTCTTTTGGGTTATTGGATTAATTCTAAGCATGGCTGCTTTAATATTTAGTGTTTGGATTTAAAGAGATTTTATCTCTTTTTTTCTTGTAATAAATAGTAAATATGGTATAATTAATAATAGGTGAATGGTATGTTAAATAAGACAAAAGTAATCGCAACTATTGGACCTGCAACAGTAGAAAGAGAACAAATTAAAAGATTAATGGAAAATGGTACTGATGTTATTCGCATTAATATGAGTCATGCAGATTATAATTTTTGTCGTATCGTTGTAGAAACTGTTAATGATCTCAATAAAGAATTAAATTTATGTGTAGCTTTACTTATGGATTTAATGGGACCAGAAATGCGTACAGGCTGCTTTGTTAATGGCCGAGCTAATTTCCGTAGAGGAGATAAAGTTCAAATATACATGGATAATATTTTAGGAGATAGTACCAAATTCTCTGTTAATTATCCTAATCTTATTAAACAAGTTGGATATAATAATATTATAAGTATTAAAGATAATGAATTACAATTAGAAGTAATTGATATATCTAAAGATTATATATTATGTGAAGCTTTAACTGACGCTATTATTGAAGATAGACAAAAAGTAAGTGTTAAAGATGTTAAATTAAAAATACCTTACTTATCACATAAAGATGAGACTGATATTGCTATTGCTGATAAGTTAGGATTTGATTATATATCACTTCCTTATGCCTCATCTCCTGAAGATATTTTAACCGTTAATGATTTATTAATTAATATGAAAAATAATCATATTGGATTAATTGCTAAAATAGAAACTGAAGAAGGCGTAGATAATATCGACGAAATAATTCGTGTTAGTGATGGCATTATGATAGCTCGTGGAGATTTAGGAGTATCAGTATCAGAAGAACGTATTCCTGGCATTCAAAAGAAAATAATTAATAAATGTCATGCTGCAGGTATTATCAGTATTGTTGCTACAGAATTATTATCATCAATGGAACAAGTAGCACGTCCTACTAAAGCTGAAGTTAGTGATGTAGCTAATGCTGTTTTAGATGGTGCTGATGCTGTTATGTTAACAGGAGAAACTACTATTGGTAAATATCCAATTGAAACTTTAAAAATGATGGAAAAAATTATTAATTCAGCCGAATTAGATGTCGATTATGCTGATTTTATTGATAGAAGCTCTAAACTTATCAATGAAGATATAACAGGCATGATTTCCCTTAGTGTGGCTGAATCAGCTCATCGTTTAAAATGTTGTGCTATCATAGCGCCTACGAATAGTGGATATACAGCTCGTATGATGAGTCGTTTTAGACCTAGTTGTCCTGTTATAGCTGTTAGTCCAAGTATTGAAACAGTAAAATCATTACAATTATGTTTTGCTGTTACCCCTGTATTAATTAATGATTTAAATTCTTTTGATAAAATCATTGATGTATCAAAGAAGATAACATTTAAATTAATATCTACTAAACCTGGAGATAAAATCATTATTACAGGTGGATATCCATTTAAAGACGTTAAATATACTAATTTTATGCAAATAGAAGAATTATAAAGAAAGGGTGAAAGCTATGTATGATTTAGGCGATCAATTTAAATTAGATTTAAATAAAGCAATAGCGAATCCTGCTGCTGTTTTACAAGGTGATAAATATCGTATTACTATTTTAACAGAACGTTTAGTACGTCTTGAATACAATCCAGAAGGAAAATTTGAAGATAGTCCAACAGAATTAGTATGGTATCGTAATTTTCCTAAACCTGAATTTAATGTTATTAACAATCGTACTAACTTAATTGTTGAAACAAAGTATTTTTCATTAAACTATGTAAAGAATGCACCTTTTATAGGTACTTCAATGAATAAAACTAGTAATTTACGTATTGATCTTGTTGGTGTAGATAAAACATGGTATTATGGACATCCTGAAGTAAAGAATTTTGGAGCACCTGTTTTTCAAAAAAATAATACAGCTGATGATAATCTAGACTTTAATATGAAAGGATTATATTCTATAGATGGCTTTGCTAGTATTGATGATTCAGAAGACTATTTATTAAATGCTCGTGGTAATTGTTTATCACGTGCTTCTAAAGAAATAGATGTTTATGTTTTCATGTATGGAAAAGATTTTTCTTTAGCTTTAAAAGATTATTATATGTTAACGGGATATCCTGCTTTAATACCTAGATATGCTTTAGGTAACTGGTGGAGTCGTAATAATACTTATGATGATCAATCTTTAGATGATTTACTAGAGAATTTTGAAGCACATCATATTCCTATGTCTGTTCTTTTATTAGATAAAGATTGGCATTTACGTACAATAGATAATGGAGTTCACTTAAAAACAGGATTTACTTTTAATGGTGATTTATTTAAAAATCCAACTGATTTAGTTGGAAGATTACATTCTAGGCACGTTCGAATAGGATTAAATATTAATCCTATTGAAGGATTTTATCCTATGGATGCTTTTTATCAAACAGCAGCGCAATATTTACCTCATATGGAAAATGGTGTTATACCATTTAATGTATATGACGCTAAAACATTAGATGTTTATTTAAAAGTTTATATTCATCCTTTGGATAATTATGGAATCGACTTCTTCTGGATTGATTGGTATGATAAAACACGTGTTAATGAATTAGCTATGTTAAAACATTATCATTTCTATGATATGATGCGTAACTATAAAAGACGTCCAATGATTTATGGATATAATGCTCGTGTTGCCGCGCATCGTTATCCTGTTTTATATGCAGGAAAGAGTGTCGTAAGTTGGGATACTTTAGCTAACTTACCATACTTCAATGGTCGTGCTGCCAATATTGGTGTAAGTTGGTGGAGTCATGATATAGGTGGATATTTCAGTGGTACAGAAGATAATGAATTATATGAAAGATATATTCAATTAGGTACTTTCTCACCAATATTAAAACTAAGTGCTGATGCAGGAAGATTCTATAAAAGAGAACCTTGGCGTTGGGGTATTAGAACATACGCTATTGCGAATGAATATTTAACTTTAAGACACCGTTTAATACCTTACTTATATGCTGAAGCATATCGTTATTATAAATATGGAATACCTATAATTCGACCTGTTTATTATAAATATCCTGAATTATATGATGATACTTTATATCGTAATGAATATTTCTTCGGTAGTCAGTTCTTTATTAGTCCAATTATTACTCGTAAAGATCCTGTTATGAATCGTGTTATCCAAAAGTTCTTCTTACCTGAAGGTACATGGTATAACTTTAGAACAGGTAAAAAATATTTAGGTAATAAGAAACACTTATCATTCTATCGTGATGAGGAATATCCTGTGTTTGTTAAAGCAGGCGCTATTATACCTATGGCAACACATTCTCATATCAATGATACAAGGCCTCCTGTAACAATGGAGATTCAAATCTTCCCAGGACAAAGTAATAGTTTTAAATTATATGAAGATGATGGCATAAGTGATTTATATTTACAAGGATATTCATTAACAACTTTAATTGATTATAACTATTTACCAAGTAATTATACTGTTATTATTCGTCCTATTGAAGGAAAATCAGGTATTATACCTGCTAAAAGAAATTATATAATTAGATTTAGAAATACCCGTAAGTCTGATGATGTTCAAGCATATATTAAATCCCAAAAGACAGAATGTAAGACTTATATAGATGGAACAGACTTTGTTGTTGAAGTTCATGATATTCCGACAACGGAACAATTAACCTTAAACTGTAAAGGTAAAGATATTGAAATAGACGCTATTAGAATAGTTATTGAAGATATCGAAGAAATTATTAGTGACTTACCACTTCCAACAGAACAAAAAGACTTTATTTATAATTTCTTAATTGATAAAAGTATGCCAAAAGATAAGAAACGTATTGAGATACGTAAGCTTGCTAAAGGTAAGAATTCATTTGAGAAAAAATATATTCAATTATTCTTACAATTATTAGAATATATTGATCAAGTTAAATAAAAGTACTTGCATATCGTGGTTAAGTATATTATAATAATCACATATGGCGATGAAAAAGAGTATTAGTAATTAATAATTATTTAGAGAAAAAGTGGTTGGTGAAAACTTTTAATTAGAGATTATGAACTTGCTTTGGAGCTTTTTATATGATAAGTATAAGACGTATATCTGCGTTAAAGATTTAAGTGCATAATAAGTATTATGAAATAGGATGGTACCACGTGTAAGCGTTCCTATATTTATAATACTTTTTTTATTTAGGAGGACTTATGACATATATATTATTTTTTATAGGAACATTTTTATGTGTCTATATATTTTATAATCTGTTTGTTATTCAAAAGGAAAAAGCTTTAAAGAAAATGCGTAATGGGAAGGAGATAAAACTGCTCATTCGCTTAAGTGGACTTGATGTTGATAAATGTTCATTAAAGAAAGTTGTTAACTCTTTAGCGTTAACCAATGCTTTTATTATTTCTCTTATAGGTACAATTATCTTATTAATAGGGGAATATATTGATAATTTTTATATTTGGATAATCGTTTCTGTTATTGTAGGTTTAATTTTGTTAATACCTTTAATTACAGGATTATATAAATTGATAGGGAAGAAAATGAAGGAGAGACAAAATGTATAATTTTAGTGTAATAGAGAAAAAGTGGCAAAAAATATGGGATGAAAAACAATGTTTTAAAGTTGATATAGATGAAAGTAAAAAGAAGTTCTATATGTTAGTAGAATTTCCTTATCCATCAGGAGTAGGCTTACATGTAGGACATGGACGTGTTTATACAGCATCAGATGTTCAAGCACGTTTTAAAAAAGCTAGAGGATATAATGTATTATTTCCAATGGGATGGGACGCTTTTGGAGCACCTGCAGAGCAATATGCGATTCAAAATCATATCCATCCAAAAGAAGCTGTTGAAAGAAATATCGAAGTATTTAAAGGACAAATGAAATCTTTAGGTTTAGCTATTGATTGGTCTAGAGAATTTTCAACAACTGATCCTGAATACTATAAATTAACACAATGGCAATTTTTACAATTTTATAAAGCAGGATTAGCATATAAAGCCGAAAAAGAAATAAATTGGTGTCCAAAATGTAAAAGTGGATTATCTAATGAGGATGCTCAAGGAGGAGTATGTGAAAGATGTGGTTCACCAACTACTAAGAAATTAAAAAATCAATGGGTATTACGTATGAGTGCTTATGCTGATAAATTAATCGATGGATTAAAAGATACAGAATTCCTAGATAAAGTAAAAACAGCGCAAATTAATTGGATTGGTAAAAGTATTGGAGCTTCTATTAATTTCAAATTAAAAGATACTGATGATGTTTTAGAGATATTTACAACTCGTGCTGATACTTTATATGGTGTAACATTCATGGTTGTTAGTCCTGAACACCCTTACTTAGAGAAGTATATGGATCGTATCGAAAATAAAGAAGAATTACGTGCATATCAAGAATTAGCTCGTTCTAAAAGTGAGATAGAAAGAACAGATGCTACTAAAGAAAAAACAGGTATTGAGATTAAAGGTTTAACAGCTATTAATCCTATTAATGATGAAGAAATACCTATTTGGGTAAGTGATTATGTTTTAGCTAATTATGGAACAGGAGCTATTATGGCTGTACCTGCTCATGATGAAAGAGACTATGCCTTTGCTAAAAAGTTTAATATTCCAATTAAACAAGTAATTATTCCTGTATATATAGGTAATGATGCTCCTATAGAAGGAAAAGAAAATACTAAACGCAATACAGTTATTTTAATGGTTAAACATCCAACAGAAGATAAATATTTATGTGTTAAATATCATAAATTTAACTGGCAAACACTAGTTATGGGTGGTATTGAAGATAATGAAACATATGAAGAAGCAGCACGTCGTGAATTAGAGGAAGAAACAGGATATACTGACTTTACTTTTGAAAGAACTTTTGATTTTATGTTTAGAGAAAAGTTCTATGCTGCTCATAAAGATGTTAATCGTACGACAACAAATTGTATTGTGGTAGGACATTTAAATTCCTTAGAACAAAAAGAAATAACTAAGGAAGAAAAAGATACTCAAGAAGTAGTTTGGGTTAATGGTAATGAATTAGTTGACTTCTTAGGAATAGATACTCATAAAAGAATCGCCGAACAATATTTTAATGGTGAAGAAGCCTATATTGGCGATGGCGAAATGATCAATTCTGGTGTTTTAAATGATATTGATAATAAACAAGATAGTATAGATAAGATGATATCTTACTTAGAAGCTAAAGAAATAGGTAAACGTACTGTTAATTATCGTTTACAAGATTGGATTTTCTCAAGACAAAGATTCTGGGGAGAACCTATTCCAATGATTAATTGTCCACATTGTGGATGGGTACCTGTTAATGAAGAAGATTTACCTGTAATATTACCTAATGTTCAAGCTTATGAACCTACGGATACAGGAGAAAGTCCTTTAGCTAATATTCGTGAATGGGTAGAAACAACATGTCCTAAATGTGGAGGTAAAGCTGAAAGAGAAACTGATACAATGCCTAACTGGGCAGGATCTAGTTGGTATTGGTTAAGATATATGGATCCACATAGTGAAAAAATAGCTAGTGATGAAGCATTAAAATATTGGGGACAAGTTGACTTATATGATGGTGGTATGGAACATGCTACACGTCACTTATTATATGCTAGATTTTGGAATATCTTCTTACATGAACAAGGATTAGTACCTTATAGTGAACCTTTCTTAAAACGTATCAGTCATGGTATGATTTTAGGTGAAGGTGGCGAAAAGATGAGTAAGAGCAAAGGAAATGTCGTTAATCCTAATGATATGATTAGAGATTATGGTGCTGATGCTTTGCGTACTTATGAAATGTTTATTGGTGATTACTCTAAAGATGCTGCTTGGAGTGAGAATGGTTTAAAAGGTTGTAAAAAATTCTTAGATCGTGTATGGAAATTACAAACTAAATTAAATGATAATAAAGGATATACTAAAGAATTAGAAAGTATTATTCATAAGACTATTAAAAAGGTTACTTTAGATATTGACTCTTTAGATTATAATACAGCTGTATCAGCTTTAATGATTTTATTAAATGAAACAGATAAAGTAGCAACAATTACTAAGGATGATTATCGAGCTATTGTTGCTTTACTTAATCCTTTTGCGCCACATATAACAGAAGAAATAAATGAGATTTGTGGTTTAGGAGAACCATTATATGCTAGTGCATGGCCAACATATGATGAAGCTAAAACAGTTGAAGCTACATATGAAATGGTTGTTCAAGTTAATGGTAAAGTAAGAGGCAAAATAGAAGTATCTACCGATACTAGTGAAGAAGATATGAAAAAGAAAGCTCAAGAGATTGATAATGTTAAGACACATATTGATGGTAAAGAGATTGTTAAAGTAATTGTCGTACCTAAGAAATTAGTTAATATTGTTGTAAAATAAAAAGATATAGGAAAATCCTATATCTTTTATTTTACAATCCATCCATTAGGTAAATAACGATCTCCACTATAACCATATCCTCTAGGATTATTTATAATTTTATTATTAATAACAAGGGTAGAAGAACCTCCACCATCTAAGTTAGAAGCATTATATGCACCATATCTTTGGAACAAAGCAATCATTTCTTTATATGATATTCCTTTACTACCATTAGCGCCGCGTCCATCAATTACTAGTAATAGAACAATACCATCTTTTCTTTGAGCAATAGCAGTACGATTAGCATCAGAGTTATTTGTACTTTTAATATTAGCTGCTTTACCATTAACAATTAAGAAAGGACCAAATTGAACAGCATCACGCATACCATTTTTAATAGCTTTTTCAGCACTACTAGTTGTTAACATTAAGACATTATTTTTAGTAAAACCAATGAATCCTCCTCCATGTGTATTACGAGATCCAATAGAATAAATTTTGCCATTACGAATAACCGTACCTTTAGGTTTCATATTAGTATTAGTAAATCCTCCAGCATTAATAGCAACTTTAGCATTTTCTTTTTTGGCTATATCAGTTAAGAAGGAATGTGGATAATTAGCAGATAAAGAGATATGTGATGCATCATAAACAACAACCATATATCCTTTATAATCTTTTTCATCAATTTCTACTAATTTATAAATATCATCTTTATTATGTTCTAGTATTTGACGTTCATATTCTGATTCAAATGTTGTTTTTTCACTACTATCAAAGGTTATTTCATCAACATTAGTTACTTCATCAACTTCATCAATAATATTAGCACGATATATCGTTTCTATTTCTTTATCACTATATAAGACGTTAGCAAAGTATTTATGATGGCCTGTTTCTAATGCTGTTGTTATCCACCAATGTTTAAAATTAGTAGGGCCATACACAACAATGAAGAAAGCAATTACGCAAATATCAGCAAAGCCACAAAATATCGTAAACCATGATATTTTCTTTTTTTTAGTTACTTTTTTCTCATTTTTCTTCTTTTTCATTATTTACATCTCCTATTTCAAAAGGTGCTAAATAAGAACCATCACCATTATTTATTTTAATATCACTTTTAAGGTATAGGGCAGGTCTAATATTTAATTCTTGTGTAATAATACTTTCATATAATGCTTTATTTTCATTTACAGAAAAGATATTTAAGTCATTAGCTCCATCAGATGTAAGTAAGAATGTATTAGGTACTTCATAAGCAAATAAATCAGCAGCTGATAGCATTCCTACTTTAAAGTTTACTTGGGATTTAGTAATAGGTAAATAATCATTATTAGTTAAAGAGAAGTGTCCTGAATAAAATGGACCTGAAACAATATATTCTTTATGATCAATAGTATTATAGTATGTATTATTTAAATAATATAATAATTCTTTACGAGATGTATTAAAGGCATTTGTATATTGTGAAAAACTCATTTCTAAACATTTATTATCTTTATCTAAAAGACAAGTATCACTAACTATTTTTATTTTATCTTTTTCTTTAGAAACTATTTTCCATAAAGTATTATTATAAGTTAGATATTGACCAATATATGTATCATTTAAAGTTTGATATTCTTTCTTTTCAATTAGATAAGGACTTTCACTAGTACCATTACCAGCATAAACTTTTTCATTACCTTTAAGAGTTATAATTGGTCTAATTCCATATTTACTATTAATTAAGTCATTACTTATTAAACCATCATTAGCTATATACCATGCTTTTTCATTATCATAACTATTAGATGTCCAAAAAGATGAATTATTATTTAAATAACTATTATTAGATCCTGCTTTTAAATAATCATCAATACTTAATAAGCCAATATTATAGTCATTATCAGTTTCAAAACATCCAGATACTTCGATATCTTTAAATGTATCTATACATATTTTAGTAGGTATTAAATTAGCATTCTCTAAACTATTTTCAAATAGACCTATTGATCCTTCTTTTTTATTTAACCATGGTAAAATATTAGTTTCTAAGGATTTGCCATAAGCCAAAGAAGAAATACTATCTTCAGTAATCATGGTTACGGAATTATCTTTATTAATACGAATAATACGCCATAAATATCCTTTATAACGTAAATAATTGGTATCAGCATCACCAATAAAACGATATATATTATTAGATTTTATAAATGTACTATGTAATTCATAAGTATCATTTTGATCAATAATTCTTTGAGCAAGCTCATTAGATAATACAATTTTTTTATTAGAATCTATATAAGCGTATATTAATCTACCTATATAGTATATACCTACTGTTAAAACAAAAATAATACTAATAGCATTAAAAATAGCTTGTTTTTTTATTTTCCTTTTTGTTCTTTTTTTCATAAAATACCTCATTATTTTTCACACGATATCATTATATCAAAATTTGTCGAAATAGACAATTGTTTAACTATTAGAGTGTATGTGATAATTATTATTTTTATTATAATACATATAATATAATTAGTTAACATTAAGAAAGAAAATAGTTAACAATCGGTGTACAATTGTCGAATAATGTGGTATCATGGAAATAGGAGCGATAGGTTATGGCACTATTTGAAAAAAAGAAATTAAAAAGAAATATATCTAGTATTTTATTGATGATTGCTATAATCATCGTTTTAGTCGTTATTGATTCTTTACCTAAAATATTAGAAAAAGATGAAAAATTAGATAATGGTAAAATCAATATTAATGCGTTAGTTATTAATGAAATAATGACATCTAATAAAGGTGCTTATGCTGATGATAAGGGTAATACTTATGATTGGATAGAATTATATAATGGTAGTAATAAAGATATAGATTTATCAGGATATGGATTATCAGATGCTGATTCTGGTAGTACTAAATGGATTTTTCCTGATGTTACAATTAAAAAAGGAGAATATTTAGTTATCTTTTTATCAGGAACTAATGAATCTGGATTATATGCTAACTTCTCTTTAAATAAATCTGGAGGAGAAACACTTACTTTAAAAAAGAAATCTGGTAAAGTTGTTGATACTGTTAAAACAAAAGCGATAAGTAAAAATACTGTTATGGCACGTAATGGTAATGGTAAATGGATTGAAACTAATGAAATAACACCTGGGTTTGCTAATAACGAAGATGGAAGAAAAGAATATTTAGATAGTTTAAACATTGAAGATGATATTGTTATTTCAGAATTCTTACCTAAGAATAAAGGTAACTTTATGGTAGATGGTAATCTATATAGTTATATTGAAATACAAAATGCTGGTAAGAAAGATGTATCTTTAAAAGATTATAGTGTATCTAATGATATTAATCGTCCATTCTTATATCATTTACCTGATGTTACATTAAAACCTAATGAAATATATTTAATATATACTTCATCATTAAATAATGGTAATCATGCTAGTTTTACACTAGAAAGTAAAAGTGGTGTTGTTATTTTATCTAAATCAGGTAAGATTGTAGAGAAAGTTGAATATAGTGGGGTTGCTAATGGATATGCTTATATAAAAGCTTCTGATGGTAGTTTTATTGAAGCTATGAATATAACGCCAGGATATCCTAATACAGCTGATGGTATGGAATCTTTCTCTAAAGATAAAAGAACTAATCCTAAAGATTTGATTATTAATGAAGCAATGAGTTCTAATAATAAGTATTTAGCGCAAAATGGTGGTGAATACTATGATTGGATTGAATTATATAATAATAGTGGTAAAACCATTAACTTAAGTGATTATAGTATTACAACAGATGAAGATAATAAGAAGATGTATTCATTGCCTAAAAAAGAGTTGAAGGCAGGAGAATACTATATATTAATGGCATCAGGTAATACTAAGTATAGTAATAGTAAATATCAACATACTAACTTTAAAATATCATCAACTGAAAGCTTATATTTATATAAAGATACAAAATTAATTGATACAATGTTCATATCTAATACACCTATTGGTTATAGTTATGGAAAGGGTAGTAGTTCAGGCTTATATTATTATGCAACACCTACACCTGGAAGTAAAAATAATAATAGTGGGGTATTAGAAATAGCTTATGCACCTTCTTTTAGTGAGAAGCCAGGAGTATATAATAATAAAACAGAATTAGCAGTTGAACTTAAAGGTGAGGGGACTATATATTATACTTTAGATGGATCAATACCTACGAAACAATCTAAAGTATATAATAGTCCTATTATTTTAAAAAAAACGACAGTTATAAGAGCTGTCGCATATGAAAACAAAAAAAAAGCTAGTTCCGTAGTCACAGGTTCATATATAATTAATGAAAATCATACTTTACCTGTATTATCTCTTAGTATGCCTGATGCATCATTTAAAAGAGTTCAAAATAATCCTAGTAATTCTACTTTAGTAGTTAATGCTCATGCCGAATTATATGAAAAGAATGATTCTTTTTCAATTGATTGTGGCTTTAAATTATTTGGAGGATCTACAAGATATTTACCGAAGAAAAGTTTTTCTTTAAAATTCTCATCTAAATATGGACCTTCAACTTTAAACTATAAAGTTTTTGATAATCGTGATGCGGTTAACTATGATACTTTAGTTATTCGAAGTGGTTCTCAAGATTATAAAGGAAGTTTAATTCGTGATGAATTAGCAACCTCACTTATGAATGATTTTGGTATTGTTGATGTACAAGCATATAAAGCTGTAATCTTATATATAAATGGTAATTATTGGGGTATCTACTTTATTAGAGAAAAAGTAGATGAGGAGTTTGTTAAACATCATTATGATGTACCAGAAGAAGGAACTAATATTGTTCGCATTGATAATAATGTTAGTGCAGGAACTTCTAAAGACTATCGATCATTAGTTAATTATGTAAAAAATCACGATATGACTAAAAGTAGTAATTATGAATATGTTAAAACAAAGTTAGATATTGATAACTTTATTGATTTTTGGATTGGTGAAATGTATACAACAAATAATGATATTGTTAATGCAAGATACTTTAATAATCCTAATTTAGATGGTGGACGTATTAAAATGATCTTTTATGATTTTGATTATGCTTTCTATAATACAGATCGTAATTATATGAAATGGATGACAGCAAGTAATGGTTTATCAGCTTATAATTGGAGTTATGATAACTCTTTACTCCGTAATTTGTTAAAAAACAAAGATTTTAAAAAACGTTTTTTAGAGCGAGCATCATATAATTATAAACATCTTTGGAATAAAGATGTTGTTATGAAACGTTATAATGAATTAATTAGTTTAATTAAACCTGAGATAACAAGAAATCAAAAGAGGTGGAATTTAACTGTTAAGTATTGGGAAAGTGAATGTCAAACACTTAAAAATTATATTAATAAACGTGATACTTATTTTGTTAATCATATTAAAAGCTATTTTGGGTTAAGTAGTAAGGAAGTGAAAGAATACTTTGGATAAGAAATATCGTCATGAACTTAAGTTTATATTAAACAAAAGTCAAGCTGAAATCCTTAAGTATCGCTTAAGCTTACTTATGGATGTTGATACTAATTCAATTAATGAAGATCATACCTATTTTATTAGAAGTTTATATTTTGATGATCTTTATGATTCAGCATATAATGAAAAAATAGATGGTTTAGAAAAAAGAGAAAAGTATCGTATCCGAATATATAATTATGATGATTCTTTTATAAGATTAGAGCGTAAAGAAAAGAATCGTGACTTAACCCACAAAGAACAAACAATTATAACGAAAGAACAGTGCCTAGATTTTATGAAAGGAATATTTCCTGATTTAGATGATATTGATGATAAATTATTGCGTGATTTTATTGTTAAATACAAATTAAATGAAATAAGACCTAGTGTTATTGTAGATTACAGACGTTTAGCGTATACTTATCCTGTAGAGGAAGTACGTGTAACATTTGATGAGGATATTGCCTCAGGAAGATTTGATTATAATTTGTTTGATAAAAATCTATTAAATTTACAAGTTTTAGAACCTAATGAAGTTGTTTTAGAAGTTAAATTTAATTACGCTATTCCAAGTCATATTGCTGATGTAATTATGACAATACCAATGATACGTCAAGCTGTTTCTAAGTTTGCTTTATGTCGAGAAAAGAAGGAGGAATAACATGAGTTTTTTAGACATGATTAAGAAAAGTGTTATTGATGAGTTTTCAGGATCTTTATCAACTTTTGATATATTATTCTCATTAATAATTGCTTTTATTTCAGCTATTATCATTACTATTATTTACAAGAAGACCTATACAGGAGTTTCTTATACAAAATCATTTTCATTATCTATAATTTTACTAGCTATGGTAACATCATTAGTTATTAGAACAATCAATTCTAATTTAGCGTTATCATTAGGTATGGTAGGTGCCTTATCTATCGTTCGTTTTAGAACAGCTGTTAAAGATCCTGTTGATACCATCTTTATGTTTTGGGCTATAACAGCAGGTATTATGTCAGGAGCAGGTTTATACTTAGTAACATTAGCTGCTACTCTTATTTTAGGCGTATTATATATTATTAGTTATTCTATGAATTTTAAAGCTACAAAAAAATATTTATTAGTTATTAAAACTGATAAAGATTATGCGGAAGTTATACATAAGACTTTAGATAAACATAAACATTGTGAATTAAAAACAGAGTCTTATCAAAAAGATTCAGCTGAGTTAACATATGAATTAGCTAATAAAGATGCTGCTAAAGATATTGCTAAGATACGTGATAAAGAAGAAGTTAGAAGTATTCATCTTGTAAGTATCGATTAAAAAAGAAAAATCTTTTCTTTTTTTTTATATTAAGGTATAATGATTATGGTGGTAATATGGATACTAAAAAGAGTAAAAAGAAAATTAGTTTTAAAGATGTATTAAAGCAAATTGGACAAAAAATATTAAAATTTTTTAATAAGTATGGCTTATTAATGATTATGAATGCTATTATCTTTAGTTTAACAGTTTTTATTGAGTCAATTTATTTTTATCATATTGGATTATGGTGGATTTTAAATACAATATTATTTATTGTTGTACCAACAGTTATCTTTTGTATATGGGGAAAAATTGATTCATTAGATGTTATTGTTAGTGTACCTGTTTTATATATTCTTTTCTTAATCTTTTTAAATTTTTGTACGATGCGTGATTTATATGGCATAACGTCAGGTAACTTAGATAATATCCCTAATTATATTGATGCTTTATTTGTTACATTTATATTTACCTTTATTGAATATATAACAGCTTACATTGTTAAAGTTATTAAAAATCATAAGAAGAAATAAAAAATCTTCTTTTTTTTGTAAATAAAAAAGGAAATAGAAAAGTTATCAATAATAATATAGTAGGAGGGTAAAATGAAAAAAATATTATTATTTATTATATTAATGTTGATAACAACGCAAGTGCATGCTGTTGAAAATTCTTTTTATTATGATAGTGAACGTATTGAAGATATGTGGGTAACTCAAAAAAAAGGAGATACTGTTCAGTCAGCACATCCTTATAAATTAAAAAAGCGTAGTGATAATTCTTATGTATATTGTATTCAACCTTTAACGAAATTAAAAAAGGATATAGAATATACTGAAACAAATAATTATGAATTATTAGGTTTAACAGAAGAGCAAGTTAATCGTATTAATTTAATCGCTTATTATGGATATGGATATGAAAATCATACAACTAATACTTGGTATGGAGTAACACAATTTATGATTTGGAAAGAAGTAGGTAAAGGAATCGATATTTATTTTACAAGTAGTAAAAATGGTGCTGAAAAAAATTTATATACAAAAGAAATAAATGAGATAGAGAGTCTTATTAGTCGTCATAATGAAGAACCTAATTATTTAAAAGATTATGTTATAACAACCAATCAAGAATTAGTTATTGATAGTAATATTAATCTAGATGATTATAATATTGAAACTGATGTTAAATATGAATTAAAAGATAATAAATTAGTATTTAATAATTTAGAAGTAGGGGATTATTCCATTAAATTAACTAAGAAAAATAATCGCTTTAAAACTAGTTTTGCTATGTATTATAATTCTGGTAGTCAAAATCTTTTTGCGCCTGGTTATAGTAGTATCTATGATAAAGAATATTCATTTAATATAGCTGTTAAAGAAGGAGAATTAGTCTTAAAAAAATATGGTAGTGATACTAATCATCCTTTAAAGGATGCACAATATGGTGTTTATCAAGATGATAAATTAATTACGACGATAAAAACAGATAGTCAAGGTATAGGTAAAGTAAAATTACCATTAGGTAGTTATACTATAAAGGAGTTAGTAGCGCCTCCAGGTTATAAAATAGATAATCAAAAATATACGTTTACGATTGATGAAAATAATCTAACGATAAATATAACTTTATATGATGATAAAGATATTATTGAAGTACCTGATACAGGTGTAAAAGATTATCAAAAAGAAAGCATATTACTTATAGCATTAGGATCATTGGGATTATGGTATGTTAAGAAAAAGTCTTACGTGCATTAGTCTTTTATTTGTAGGTTGTGGTATAAGTTATTTTGGTATTGATTATCATGAAAAGTTAGAGGATACAAGTACTAATGAATTACTTATAGGACATTATTTTAAAAGGGAAGAACAAGTCAAAGATGAATTTATCGCGATACTAGAAATACCTAAATTAAAATTTAAAAGGGGATTATATGCTATAGAAAATCCTAATAATATGATTGATAAAAATATTGCTTTTTTAGATAAATCAGATATGCCAAGTGATGATAATAGTCGTGTTATTATTGCAGGACATAGTGGCAATCGAAGTAATTCTTATTTTAAAAATCTTTATAAATTAAAAAATAAAGATAAAATATATCTTTACTATAATAATATTAAATATATATATGAAGTTACTGATCGATATGACATTATTAAAAATGGTACTATGGCCTTAGAACCTAATCATAATAAAAAGACTCTTACTTTAGTTACTTGTAAGAGTTCTAATAAACAATTAGTTATTATATCAACATTAAAAAAACAAGAAGCTTATTAAGCTTCTCTCAGACTGTTGACAAAAGAAATTTTGAAAACAGTCTTTTATTATTTATAAAAATTTAGTATAATGTATTTGTAA
>CANQON010000002.1 GCA_947625505.1 uncultured Bacilli bacterium
ATGCGTGTATGAATCTCAAGAAATTTGCGTTACATCATTACGCATAATCTAGGAGAATATCCTAGATTTTTCATTTTCTGTGAAAAAAAGACAAATAAGTAAAAATATTTACCTATTTGTCAACAGTCTGAGATAGTTAATTAATTAACTATCTTTTTTTGGGAGTATATGATATCATTGTCTATGTATGGTGATATTATGGATAAGATAAATGATAGTTTATTTGAAGATAATAAAGAAAAGATAACAGTTAAAAGAATAATTGGTCATGTCTTACTTATAATTTTTGTTTTATTTATTAGTTTTTATGAATTTCCTTATTATATAGATACTCCTGGAGGATTAGATAATCTTAATGAACGTATACCTATTGAAGATGGATATAAAGCTAAAGGATCTATTAATTTAACTTATGTTAGTGAAGTAAAAGGAACTCTTCCTTTACTTTTAATTGCGGCTATTTTACCTGATTGGGATATTGAGCCAAAAGAAAGTGTTGATTTGGGAACATTAGATTATAAATCTAATATGGTAAGACAACGTATATTAATGAAACAATCATATACGACTGCTATTAAACTGGCTTATGAAAAAGCTCATAAAGATATAAAAGTAACGAAAGAAAATTGTTATGTTATTTATGTTTTTGACGAAGCTAAAACTAATTTAGAAGTAGGAGATATGATTGTTAAAATAGATGATATAGATATTAAATCAGCTACAGATATTACGGATATTCTTTCAAAACATCAAATAGGCGATAAGATTACTATTACCATTTTAAATAATGATAAAGAAAAGAAAAAAGAAGCAACATTAATAGATGATGGAACAGGTAAAGTATCAATTGGCTTACAAGTTACTTCGGAATATATTCTAGAAAGTAATCCTAAGTTTAAATTAGATTATAATAATATGGAGTTTGGACCTAGTGGAGGCTTAATGATAAGCTTAGCTGTCTATAATTCTTTAGTAAAAGAAGATATTACAGGAGGAAAAGTTATCGCAGGAACAGGTACTTTAAATGATAATGGATATGTAGGTCCTATTGGAGGTATTGAATACAAATTAAAAGGCGCTGTTAATGCTCATGCTGATATCTTTTTTGTACCTAGTGAAGAGAACTATGATGAAGCTATAAAAATAAAAGAAAAGAAACATTATAAAATAAAAATAGTTAAGGTTGATACATTCGATGATGCCTTAGAATACCTAGAAAAAAACGTTATGAAAAAATAGACTTTTGTCTATTTTTTATGTTAAAATAATTAATGGTGAGATATTATGAAGATGTCGGATGTTGATTTAAACAAAATAACGCCTATGATGCGTCAATACATCGATATAAAGAATAAAAATAAAGACATTATTATAATGTTTCGTTTAGGGGATTTCTATGAAGTCTTTTTTGAAGATGCTGTTACAGTATCACGAGAATTAGAATTAACACTAACAGGTCGTAGTGCAGGATTAGAAGAAAGAGTACCTATGTGTGGAGTTCCTCATCATGCTGTTAGTATATATATAGAAAAATTAGTTGATAAGGGATATAAAGTAGGTATATGTGAACAATTAGAAGATCCTGCAACAGCTAAAGGATTAGTTGATAGGGGATTAATTCAAATAATTAGTAAAGGTACGATGACATCAGGGGAAACATTACAAGAAAATGATTTTAATTATATAGGTAGTGTTTTAGATGTTGGTAGTGCATATGCTATTAGTTATACAGATATTACAACAGGAATATTTTATGTAACATTACTTAGTCATAATGCTAGTAATTTAGTTAGTGAAATTGTTTCTCTTGATTTAAAAGAAGTCGTAACTAATTCTAAGTTAGATAATAATATTATAAATATTCTTAGAAATCAGTTTAAAATAGTTATAAGTATTAATGATGAAATAAGTGATAATCAAGACTATTATTATGTATATGAAGATATTACAGATAGTCGTATGGTAGAAGTTATTAAACATTTACTTACTTATATAACAGAAACACAAATGCGATCTTTGTCCCATATTCAAAAAGCTATTATTAAGGAAAATAAAAATGTTTTAAAGATGGATATTCATACGAAACGTAATCTAGAATTAACTGAAACATTAAGACTTAAACAACGTAATTATTCTTTAATATGGGTTCTTGATAAAACGAAAACTGCTATGGGAGCTCGTTTACTTAAAAATTATATTGAAAATCCTTTAATTAATATTGAAGAAATAAATGCTCGTTATGATATCGTAGATAAATTACTAAAAGAATTTATTTTACGTGAAGATTTAAAAAATCTATTATATGAAGTATATGATTTGGAAAGATTATCAGGTAGAGTTGCTTTTGGTAACGCTAATGCTAGAGACTTATTACAACTTAAAACTAGTTTAAAAGTATTACCAGATATAACTTTAATTCTTAATAGTTTAGGATATCATACTTTTGAACCTTTAAATGATTTATATGATTTATTAGAACAAAGTATTTATGAGAATCCTCCAATTGGTTTAAAAGAGGGTTATCTAATTAAAGAAGGCTTTAATAGTGAATTAGATGAGTTAAAAGAATTACGTAAAGGGGGAAAAGACTTTATCGCTCGCTTTGAAGCTGAAGAAAAAGAGCGTACAGGTATTAAGACATTAAAAGTTGGATATAATAAAGTCTTTGGTTATTATATTGAAATATCTAAAGGCGCTATTAAAGAAGTAAAAGAAGAATATGGCTATGAAAGAAAGCAAACTTTAACTAATTGTGAAAGATATATAAGTCCTATTCTAAAAGAAAAAGAAGCTTTAATATTAAATGCTGAAGAACGTATTATCGAACTTGAATATAATTTATTTGTAGAAATAAGAGATAAAGTAAAGGAATATATTCCTAAATTACAAGAGGCATCACGTATTATTAGTGAAATAGATGTATTACAGTCTTTTGCAACCATATCTGAAGAAAATAACTATGTAAGACCTACATTAACTAATGAACGTAATCTTTATTTAAAGGATAATCGTCATGCTGTTGTAGAAAAAGTTTTAGATAGTGAATATGTATGTAATGATATTGTTATGGATGAGAATACCAATATTGAATTAATTACAGGTCCTAATATGGCAGGTAAAAGTACTTATATGCGTCAACTTGCTATTACAGTTATTATGGCTCAAATAGGATGTTTTGTTCCTTGTAGAGAAGCTATTTTACCTATTTTTGATGCTATATATACACGAATAGGTGCTAGTGATGACTTAGTTAGTGGAGAATCTACTTTTATGGTTGAAATGAAAGAAGCTAATTATGCTATTAGTAATGCTACTAGTAATAGTTTAGTTTTATTTGATGAATTAGGTAGAGGAACAGCAACCTTTGATGGTATGGCTTTAGCGCAAGCTATTATTGAATATATTCATGATGAGATTAAATGTAAGACATTATTTTCAACCCATTACCATGAATTAACAGATTTAGAGAATAATTTAAAATATTTAAAAAATATTCATGTTAGTGCTCATGAAGAAGATGGAGAAATTACTTTCTTACATAAGATTAAACCTGGAAGTATTGATAAGAGTTATGGTATTCATGTTGCTGCTTTAGCAAGCCTACCTAAAAAATTAATTAATCGTGCTTCATCTATTTTAAAAGTATATGAGTCGAAAGAAGAAAAAAGAGATATTCGTATTCAAGAAGCATTACCTATCGATGATTTAATTGATAATAAAGAATCAGAAGTAGAGAAAAGAATTAAAGAGATAGATCCTATGAATATTACACCTATGGAGGCTTTAACGATCTTAACAGAATTAAAAGAGTTAACGAAATAACTCTTTTTCTTATTAAATAAGCCTTAATTAGGTAATTTATTTGAAAACCAATTTTATTTTTGTTATAATGATATAGGTGATGATATGGCAAAATATGATGAATCTTCAATTAAGATATTAGAGGGCTTAGAAGCAGTAAGAAAAAGACCTGGTATGTATATTGGGTCAACAGATAAAAAAGGCTTACATCATCTAGTATGGGAGATTGTTGATAACTCTATAGATGAAGTTATTAATGGTTATGGAAATAGAATTAAAATAATTATTCATGCTGATCATAGTGTTAGTGTGGAAGATGAAGGAAGAGGTGTTCCTGTAGGTAAACATGCCTCAGGTAAAGATACTCCTGAAGTTATTTATACTGTTTTACATGCTGGAGGTAAATTTGAATCAAGTGGTTACTCAGTATCTGGAGGACTACATGGTGTAGGTGCATCTGTTGTTAATGCCTTATCTAAATGGATGCAAGTAACAATTAAAAGAGATGGCTATGAATACTTTATTTCTTTTAAAGATGGAGGTAAAGTAGATCAAAAACTTACAAGATTAGATAAAACATCTAAAACAGGTACTAAAGTAAGATTTATGCCTGATGATGAAATATTCTCTACAACTAATTTTTCTTTTACAACAATATGTGAAAGAATGCAAGAAAGTGCTTTTTTACTTAAAGGATTAACAGTAGAAGTTATTGATGAAGAAGATAAAAAGCAAGAGACATTTCATTATGATAATGGTTTAGAATCTTTTGTTGAATATATTAATGATGATAAGACTCCTCTTCATAAGGTAGTACAATTTAGTGGTGTTAAAGATAAAATTGAAGTTGAAGTTGCTTTTCAATATACCAATACATATAATGATAATATTGTATCATTCGTTAATAATGTTAAAACAATTGATGGAGGATCTCATGAGGTAGGATTTAAAACAGCTTTAACGAAAGTATTTAATGATTATGCACGTAATAATGGACATTTTAAAACGAAAGATAAAAATTTTGAAGGACCAGATACAAGAGAGGGATTAACAGCTATTTTAAGTTTAAAAATTCCTGAATCTTTATTACAATTTGAAGGACAAACAAAATCAAAATTAGGTACACCTAGTGCTCGTACTGTTGTGGAAAGTATCACAACTGAAAAGTTACAATTCTTCCTTGAAGAAAATAAAGAAGTAGCTACAAAGATATTAGAAAAAATGGTAAAGAGTAAAAATGCACGTGAAGCAGCTCGTAAAGCTCGTGATGAAGCACGTAATGGTAAAGATAAAGGTAAAAAAGAACGTATTATTAGTGGTAAATTAACGCCTGCCCAAACACGTAATCCTAAAATTAATGAATTATTCTTAGTTGAGGGTGATTCAGCAGGAGGAAGTGCGAAAACAGGACGTGATCGTAAGTATCAAGCTATTTTACCTTTAAGAGGTAAAGTTTTAAATACAGAAAAGGCAAGTCTAGATGAAGCATATAAGAATGAAGAAATAAATACCATGATTCATGCGATAGGGGCAGGAGCAGGTAGTGACTTTGACATTGAAGATAGTAATTATGATAAAGTTATTATTATGACTGATGCTGATGTTGATGGATCACATATTCAAATTTTATTACTTACTTTCTTCTATCGTTATATGAAACCATTAATTGAGACAGGACATTTATATATAGCGATGCCTCCTTTATATAAGATAGAATGTGGTAAAGAAGGAGAATATGCTTGGACAGAAGAAGATCGTAAGTTTTTATTAGAGAAGTATAAAGGTAAGCCAACTAAAACCCAAAGATATAAAGGTTTAGGAGAAATGGATGCTACCCAATTATGGGAAACAACAATGGATCCTAAAACACGTAGTTTAATTAAAGTAAGTATTAATGATGCTGCTTTAGCTGAAAAGAGAGTATCCGTTTTAATGGGAGATAAAGTTGATCCTAGAAAGGATTGGATAGAAGAAAATGTTGAATTCTCTCTAGAGGATAATTATAAAATAAATTAGGAGTGAAATATGAGAAAGAAACAAGATGAAACGGCAGAAGTATTAGGAAAAATTTATGATTATACTTTAGAAGAAATCATGGGTGAAAGATTTGGAGAGTACGCTAAAGATATTATTCAGAATCGTGCTATACCAGATGTTCGTGATGGCTTAAAACCTGTTCAAAGACGTATCTTATATGCTATGTTTAGAGATCATAACACATATGATCGAGCTCATAAAAAGTCTGCAACAGCTGTTGGTAATGTTATGGGACATTATCACCCACATGGTGATTCAAGTATATATGAAGCTATGGTTCATATGAGTCAATGGTGGAAACAAAATGAATGTTATATTGATATGCATGGTAATAATGGTTCTATGGATGGTGATGGAGCTGCTGCTATGCGTTATACAGAAGCAAGACTATCTAAAATAAGTGGGGAACTATTAAAAGATATTGATAAAGATACGATTGAATGGGCGCCTAACTTTGATGATACTTTATATGAACCTACGGTTTTACCTGCTAAATATCCTAATTTACTTGTTAATGGTGCTAAAGGTATTAGTGCAGGATATGCAACAGAAATTCCTCCCCATAATTTAGGAGAAGTAATAGAAGCTACAATTAAACGTATTGATAGTCCTAATTGTCGTTTAGATACCATTTTAGATATTATTAAAGGACCTGATTTTCCAACAGGTGGTATAGTTGAAGGACATAAACAAATAGTTGAAGCTTTAACAACAGGTAAAGGAAGAATTGTTGTTCGTGCTAGTTATGATATCGTCGAAGAAAAAAGTAAAAAGCAAGTTATTTTTCATAGTATTCCTTTTGAAGTTAATAAAGCTTTACTGGTTAAAAAAATAGCTGATTTAATTTATGATAAAAAGATTGATGGAATAATTGAAGTACGTGATGAATCCGATCGTGAAGAAGCTGTACGTATTGTTCTTGATATTCGTCCATCTGCTAATATCGATAATATTTTAAATTATTTATTTAAAAATACAGAGTTACAGATTAATTATACTTATAATATGGTTGCGATTGTTAACCGTCGCCCAATGTTAGTTGGTATTATGGATATTTTAGATGCATATATTAAACATCAAAAAGAAGTTATCTTAAGAAGAACACGTTTTGATTTAGAACATGCTAAAGCTCGTATGCATATTGTTGAAGGTTTAATTAAAGCTTTAGATATATTAGATGAAGTAATTCATACTATTCGTAAAAGTAAAAATAAGGCTGACGCTATTGAAAATTTAGTTAAAGAATATGAATTTACTAGTGCTCAAGCTGAAGCTATTGTTAATTTACAATTATATCGTTTAACTAATACGGATGTTAATACTTTAATAGAAGAACGTAATAATTTATTATTAATTATTAAAGGATTAGAAGAAATATTAGCTAGTGAGGAACGCTTAAAAGGTGTTATGAAGGAAGAATTACGTAAGATTAAAAATGAATATGCAACGCCTCGTATTACAGAAATACGAGATGAAATAACTGAAATAAAAGTCGATACAACAGCTATGATACCTAAGGAAGATTGTATAGTTGCTGTTACTAAAGAGGGATACGTAAAAAGAGTATCACTAAGAAGTTATTCGGCTAGTGATGATATTACAAATTTAAAAGAGGGAGACTATCTATTAGGTTTATATACGCTTAATACGATGGATACTATTTTACTATTTACTAATCTAGGTAATTATTTATATCTTCCTGTTTATGAACTTCCTGATATGAAATGGAAAGATTTAGGTAAACATGTTAGTAATATAATAAAGGTAAGTTCTGATGAAAGTATTGTGGAGTGTTTACCTGTCATTAATTTTGATGAAGAAAAATATATTACGTTATTTAGTAAAAATGGTATGGTTAAGAAAACATTATTATCTGAGTTTAAAGTTCAACGTTATACGAAACCTATTACTTGTATGAAGTTAAAAGCTGATGATGAAGTTGTTAGTGTTGACTTTAATAATGGAGAGAATGTCTTTATTACTTCCCATTATGGATATGGTTTAAAATATTTGGCTTCTGAAATACCTGTTACAGGTTTACGTAGTGCAGGTGTTAAAGCTATTTCTTTAAAGAATGACTTTGTTGTTAGTGCTTGTACATATCATGATGAAGATATGTTAACGGTTATTACATCTAAAGGTACAGGTAAGAGAGTACGTTTAAGTGAATTTGAACAGACTAGTCGTGCTCGTAAAGGTGTATTAGTCATAAGAGATGTTAAGACTAATCCATATTATGTCTTTAAAACGTTTATCTTAAATAATCATCATCATTTAATGTATAAGACAAAAGATGAGATTGTAGAAATGAAGATTACAGAGCTTCCAATTGTTGATCGTTATAGTACAGGATCACAATTTACAAAACAAGCTTTATTAGATGCCTTTATAAAGAAAGAACTAGAAAATCCTAGTGAAGTAATATCTGATATTCCTAAAGAAGTAAAGGAGAATAAAGAAGTATCTTTAGAAACAATTGATGAGAGAATTATGACAATAGATGATTTTCTTGATAATTTTGATATAAAAAGTGATTAATATCACTTTTTTCTTTGACATATGATATACTATTGGTAGTTTTTTTAGAAAGGTGACTTGTATGAGACGTTTACGTTTAACAGGAATACAACAAATGGATAACTTATCTAATGATGAATTATTAGATTTTATGATGATGCCTAACTTTCGTATACTAGGTAGTATGAGTCATCAACGTTTAATTTCCTTTATTAATGATTTAAGAGTAAAAAACTTTTTATTTGAAAATATTACTTATTATAGTTCAACATCAGCTCTTAGTAAATTATTAAGAAGATTAAGTAATGAAGAGTTTAATCATTTTATAGATAGTGAATCTTTAAATATAATTAATAATTCACCTAGAAAGTTTGTTTTAATTCAAACAATCTTTTTAAATGATAATCCAGCTATAGCTGAAAGTTTAAAGGATTCAGCTTTAGCTAGTTATATCTTAGATAATTTTCATATTTATAGTAGTTTTATTGAACAGATGAATGAAGAAAAAGCTATTAGTTTATTTCAAAATATTATGCAAAAGCATCCTGAAAAGGTAGGATATATTGTACATTTAAATACGCGTAATCAATTAGCTGTTATTAAATATATAGGTATTTATAATTTTTATCATATTTGTGAAAATGAAAATATTTTTCTTTATTTAGCTAATGAAGTTATAAGTACTTTAATATGTAAGGAACCTTTCTATCAATATTTTGCTGATTTACCTACTAATAAGATTATAGAATTAATAAATAGGGGATTAATATTACCTGCTGTTTTTTCAAGTAATAAAGAATTTATTAAGAAGATAGCAACACTTAAAGATCCTAATGAATATCGTTTATTAGATTGTTCGATTATGAATTATGCTTATAATAATTTTCGTCGTAGTCGTTTATTACATTTAGAACAATGTATTACTTATTTAGAAGAGAATGGAAGAACATATAATGAAAGTGATATATTACCTTATTATTTAATAGAACCTACTTTAAGTGCTGAAATTTATGATCATTTATTTTATGATGATCATTTAGAAGCAGCACGTGAAAAATACTATGATGAACAAGTTAGTCTTATTCCTAATTGCTTTGGTTTATTAAAAGAATATTACGATTATTATATGAATCCAAATAGTGATGTACAAGCTATTGATAGTAATGTTAATTTTCAATCAAGTATGCGTATGTGGCAAACAAGTGGTGGAAGTAAAGAAGAGTTATATCAAATATTATTAAAAGCAAGTACTAAAAGATTTGAAGAAATACTTATTGATCGTTATTATAAAGATGTCGCTTATAACTTCTTAGCTAACTTATCTAATGCTTTAGCGTTTTTAAAAAGAGCATCACAAAGTGATTTAAAATTAAATGATGAAGAATATGCATCTTTAAAAGAAAGATTACAAAGATATGAAACAATACTTAATTTTCCTAATCTCTCATTAGAAGAACAATTAGCTTTCTATTATAGTTTTGATCCTAGTATTAATTATGCCTACTTATTTTATGAAGATTATCGTTTAGCTAAAGATACATCATATGAAGATATGAATAGGGAAGTATTTAAACCTAGTCATACTTCTAATTTATATAATGAAGAACTATCTCAAAAATTAGGTATTGATATATATGAATTAAAGGGAGAACCATTCTATGCTTTTATTCATTTAACATCAATTAAGAGATCAGAAGCTAGTCGTGATAGTGGTTTATGGCAAGATAGAATTAGTATTTTCCTTGAAGATCCTTTAAGTGATATTGAATTTCCTATAGGGTCATCTATTTCTTTAGCCAGTGATCGTAAATTAGAAGCTTTAAGATCGGTTAATGAATATGTTACTTTTGGCTATAATCATTTAGAGCCAAATCGTATTGCGCATGTATATCATGCTGATTCATATTCTTCTTTTAGAAGATCTGGTGTTGGTATGTGTAAAATTTGTGATATTGATACAGCAGAAGACCTAACTAGTAAAACAAGAAGATATAGTGAAATACTATATCAGGAAGTATCTAATATTGTTTTAGATCCTGATGTTTTAGCGCGTTATTCTAAATTTAAACCTAATTATTTATATTGTTATGATGAAATAACAATTTGGGATATGAGCGTTGCTCAAAGATTAGGTATACCTATCTTACTTGTACATACTAATTGTTATTATCAAGAAATAGATGATTATATTGATTATAATCGCGATAATGAATATATTACATCATTAGATCAAGCAATGAAAATTAAGAGTTATCAAAGAAAATGAATTTATTTCATTTTTTTTCATTTTAATATATAATTGATATGGGTGATGACATGAAAGTATTTATTATTGGTGGAGGAGCTTCAGGACTTGTATGCGCTATTAAAAGTAAAACAAGTAATAACGAAGTAACAATATTAGAAAGAAATAATAAATGTGGCAAAAAAATATTAATGACAGGTAATGGACACTGTAATTATTTTAATGAAGATTTTACTACTAGTCATTACCATAGTTCTAATTTAGATATATTAGGTAAGATAATTAATGATGAAAATAAAAAAGAAATATTATCTTTCTTTGATAGTATAGGAATTGTTCCTAAAATACAAAACAATTATTATTATCCAATAACTAATCAAGCTATTACGATTCAAGAATCTTTAGTTAGAGAAGCTAAAAGAGTAGGTGTTAATATTATTAATGATGTCTTAGTAAGTAAGATTACTTATAAAGATAAATATTATATTGAAACAAATAAAGGTATTTATGAAAGTGATATTGTTGTTTTAGCTTCAGGATCTAAAGCTGCCCCTAAGACAGGATCAGATGGTATAGGTTATGAAATATCTTCATCATTTAATCATCATATTCTTAAACCTTTACCTAGTTTAGTTCAGTTAAAAGGTAGTGAACATTATTTAAAAGAATGGCAAGGTATTAGAACAGACGCTAAATTATCTTTAGTCATTGATAATAAAGTTGTAAAAGAAGAGGTAGGAGAAATCCAATTAACTGATTATGGTATAAGTGGCATAGTTACATACCAATTAAGTAGTATAGCTATTAGAGCTTTAAAGGAACATCAAGTATGGATTAATATTAACTTTTTACCTTGGATAGATGATATTAAAGCGTATTTAGATGAAAGAGATAAAAAGTTAGATTTAAATATTAGTGAATTATTAGATGGAATCTTAAATTATAAATTAAGCAATTTAATATTAAAAAAGAATAAAATTAATTATGAAAAAAAATATCATGAACTTAGTGATATAGAAAAGAATAATTTAATTCGTGATTTAACCAGTTTTAGATTTGTAGTTCAAGGCTATAATGACTTTGATAGTGCTCAAGTATGTTCAGGAGGTATTCCTCTTAAGGAAATAAATATAAATACGATGGAATCTTTATATCAAACTAATTTATATATTATAGGTGAATTATTAGATGTCGATGGTGAATGTGGAGGATATAATCTAGGCTTTGCTTGGCTTACAGGTATATTAGCTTCATTAGATATAAGGAGTAAACATGATTAGATTAAGAGAAATTAAGCTTAATATTAATGAAGATATAAGTTTGTTAAAAAAGAAATGTGCAGCTAAGTTAAAGATTAAAGAAGAAGATATCTTAAAGATAAATATTCATAGTGAATCATTAGATGCTAGACATAAGCCTAACTTATATTTCGTTTATACTATTGATATAAAAACTAATAAAGAAGATGAATTACTAAAAAAGAATAAAGATTTAATCGTAACTCCTAAAGAAGAATATATTTTTCAGGTTGAAGGTAACACGAAATTAAAACATCAACCTATTATTGTAGGATCAGGTCCTGCAGGATTACTATGTGCTTATTTACTTGCTTCTCATGGCTATCATCCTCTTATTATTGAAAGAGGAGAAGAAATTAGTAAGCGTATTCAAACAGTTGAAACTTTCTTTAATACAGGTAAGCTTAATCCTGAATCAAACGTTCAGTTTGGTGAAGGAGGAGCAGGAACATTCTCTGATGGTAAACTAGTATCCCAAGTAAAAGATACTTCTTATCGTCGTAAAAAAGTATTTGATTTTTTTATCAAATGTGGAGCAGATAATTGTATTGCTTATCAAAGTAAACCCCATATTGGTACGGATAAACTTAGAGTTATCGTTAAAAAGATGCGTGAAGAAATTATCCGTTTAGGAGGAGAATTTCGCTTTAATACTTGTTTAACAGATATTGAAGTAGTAGATAACCAAATAAAAAAGATAGAAATAAATCATAAAGATTGGATAGAAACAGATGTCTTAGTTTTAGCACTTGGACATAGTGCTCGTGATACTTTTGAAATGTTATATAATCATAATATTAATATGGAGGGTAAACCTTTCGCAATGGGTATTAGAATTCAACACCCTCAAAGTTTAATAAATAAAAATCAGTATGGTATAAATCATCCTAAATTAGGAGCAGCTAGTTATAAATTAACATATAAAGCTAGTAATAATAGAGGTGTATATAGTTTTTGTATGTGCCCTGGAGGCTTTGTCGTTAATGCTTCATCGGAATTAGGACGTCTTGCCATAAATGGGATGAGTAATGCTAATCGTGATGAAGAAAATGCGAATAGCGCTATTGTTGTAACAGTTAGCCCTAATGACTTTGGAAATCATCCTTTAGATGGTATGAAATTTCAAAGAGAATTAGAAGAAAAAGCTTACCTTTTAGGACAAGGTAATATACCTATACAATTATTTAAAGATTATAAAAATAATCAAGTATCAACAAGTTTAGGAAGTATTAAGCCTATTTTTAAAGGAAACTATTCTTTAACGAATCTTAATACTATTTTTCCTAATTATATTAATGATGCTTTAAAAGAAGCTATTACATCATTTGATCATCAAATAAAAGGATATGCTTGTGATGACGCTATTATAGCTGCTATAGAAAGTCGTACTTCATCACCTATAAGGATTATTCGTGATGATAATGGAGAATCTAATATTAAAGGGATATACCCTTGTGGTGAAGGAGCAGGTTATGCTGGAGGTATAACAAGTGCTAGTATCGATGGAATTAAAGTAGCAGAATGGATAGCTAAAAAATACATTCCATAAAGGAGTAATATGAAAAAGAAAATAATAATTATTGTTAGTAGTATCGTTATATTAGTTATTTTACTTCTTACAATTTATTTTTTATATCAAAAAAATAAGAAGCAAAAAGAAATCGAAGAAGCAAAAGAATCTTTAATCGTTAATAAAGAAATTAAAGTATCTTTTAATAGTAAGAGTAAAGTGTCAGATAATATCGAATCTATCGATGGAGAAATAATTGATGATTATGATATCGATACAACTAAATTAGGTAAACAAACGATTAATTTTAAGTTTAAAACTAGTAATGATATAGAAATACCTTATAGTTATAATATTGAAGTAGTAGATAATACACCTCCTGTTATTTGGGTAAGTAATAGTTATAGTGTTAAAAAAGGTAGTAGTAAAGATTTCTATAAAAAAATATTATGTGGTGATGATACTGATCCTAATCCTAATTGTTATATAGAAGGGGATTATGATTTAAATAAAGTAGGTAATTATCCTGTTGTTTTTAAAGCTATTGATAAAAGTGGTAATATTAAAGAAGAACCTATTACTTTAAAAGTATATGAAAGTAAAGGTAGTAGCTCAAGCAGTTCTAAACCTAAACTATTAATTCAAGATGTCATAAAAAATTATAAAACAGAAAATACCAGAATAGGTATTGATGTTTCATCATGGCAAGGCGATATTGATTATCAAAAAGTAAAAGATGCAGGAATAGAATTTGTTATTATTCGTGTTGGAAGTACAAGAGGCACTAATGGTGAATACTTTGTTGATAGTAAATTTAAACGTAATATTGAAGAAGCTAAAGCTCATGGTTTATTAGTTGGTTTATACTTTTATTCTTATGCTGATAGTGAAGAATCTGCTAAAAAAGATGCTCTATGGCTTATTGATCAAATAAAAGGTTATGATATAGATTTACCTATTGCTTTTGATTGGGAAGATTGGTCACACTTTAATACCTATAATATAAGTTTTTATACTTTAACTAATATGTCTCAAGTATTTACTGATACCTTAGAAGCTCATGGATATCAAGGTATGTTATATGGTAGTAAATTATATTTAGAACAACTTTTCTTACCTAATAATCAAATTAAATGGTTAGCGCATTATACTAATAAAACGAATTATCAAGAAGACTATTTATTTTGGCAAATGTCTAGTGTTGGAAAAGTAGATGGTATTAAAGGAAATGTTGATATCGATATTATGTATTTAAAAAATAGTTAAAATAACTATTTTTTTTCATATAATATGTTAGGTGATATTATGGCTAAAGAAGAGTTTAAAAAATTTGTTAGTAATAATCCCCATTTAATTAAATATATTAAAAATAATGAAATGACATGGCAATCTTTTTATGAAATGTATGATATGTATGGTGAAAATGAAGAAATATGGAAACCTTATCTAAAAGAAGAAAAAGTAACTAATAAAGGGAGTATTGATTTTATGAGTTATTTAAAAAGTATTGATCTTGATGCTTTACAAGAATCCATTAATAGTATTCAAAGAGTACTAGGTGTGGTAAGTGATCTATCATCTAGTAATAAAACAAGTAATCCAGAATATGAAACTAAACCTTTATACCAACATTTGGATGATTAATGCCTTTAGAAGTTCAATTTAAATTAAAAGAAAATCCTTTATATATAAAATATTTAAGGGAACATAATATATGGTATAAAAGGTTAATACGTCATCCTGAGGACTTTAAAATATTTGTGGAAGAAATGAAAACTAATTATAAATTAAGAACAAGTGATAAAATAAATAAAGTTGTTGATACAATTAACATCATTAGTAATTTATTTAGTAATATGGTATAATTTTTTTGGTGATATTATGCGTGTTATTAGTGGTAAATATAAAGGTAAAAAATTAAATGGATTCGATATTGATGGTACTCGTCCAACTATGGATCGCATAAAAGAATCACTATTTGCTAGCATCCAAAAATATATACCTAATAGTAAAGTCTTAGATCTTTTTGCGGGAAGTGGCTCTTTAGGTATCGAAGCATTATCTAATGGTAGTAAAGAATGTATATTTGTTGATAATAATAAAACAGTAATAAAAATATTAACTCTTAATACAGCTAATATGGAAGGTGTTAAAATAATCCATAGTGATTATCAAGACGCTTTAAATAAATTTAATAAGGAAAAAACAAGATTTGATTTAATTTTATTAGATCCTCCATACAAAGATAATCTTATTAATGACTGTTTAGATAAAATATATCAATATGATTTATTAAATATTAATGGAATAATAGTTTGTGAATTTGAATTTGAGCCTGTTCAAACTGATCATTTTGAAGAAATAAAAAGGAAAAAAATAGCAAGTAAATGTATAGTAGTGTATAAAAGAGTAAAGTAAGTTTTATTATTTACTCTTTTTTTGATATAATATATAGGAGAGTAGGTGATTAAGATGACTAAAAAGAAAATAATATTTATCTTTGTTTTCATAGTATCTTTTTTCACTTTTTATAAAAATGTAAGTGCTGATTATTTAGCAACTTTCTATTCAGATAATAAGTGTGCTTTAACAAAAGGCGCAACAGGAAATTGCTTTTATAAAAATACTTCTTTTACTAGTGCAGGACCAATATGGTTAGATACAGGAGATATGATAACAGTTCATACTAATGTAACACCTATTCCTGCTCCAACTAAAGGTAATGGTAGTGAATGTAAAACAACATTCTCATATGTATCTAATACTTATAAAAATAAAACATATAATGGATATGTATGTACTGCTAATATACGTAGAATTGATAGTACGGATGGTATATCAGAAGAAATAAAAACAGAATTTAAAAATAATAAATTACCTGAAAGTTATTGGGCTAAATTAGCCATATTAAAAGAAAAACATCCAAATTGGACTTTTGTAGGTATTGATACAGGTTTAGATTTTAATACAGCAGTATCTAAGGAAGATTCTGGTAAAAAAAGTTTAATTCAATCAACTAGTACAGCATCTCAAGGATATTTATCTACTAAAGAAACAAATTATAATTGGAAAACGAATAAATTTACAGCTTATGATGGTAGTACTTGGTTTGCTGCTAATAAAGAAACAATAGCTTATTATATGGATCCACGTAATTTCTTTTCCGAAATGTATATCTTCCAATTTGAATTATTATCATATGATCCTAATATTCATACTTTAGAAGGAGTTAAAGAAGTACTTGGTAATTCTTATATAAGTAAATTTGCAGAATTATTTATTAAAGCAGGAGAACAAGAAAAAGTAAATCCTATTTATTTAGCTTCTTTATCAAGGCAAGAAGTAGGAGGAGGTACGACAGCAGGACGTGCTGTATCAGGAAAAGCTTTTACTTATAATGGTGTTACCTATAATCATGCTGTTTATAATTTCTATAATATTGGAGCAACTAGTGGTAGTGATGGCTTGTCAGCTATTAGAGGATTAGTATATGCTAATGGAGGAGAAAATAAATCAGGAGGTTATGGCTCTAATACTTCTTATAAGTTACCTTGGACGACTGAAGAAAAAGCTATTATTGGAGGAGCTGCCTGGATATCTAAAGGATATATAAGTAGAGGACAAGATACAAGTTATTTTAAAAAATGGGATGTTCAATCTATAAAAAGAGATGGTTCTAAATATACAGATCTATATAGTCATCAATATATGCAAAATATTATGGCTCCATACTCTGAAGCTATTACATCATTTAATTCATATTATGATCGTAAAGCTTTAGATTCTAATTTTACTTTTTATATTCCTGTTTATTCTCATATGCCTGAATCGACTAGTTTACCTCCACAAGGAAATCCTAATAATTATTTATCTACTCTTCAATATAATGATGGTACTGGAAATAAAAACGTTAATAACTTTAGTGGTGATGTAACTATTTATGAATTCCATGTCGCTAATGGTGTTACTAATGTTACTTTTACAGCTAAAGCTATTGCTAGTACTTCTAAGGTTGCTATTAGTGGAGGAACTAATTTAGTAGTAGGAGATAATACGGCTACTATTAAAGTAACAGCAGGTAATGGTAGTGTTAAAAATTATACGATTAAAATTATTCGTGATGAAGCATTAGGTGATATTAAACCTTTAAAACAAATTATTGAAGAATCTAAATTCAATATTGATGGTGAATATTTAACAGGATTAACACTTACAACATCAGTTGATAATATTAAAGCTGTTATTAATAAAGTTGAATCAAGAGCTAGTGTAACTATTAAACGTAGTGATAAAGAAATTACATCAGGAAATGTAGTAACAGGTGATATTGTAACAATATCTAATGGAAATGAAAGTATTAACTATACAGTTGTTTTATATGGTGATACTAATAGTGATGGTAAAATTAATGCTTTAGATTTATTAAGAGTTCAAAAACATATTTTAGGAACTAATAAATTAACAGGTGTTTATTATAAAGCAGCTGATGTTAGTAAAGATGGTAATATAAATGCTTTAGATTTATTAAAAGTTCAAAAACATATTTTAGGTAGTGCTTTTATAGTACAACAATAGGAGGTTTATATGAAAAAGATATTTAAAATTATAAGTTTTTCGATAACGTTCTTTATATCCTTTTTATTTATTAATAATGTTTATGCAGCTACAGCTAATATTAAAATTAAAACTAATAAATCAACCTATATAGTAGGTGATACGGTTACAGCAACGATAACATTATCTTCAAGTCAAGCATTAGGTTCTTGGGATTTTGTTGTTAAATATGATAGTGCTTATCTAACCTTTCAATCATCTAATTTAGAGGGTAGTGATCAAGCTGTTAATACAGTTTATAATAATACAACGAAATCTAAAAGTTATACGATGAAATTTAAAGTAAAAAAAGCAGGAACGACTAAATTATCTATTCAAAGTGGAGGAGAAGTATATGCTTATAATGAATCAAAAATGACGATTTCTTCTAATTCTGTTTCATTAAAAGCTATAACGCGTACTGATTATGAAAATTCTCTTTCTAAAGATAATACTTTGAAGAGTCTATCAGTTGATGGATATGAATTAACGCCTAAATTTGATAAGAATACTACTAGTTATAGCTTAACAGTACCTAATGATGTTCGAAGTATTAAAGTAAACGCTACTAAAAATGATAGTAAAGCTACCTTACATGGTGGAGGTACTATAAAGTTAAATGAAGGAGTTAATAAAGTATCTATTGAAGTAGAAGCTGAAAATGGTAATTCTAAAACTTATGTTATTAATGTTACTGTAGCT
Source organism: uncultured Bacilli bacterium (assembly GCA_947625505.1). Taxonomy (GTDB): domain Bacteria; phylum Bacillota_I; class Bacilli_A; order RF39; family UBA660; genus UBA5578. The sequence goes on from CANQON010000002.1 coordinate 18,704, forward strand.
GAATTAGATCCTATTGAAGTAGAAGTAGATGGTAAGACATATACTATTGTAAGAAAAAGAGAAAACATGACAGCTCCATCTAATTATAGTGAAGCAATAACTACAATTGATGGTGAAGAAGTACCTAGTTATGAAAGTGAGATTACAGGTTTTACTTTAGTAGGTCTTCTAGATAGTGATGGTAATATTAATTTATATATTTATAAAGATAATAATTATACATTATATAATGAAATTAAATTTAATGGGGTAATTTTATATTCTAGTAAGATAGATGATATTCCCTTTGATGATTATAAAACCCAAAAAGTAACGATAGGTAATGAAGAGTTAGATGGTGTTATCTTAGAAGGATTAAATTATCCTTTAGTATATGGCATGAATGTTGAAACGGGTAAAAGTGATTGGTATACGTTTGATGAAAAAGAAAATACGTTACAGAGATATGTTGCTACAGAAGTAAAAAAAGTAGTAGCAAATGATAAATATCAGACTTTAGCGATTATTTTAGGTTGTACTTCAGGATTACTTTTCATCTTTCTTATCATATTAACTATTAAGCTTTCCCATTCTAAAAAAAATATTAATGTAGAAAGCAAAATAAAAGAAGAAAAATAATTTTCTTCTTTTTTAATATACTTTTGTTTCTGTATCTTCACTTTGATGATAGCCTAACTTTAATGATTCTTCTAATTTTTCTTTTAATTGTTCAATTTCGACTTTTAGTTTTCCACGTTCAGGATTTACAATATAGATTGTTGTTCCATCACGTAAGAAAGAATTACTTAAGTTATTTTTTCTCATGATTTGATCTTTTATTGCGTAGGCTTCGTTGGTATTACCTGCTCCTAAATAGGCTAATCCTAAAATTGAATCGCCTGGTTCAACAACATATTCAACCCATTCAGGCAGTTGTTCTAATTCAGCTCTTTTAGCATTTATCTGTGTTAAAAAGATATTATCTTCGTTAATTAAAGCAGGTATTTGTAAACTTTGATAAGGAGTTATATGTCCTCCTTTAGCGTTATTTAATTCCTTAATATCATCTACATAATCATTAAAACTTTCATAATATGAATCATAGAGTTCAGCATCATAATATTCTTTAGCAATATCATATATCGTATCTCCACGTTCTACTTGATATGATGCATATACTTGTTGATATCCCTCAGGCATAACAGGATTAAATGGTTCTTTACCATGACTAAATAATCCTGTAATAGCGCCTATTGATATAACTGATGCTGCTGCAATAGCGATAAATCTATTTCTTCTTTGAATACGAAGTCTTTCTTTTCTTCTTAAACGAGCTTGATTAAGCTTTCTTAAACGTATGCGTTCTTCTTCAGAAACTCTTTGATAAGTATCTTCAAATGTTTCTCTTTCTCTATATTCCATAAAACACCTCTATCTTACTAATATCATTATATAATATTATCTAAGATTATTAAAGCTTTTTTACTTTTTTTGACATTTTATTTGTTTATTAATAATAAGGTATGAATAAAAACATGTAAAAATGATATTTATAGATAATACAATTATTAAACTATATATGCCTATATTTAAAGAAGTAAAGAATATTAATCCTAAGGTTCTAATTAACATATTAACTATAGATATTTTAAGATTTATTTTAGCTTTATTCATAGCTTGTAAGGTACTTAGTAAAGGCTGTTCTAAATAGTGAAAGATAAAGATGGGTAATAAAATTAATAAATAGTTATAGCCTTGATTAGTTTTATATAATACTTTTAATAGAAAAGAACCTGAGAAAAAGAAAAGAGATGTAAATGTTATTCCTAGTATTAAAGCAATAAATAATGCTTGATTTAATTTTCTTTTTACTTCTTTTATATTACCTTTCGCATAATTAGAACTTATATTAGGTATTAAAGCTTGAGATATGGCATTAGTAAAAAATGAAGGTAATAAAATAATAGGTAAGACATATCCATTAATAATACCATATTCAGTAATTATATAGTTATTATTATATCCTAGTTTAAGTAATATTGTTGTTAAAATAATAGGTTCAAAAAAGTAAGATATTGATCCTATTAATCTTGATATAACAGTAGGTATAGATATATTAAAGATAGCTTTTAAATTATGAATATTTAATTTTAAGTCATCTTTCGTAATATTAAATTTGGGAAAACAAGTAAGAAAGATAATAATTGAAGATGATTCACAGAAGATATTAGTTAAAAGAATAAAAGTTAGTGTTTTTTCAAAACTATCTAAAAAGTATTTAGTAAAGAAGATAATTAATAATAATTTAATTAAATCTTCTAAAACATTACTTATGACATGAGGATACATTCTTTCTTTAGCGAAATAATAACTTCTAAATATATTTGAAATTGTTATAAATGGTAGGATAAATCCCATCGATATAATAGGATAATAAAATATACTATTTTTTAGTAAGTTATGTGCAATTACATGTCCAAAGAGTATTAGTAAAATAATTAAGATAAAGTCTATAGTTAAAGAAAGAAGTAAAGAATAAAAGATTAAGTTTTTATTATTGTATTTATTAGATGCTATTAAGACATTTAAAGAGGTAGTAAGTCCCATACCACTTATGGATATTAATAATCCAAAAGTGGGACTTAAAAGGGAATATAAGCCTATTCCTTGGGTACCTATTTGTCTTGTTAGGATAATTTTAATTAACATTCCTAGTATTTTAGTACAAAATCCTCCAATAATTAGAATGATACTAGATTTAATAAATTTGCTTTTTTTCATTATTCTCCTTTAAAAATAAAGTTATTTGATATATAATAGTGTATGTGAAAAGTTGAGGGAATAGTCTATGGATTTAAAAAATAAAGATATTGATGAAGTATATGACTTTTTATTACCTGCTTTAGAAGTTAAAGAAATTAACTTAAGAAGAAATGATTATTTAGGTATAACAAAAAAAGATATATGGCAATATCTTTTAGAGACTAAATGGCATAATAAGACTGATGGACATTTATATCAAATGGTAGATGATATTATGTCTGCTGATAATGAAGCTATAAGTCGTCATAATGAATATTAGAGGAGGGTACTTATGAGTAAAAAAACAACAAAAAGTGATGTTAAAGTAAATACTTCAACTAAAGAAGTAAAAAGTAAGAAAAAGACATCAGTAAAAAAAGAAGTTGAAGAAACAAAAAAAGAAGATGTAGTTACTTTATCAAAAAAAGATAAACGTGATAAAAGTAAAAAGAAAGCTATTCGTAAGAAGTTTTCGGTAGCGTTAGTTATTTCCTTAATTATTTTAATAATATCAGGTAGTTTATTATATCCAATGCTTACCAATACAAAATTTGGATTAGACTTACAAGGAGGATTTGAAATACTATATCGTGTTGAAAATCCTGATGGAAGTGCTGCTGATAAGAGCGCTGTAGAAAGTACTTATCGTACTATTTTAAAGCGTATTGATATCTTAGGTGTTAGTGAGCCTGAAATAACAATAGAAGATAAGAATATTCGTATTCAACTTGCAGGTGTAACTGATAAAGAAGAGGCTAAACAAACATTAAGTAGTATGGCAAGACTTTCTTTTGCTACTACTGATAATAAAGAAGTTATGACTGCTGATGTATTAAAGCCTAATCGAGCTAGAGTACAAAATAATCCTGATGTTCCAGGTCAGTACATTATATCATTAGAGGTTAAAGATACAGATAAGTTCTATGAAGAAACAGAAAAGATTCGTAAATCTGATAATCCTATTATGGTAACTTGGTTAGATTTTGATCCAGAAGTAGATAAATATGAAGAGGGAAAATGTGGAGCACTAGGAGATAGTAAATGTATTTCAGCTGCGCAAATAATTAATCCTCTTACAACATCAGATATTATGATTACAGGTGACTTTAGTTATGATGAAGCTAAAAGTTTAGCTGATTTAATTAATTCTGGTAGTTTAGATACAAAATTAGTAGAATTATCTAGTAAAACAGTTGATGCTTCATTTGGTGATGATGCCTTACGTAATACTTTTATTGCTGGTATTATTGCTGTAACATTAATTATCTTATATATGATTTATATTTATCGTTTTAGTGGCTTTATTGCTTCTATTGGTATTATTACATATACAATGTTAATCTTTATGGTTTTTAACTTAGTTGGAGGAAGACTTACTCTTCCATCTATTGCCGCTGTTGTTATTGGTATTGGTATGGCAGTAGATGCAACTGTCTTAAGTTTTGAAAGAATTAAAGATGAATTACGCGATAAAAATAATTTAGATCATGCCTTTAAACAAGGTAATAAAGGATCATTAGTATCTATTATTGATGCTAATATAACAACTTTAATTGCGGCTGTTATCTTATTTATCTTTGGTGAAAGTAGTGTTAAAGGTTTCGCCACAATGTTGATTATTAGTATTGCTGTTACAATGTTAGTTATGGTTTATCTTGTACGTTTCTTATTAAGAAAGTTTGTTAATAGTAATATGTTTGAAGATCACCCTAAAGCTTTTATAGGTTTAAAATCATTAGATAATAAACCATATGTTACAAAGCTTAATTATGTTAAACATAACTTTAAATTTGCGATGTTAAGCTTATTAATTATATGTGGAGGTATGATTTACTTATACTTTAATGGCTTAAACTTAAGTATTGATTTTAAAGGAGGATCTAGTATTACTTTAATAGCTGAAGATAAATTAGATACTAAAGTAATATCTAAAGAATTAAAAGAACTAGGATATGAAGTAGAAAATATTGATGCTTTAGAAGATAATCAAGTGTATGCTACTTTAAATAATACTTTAGAAAGTAAAGATAATGAAAAAATAGAAAAATATTTTAGTGAGCATTATAAAAAGGCGACAGCTAGTATTGGTTCTGTGTCACCTGAAGTTAAGAAAGCATTAGTTCGTAATGCAATTATGGCTCTTATTTATGCTGCTATTGGTATTATCATTTATGTATCTTTACGTTTTACTTTAAGATATGGTATATCAGCTATTATTACTTTACTACATGATGCTTTAATTGTTGTTGTATTATTTACAATCTTCAAATTAGAAGTATCATCAATCTTTATTGCTGCTATTTTATCAATTATTGGATATTCAATTAATGATACAATTGTTATCTTTGATCATATTCGTGAAAATCGTAAAAATGTTTTCCATGGTAAGATTAATACATATAAAGAATTAAAAGAATTAGTTAATATGAGTGTTAAAGGTACTGTCGTTCGTAGTATTGTTACATCTATTACAACGATTATTCCTGTAGTATGTTTATTAATATTAGGATCTCATGAAATTAATACCTTCAATTATGCTTTATTAATTGGTTTAGTAGCAGGTACTTATTCATCAATCTTTATTGCTCCTTATATTTGGATGTTATTAGAAAAGAAACATGTTGGTAAAGAAGAAAAGAAAAAATGGTATGAAGTTGATGATAAGGATGAAGTTGAAGAGTTAAAAATAAAAGGAATTAATTGCTAATTCCTTTTTTATTTTAAATATTTTTGAAATTGGGGAAGAACACCAATACCATTAGTACGATGTTCTGGAAGTTGATAGATATCATGTCCTGGAAAGTCATTTCCTTCAATTAAGCAAGGCCCTTTCGTAGATAAAGCGACATCCCAACCTATATATCTTACTTCAGGTACTATTTTGCTTGCTTCAGTTACAAGTTTTTTTACTTCATCAAACATCGGTATTTTAAAACCAACAATACTTGTATTAGTAGTAGGATGTTTAGGATAAACATTACGGGCTTTATCAACAGCAGGATATTTTATAGTAGCGTCTGTTACATCGATAGGGACTACCATACCTCCACCATTAAAATTATCAACAACTCGATTATTACCAATACGTAAATAAGCTACAACAACATGAATATCATTGTGATCATTTAAAGTTATAACTCTTATGGTATTAACACTACTAGGATTTAATTTATTCATTTCTGGTACTTGTTCAATTACTTCTTCAACTAATGTTGTTTTATTATTCAGTAATTCTTGATAAGTATTTTTATTAGGTTTGATTTTTCTTATACCATCACCATGGGTTCCATTAGTTGGTTTAACAATAATTTCTTTTTTATTTTTAACAAATTTATTAAATTCTTCTTCATTATTCCCATCAATAATCATCCAATCTCTTTTAATGAAGTCTTTAAATTTCTCATTAAAACAATCTTTATTTAAGAAAATAGGAGTAAATGAAGGATCATTATATTTTTTGACAAAATGATTATTGATGCCTCTTGTTAAAATCGTTTTTCTTTGATTATGATTTAAAGTATACATTTCAAATAATTCATAGTCTAAGTATCCTGCTTGATATTTTAATCCACATATAATAATATCAAAAAATAAATATAAACGATTTTTACCTGTCTTCTTATGAATACGATTAATAACTGTAAAAAATAATTTATAGTTCATATTGAATATTCTTTTCATTAAGTATTTTATTTTTTCCATTTTTTAGCACCTACTTCTTGATAAAGTATAACATATCTAAAATAGAAAATAAAGTAAGAAAAATGTTTGCTATAGAGTTTGAATACGTGATATAATTTGATTGTATAATTAATAAATATGAATAGAGTGTGATATTATGCGAAAGGATAATCCTAATATAACTTTTGATGAATTATATGAAAAAGTTAATACATATATAACTGATGAAAAAGAATTAAAACAACTATCTAGTGCTTATTTATTTGCTTATGAAAAGCATTTTGGACAGAAGAGATTAACAGGTGAAGATTATATAACACACCCTTTAAATGTAGCTTATATCTTAGCTGAGATAAATGCTGATTCTAGTACTTTATGTGCAGCTTTATTACATGATACAATCGAAGATTGTGATGTAACAGAAGAAGAATTAATAGATAAGTTTGGTAAAGAAATAGCTAGTCTTGTTAATGGGGTAACCAAAATTAATAAGTTAAAATTTACTTGTGATAATGAAGCTGTAATTGCTAATCATCGTAAGATTTTAGTTGGATTATGTGAAGATGTACGTATTTTAATTTTAAAACTTGCTGATCGTTTACATAATATGCGTACCTTATGGATATTATCTGAAAAGTCACAAAAAGAGAATGCTAAAGAAACATTAGATATTTTAACACCTATTGCGCATCGCTTAGGTATGAATAAAATAAAAAGTGAATTAGAAGATTTATCACTTCGATATTTAAAACCTGATGTTTATTTTTCCATTGTTGAGAAATTAAATCAAACACGTAAAGAAAGAGATCGTATTGTCAATGAAATGATGGAAAAAGTATCAGAATTACTTAATGCTCATAATATTAAGCATGAGATTAAAGGTCGAGCTAAAAGTATTTATAGTATTTATAAGAAACTTGATAAAGGTAAACGTTTTAGTGATATTTATGATTTGCTTGCCTTAAGAGTATTTGTTGATTCTGTTGAAGAATGTTATCAATGTTTAGGTATTATTCATTCAAAATATCGTCCTATACCTAAAAGATTTAAAGACTATATTGCGATGCCTAAAACAAATATGTATCAATCATTACATACAACGGTTTTTGGCTTAGAAGGTTACTTATTTGAAATTCAAATACGTACTTATGAAATGGATCAAGTAGCTGAACATGGTATCGCATCCCACTGGTCTTATAAAGAGCATGGAAGTAATGTTAAAGCTAGTATGCAGAGTGCTATGGAACAAAAACTTCAATTCTTTAGAGAAATAATGGAATTAAAAGAAGAAAAAAATGATGAGTTATTTGTCCATAATGTTCAAGAAGAAGTCTTAAGTAATACAATATACGTCTTTACACCTAAAGGAGATGTTATTGAGCTTCCTCAAGGATCAACTCCTATTGACTTTGCTTATCGCGTACATAGTGGTGTAGGAGATACCATGGTTGGAGCTTTAGTAAATGGTAATATTGTATCATTAGATTATCAATTAAATGATGGGGATATTATTAAGATAAATACTAATAAGAATTCATCAGGGCCTTCTCGTGAATGGATAGATATGGCTTTTACAGCGCAAGCTAAGAATAAAATAAAAAGTTTCTTTAATAAGATTGATAAGGAAGAAAATCTTAAAAAGGGAACAGAAATGCTCCAAAAAGAGGTAAAGAAACGTAAGATACCATATGCCGAATTTTATAGTAATGATAATATTGAAAAAATATTAGATGAATTAAAATTCAATGATATGACTGATTTACATATTAATATTGGTAATGGCAAAATAACACCTACTCAAGTTATTAATACGATATATAACGATGCTAAATCAAAACAAGAAATGGTTTTAGATCGTGTCATTAATAATGATGAGAAAAGTGTTATTGTTAAAGGAGATATCGTTGTTGATAATATCGATAATATTAAAATTAATGTAGCATCTTGTTGTAAACCGATACCAGGTGATGATATTGTTGGATATATAAGTAAGGGACATGGTATCAACGTTCACCGTACGACATGTCCTAATATAGCTGAATTAGAAGAACGTATTATTGATGTTAAATGGAATACAGAAATAGGTAAAAAATACGCTACTAATATTTTAATTACAGCTAATGAAAATCAAAATTTACTAATTAATATTATTAATAAAACATCTAATAGTGATATAACAATTCAAAGTATTAATACAATTAATACATCAGGTAGATATATGTTTGATATTAATTTACTTGTTGATAATGTTGAACGCTTAGATAAATTTATCAATGATATTTATTCTATTAGTGGTGTTGTAAATGTTGAAAGGATTATAAAATAATGCGTGTTTTAGTACAAAGAAGTAAAGAATCAAAAGTAACAATTGATGGTAAAGTAAATGGTAAAATTGATAAAGGATTAGTCCTATTGGTAGGATTTACTGATGGTGATAATATAAATAATATTAAGTATCTAGCTCGTAAAGTAGTTAACTTAAGAATATTTGATGATGAAAATGGTGTGATGAATAAATCTATTTTAGATGTTGGAGGTAAAATCTTATCCATATCCCAATTTACTTTATATGGAGATGCTACTAAAGGCAATAGACCTAGTTATATTAAAGCCATGAAAGGGGAATTAGCTACCAAGTTATATGATGACTTTAATAATGAATTAAGAGAATATAATATTGAGGTTGAAACAGGTATTTTTGGTGCTGATATGTTAGTTAATATAAATAATGATGGACCAATAACAATTTGGTTAGAAAGTGAGGAATAATATGTTAAAAAAAGATAGTATTGATTATAAATTAGTTAATTTAGGTATTCTTGCTTTAATCGTTTATCTAATGTATCATACAGGTCATTTATGGATAGGAATATTTAATAAGATTATTGCGATAGTTATGCCATTTATCATCGGATTTGCTGTTGCTTATGCAATTCATCCTTTAGTTTTGAAATTACGTAATAAAGGGATACCTAAAGGAATATCGGTAGCTATTGTCATTATAGGTTTAGTATTAGTATTTGGTTTTACAGGCTATTTAGTAAGTAAAACTTGTGTATCACAAATATCAACTTTATTTGAAAGTATTAATACTTTTATTACTGAATTATCTACCCATGACTTTAATATTAATATCAGTAGTATTCAAGAAACGATTAATGGATCTTTTCAAGATATTTTAAATGGCCTTACCAAATATGTATCTGATGGCGCTATTAATTTAGTATCGTCATCTATTAATTTCTTAGGTAACTTGTTAATAGGTTTTGCGGCATTTATTTATTTCTTAATTGATATGGATAAAATAAGAGCTGCTGTTAAAAAATTCTTTAAAGGAAGAAGTAAAAAAACATATCGCTTTGTTAAAGTATTAGATACTGAAATGCGTAATTACTTAGGAGGACTTGTCCAAGTAGTCATAATATCTATGTTTGAATATGGTATTGCTTATTCTATTATTGGACATCCTAATGCTATTATGTTAGGCTTTTTAGCAGGTATGGCTAACTTTATACCTTACTTTGGAGGTATTGCTAATAACATAGTTGCAGCTATTACAGCCTTTATTATTAGTCCTGCGTTATTTATACGTACTTTAATAGTTTTCTTCTTATTATCTAGTTTAGATAGTTATGTTATTAATCCTCATGTATATGGTAAAACAAATTCAATGCATCCATTAGTAACTATCTTTGCTTTATTTGCTGGAGGTATTATCTTTGGACTAATGGGAGTCTTAATCTCATTCCCACTTGCAATATTTATTGTATCTTTATTTAAATTTTATAAAGCTGATATTAGTTCAGGAATTGAAAAGATAAAAGAGAATTCTAAGAAAGAAGCAACTTCATAAGTTACTTCTTTTTTATTGTAAAAATAAAGAAAAAATGATATTATTATGCATATGGAGATGATAGTATATGGCAAATAAAGTACAACCTAAGATATTACCAGGTTTTATGGAATTATTACCTGAAGATCAAATTTTATTTAATAGTATGGTAGATAAAATAAGAAGTGTCTATGAAAAATTTGGCTTTTTACCTTTAGATACTCCTGTAATTGAATATTCGGAAATATTATTAGCCAAAGCAGGAGGAGAAACAGAAAAACAAATATATCGTTTTAATAAAGGCGATAATGATTTATCATTACGTTTTGATTTAACGGTTCCTTTAGCACGTTATGTTGCGCAACGATATCCTTATTTAACTTTTCCATTTAAAAGATATCAAATTGGTAAAGTTTTTAGAGGAGAAAGGCCTCAAAAAGGACGTTTTAGAGAATTTTATCAATGTGATATTGATGTAATTGGTAATGAAAATTTACCATTAGTTTATGATGCTGAAATACCTGCTATTATATATGCTATATTTAAAGAATTAGATTTTGGACCTTTTATTATTCGAATTAATAATCGTAAAGTTTTAAATGGCTTCTTTAAATCATTAGACTTAACTGATGAAGCAACAGAAATTCTACGTATTATTGATAAAATAGATAAAATAGGTGAAGATAATGTTAAAGAAGAATTAACTGATATGCATATAGATGCTCAAAAAATAGAAACAATACTATCATTTATTCGTATTAAAGGTAGTAATGAAGAAATTATTAAGTCTTTAAAAAATAATGGTATTAATGATGAAACTTATTTAGAAGGTGTTAATGAATTAGAAGAAGTAATTAAATTAATTAGTTCTTTTGGTTTAGATAAAGATGCATACACTATTGATTTAACTATTGCACGTGGATTAGACTATTATACAGGCACAGTCTATGAAACTAATTTAAAAGAATATCCCAAACTAGGAAGTATATGTTCTGGAGGAAGATATGAGAATTTAACGGGCTATTATACTGATCAAAAACTACCAGGAATTGGAATATCTATTGGATTAACAAGATTATTTTCCCAACTAAAAGAAGAAGGAATAATATCTACTACTAAAAAAAGTTTAATTGATACTTTAATCGTACCTTTAGATGAAGAAAATATGGATTATGTTCTAGAGGTTGCTAACAGATTAAGAGATAAAGGACTTAAAGCTGATGTATACTATGGTACTAAAGGTATGAAACAAAAAATGAAATATGCTGATAAATTAGGTGTACCATATGTTATTGTTATAGGTTCTGATGAAGTAAGTAATAAAGTTGTAACTTTAAAAAATATGGTTACAGGGGAGCAAGAAGTTGTTCAAATTGACAGCCTTACCTCTAAATTTTGTTAAAATGCTTTATCTTATTTAAAAAATATGTTATAAGTATATTAGGAGGATATGAATATGTCTTGGTATAGTAATTTCGTAACACATACAAGTGATGATTTAGAAGATGAAGAAGAATTAGAAAGAGAAGATAGTGAAGAAAGTACTAAACCTAAAAAACCTGGTTTAGGGAAAAAAATCGCTATTAAATTTAGAGAAACACCTAAAACAAAATTTGCCTTGAGACAAGTAAAAGATACAGTTATAGCGGGATCTGCTACATTACTTTTAGCTACAACAGTCTTTTCACCTAGTGCTTTAGGTATGGTTGTTATTGGTGCTGCATCTTTTGCTGCTACAAAATTAGTTCGTGCAGGATATAATTTTGGTAAAAAACATATTATAAAATCACGTGAAAAAGCATCTTTAGGCTCAGCAATTGCGGGAAAAGTAGTAGCAACTACAATTACAGCTGCAGGAGCTGTATTACCACTTACTATGGCAGGCTTAACGCCACCAGGTATCATTGCTGCAGGAACAGCAGCCTTAGTTTTAGCTAAAGCGACACATTTATTTAAAAAACCAAATGTCAAGAAAAGAGAAAAAAAAGCAAAAGAGTCAAAAAAGGAAAAACGCAAAAGAAGTGAAGACGATGAGTATGCTGATTCTGCTACTGAAAAAGCTGAAGATGAACATGGACACGGCATGCATCGTGGTTAGGAGGATAATATGATTGAACAAGGGGAAATACTTACATTAGAAGATGATGTAAAATATGTAGCAGTTGCTACAACAATGCTAGATGGTATTAATTATGTTTATTTAATGTGCCCAGATGATTATAGTAAATTTATGTTTTGTGCTTTTGATCAAGCTGATGGGTTATATGAAGTTGAAGATGAAGAACTTTTAAATAAACTATTAGAAATATTTAATGAACAACTAAATGGCAATAAAGAATAAGAATCTATAATATAGAAGAATCTATAATATAGATTCTTTTTTTCTAGACTTTATAAAATTACTGATGTAAAATATAGATGTTGGTGATTCAATAAATAGTGGAGGAATAAAATGAAGAAGATAGAAAATAATTCTTTATCCATAAAGAATGTTGGAGAAGAAGTAGAATTATATGGATTTGTTAGTAAAAAAAGAAATCTTGGAGGATTAATATTTATTGATTTACGTGATCGAAGTGGCATTGTTCAATTAGTTATTAGACCTGAGGATAATGCTTATACTATAGCGGAAGAATTGCGTAATGAATATGTTATTAAAGTAATAGGAACAGTATCTGAAAGAGAAAGTAAAAATGATAAATTAGCAACTGGAGAAATTGAAATAATTGTTAAAGAATTAACTTTATTAAATACATCTTTAGAGGTACCTTTTACTATTAGTGATGATACGACAGCCTTAGAAGATACTAGATTAAAATATCGTTATTTAGATTTAAGACGTAATAGCTTACAAAATAATTTAAAAATTAGGCATAAAATAACTATGGCTACTCGAAATTATTTAGATAGTATTGGATTTATTGAAGTAGAAACACCTGTTTTATGTAAATCAACTCCTGAAGGAGCAAGAGATTATCTTGTACCATCAAGAGTTAATGAAGGTAAATTTTATGCATTACCTCAATCACCTCAGATATTTAAACAATTATTAATGGTTGGAGGATTAGAAAAATATTTCCAAATTGCTAAATGTTTCCGTGATGAAGATTTAAGAGCTGATCGTCAACCTGAATTTACACAAATAGATATAGAAGCTAGTTATGTTGATGAAAATGATGTAATGACTATTGGTGAAGGATTAGTTGCCCATATATTTAAAGAGATTAAAAATATTGATATAGAATTACCACTTCGTCGTATGCCATATAAAGAAGCTATGGATACTTATGGAAGTGATAAACCTGATTTAAGATTTGAAATGCCTATTATGGATATAACAGAAATATTTAATAATACATCGTTATCTTTTATTAAAGATGTTATTGATAATGGAGGTATTGTTAATTGTTTAGTTGCTAAAGGATGCGCTTCTAAATATTCTCGTAAAGAATTAGATAAACTAACAGAATATGTTAAAACATACAAGGCTTCAGGTTTAGCTTATTTAAAAGTTGAAGAAGAATTAACAGGTAGTATTGCTAAAGGACTAAATGATAAGGAAATAAATTCTTTAAAAGATAAGTTAAATCTTAGTAAAGATGATTTAGTATTAATTATTTGTGGTAAATATAATATAGTTAAAGTAAGCTTAGGTGCTTTAAGATGTAAATTAGGTCGTGACTTAGATTTAATTAAAAAAGGTGATTATAAGTTATTATGGGTTACAGACTTTCCAACTTTTGAATATAGTGAAGAAGAGGGAAGATATGTATCATGCCATCATCCATTTACTGCTCCTAAAGATAGCGATGTTGATAAATTAATTGATGATAAAGCTAATTGTTATTCTAAAGCTTATGATATCGTTATTAATGGATATGAAGCAGGAGGAGGAAGCATAAGAATTCATAATCAAGAAGTACAATCTAAAGTATTTGAAGCTTTAGGCTTATCTGATGAAGAAATACGTGAAAAGTTTGGATTCTTTGTTGATGCTTTAAAATATGGAACACCACCACATGGAGGAATGGCTTTTGGGTTAGATCGTCTTGTTATGCTATTAACGGAAACAGATAATATTCGTGATGTTATCGCATTTCCTAAAACAGCTTCAGCTTCATGTTTAATGAGTGAAGCTCCAAATACGGTTTCTGAAAGTCAATTAAAAGAACTACATATAAAATTAGATAAATAAAATGCAAGAACATGTTTATAATTAAACATGTTTTTTATTGAATTCAAGATAAATTTATGGTAAACTATGTATAGTGTAGAATAGTGGGATGGTAATGTGACTAGTTATGTAGTTAGTTTTCTTAGACTCATTGATGAAAATATTATTATTGTCATAGCGTTAGCACTGATTTTTTATATTATTGTTTCCACTTCTTTATACTTTATATATGGAAAGGTTGGAATAGATAAGAAAAAGGCTATAGCTCCAATTTATAATATCATTAGTTTTTTGAAATTAGTATCTCTTCCAACTTGGATGATTATCTTAATATTTATACCTTATATTAATTATATTGGTATATTTGCTATGAGCTTATTAATGGGTTGGCGTGTAGGAAAAGTCTTTAAACAATCATTATTATTCCGTATTGGCTTATGCTTATTACCTTTTATCTTTTTACCTATACTAGCTAAGAAGGATTTAGTTTATCAAAAGTATTCTGAATCAGCTAAATTAATAGGTGAAAAAAAGGTTATTATAGAAGATAATAAAGAAGTTGTTGTTGATATACCAGAATATGAAATTGAAATTGACGAAGATGTTTCAGCCATAGATATTAATGAATATATCGATAAAAAACTTTATTTATCTAATAAGACTATTAAGCAAATTAAAAAAGAAGAAAATAATGAAGTAGCAGATTTAACATATAATTATAATGATTTGTATAATAAAAAAGAGTCAGAAGATAATCATGAACAAAATATTGATTTAGAAGGTGAGTTAGAGATGAATCAAGATTTAAATACAATGCCAGAAAATGTTAATCAAGATTTTCCTGTTCCTTTTACACCTGTTATTCCTAATGTTATTGGTGATCCAGTAGTTAATCAAAATCAAACAGGTATGATGACAGATAATATTAATAATGAAATGCCACAAAGTGTATCTGAAGTAAGTACTGTTCCAGAAGTACCAATGGCACCAGTTCCTGATATGAATATGGTAGCTACTCCAGAAGTAGCAATGCCTCAAGTTATGCCACAAAGTGTACCTGAAGTAAATGCAGTGCCAGATGTACCAATGGCACCAGCTCCAAATATGAATATGGGTGTTACTCCAGAAGTACCAATGCCTCAGGCAGTACCACAAAGTGTACCTGAAGTAAGTACTGTTCCAGAAGTATCAATGGCACCAGCTCCTGATATGAATATGGGTGTTACTCCAGAAGTGCCAATGCCTCAAGTTATGCCACAAAGTGTACCTGAAGTAAGTACTGTTCCAGAAGTACCAATGACACCAGTTCCTGATATGAATATGGTAGCTGCTTCAGAAATGCCAGTAGCACCAGTTCCAAATATGAATATGGTAGCTGCTTCAGAAATGCCAGTAGCACCAGTTCCTGATATGAATATGGGTGTTACTCCAAGTAATGATGTGGTAGCTCCTGTACAAGAAATAGCTGATGTATCAAATATGGTTGATAGTACACCTGGTGTATCAGTTATGTCATCACAAGAGTCATTTAATACTTTACAGATGGCAGCACCTCCTAGCTTTGAAGTAATAGAAGAAAAGGTGGAAGAGCCTGAAGTTCAAGCAGCTCCTCCAATACCTGAAGTAAGTAAAGAAGATTTAGTTAGTATTGATATAGTAGAGCCTGATGCTTTACCTGTTGGAAATGCTGTTAAAAATAGTATGAATGAAAAGCCAATTGATTATAATGATATTATGGGACCTAGTAATACTATACAAAGTAGTGTTGTAGAACCAACTCTTGATCCTGCTACGCAAATGAATCCATTTAGTTCTAGTAGTAATATGACTAATCAAGAAGTTGTTCCTACACCACAAGTTACAAATACCTTAATGAATAATAATGAGTTTGTAAATAATGAACCATTGTTAAGAGAAAACGCTGAAGATCGTGCTGCTATGAGTGCTGAAAAGCCTCCAGCTAATTCTAAATTTATTGTTAATGAAGAAACTAAATATACATTACCTAAAGAAGAACCTATTCCTGTAGCAATGCCTACTGATCCTACGTTGGTAGCTGATCCAATGGCTATATTTGGTTCTACGCAAGGAGCTCTTAGACCTACAGCTAGTGAGGCCTTACAGGAGGTAAAGAAAGAAGAACAACCAAAGAAACAAGAAAAAATTTCTGTATGTCCAAATTGTGGATTTGTTGTAAAAGAAGGACAACCTTCGTGTGTTGTTTGTGGATATAGGTTTGATAAATAATGATGAATGCATTAATTATCTTTCTAGGTGTTGTTATTGGTATAATTTTATTCCTTGGAATTATAGCCTTAATAATATGGTCAAAAATAAAAGCATCAGCTCGTGCTGTGGGTATTAATGATGTAAGTATCAAAAATATTACAAGACAGATGCATCAAATCAAAGAAGAAGATAGTACAAGACATCGTAGTGCATCTGGTATGACCGAATTACTTTTACCAAATATTATAAGAGATTTTCCTGAATTTAATGAAAATCAAATATATAATATGACGGAAAGTAGTTTACGTACAATATTTGAAAGTATAACTAATAAAGATACAAGTGGATTAAATAAAGTACCTTTATTAAAAGAAAGTCTTAATAGTTTAATAAATGATTATCGTAATAATGGTATTGATGTTGAATATCGTGATATAATATTTCATGAGTTTGCTATTAAAGATTATACTAAAGAACAAGGAGTTGCGACAGTAACCATTAGTACAACTTTAGAATATTATTATAAGAAAACAAATAATGGAAATGTTGTTATTGATGATAGATATAAAAAACAAACAAGGTATGCTTGTAAGTTTATTTATATATATAATGAATCTTTATTTAAAGATTATGAAAAAGTAATAGTTACTAATTGTCCAAACTGTGGTGCAGTAATTAAAGGCCTGGGTCATAAATACTGTGAGTATTGTGGTACTGCAATTAAAGAAATAAATTTAAAAGCTTGGACATTTAGTAATTATGAAGAGTATTAAGAAAGAAGGTTATTTTAATGGGATTAATTAAAGCTGCAATTGATGCTGCAAAATCAACTCTCCAAGATCAATGGGAGGATTATATTACATGTGATAGCATGGATAATAATACTTTAGTTGTTAAGAAAACAACTAAATCTGGACAAATTTCTGCTAAAAGTAGAATTCAAGTTAATCCAGGACAAGTAGCTATTATTTTTGACTCAGGAAAAATATTAGATGCTACTGCTGAAGATGGAATTTATACATTTGATGCTTCATCATCTCCATCATTCTTTGCTGGACAATTTGGACAACCTTTTGTTGAATTTGCTCAAAGATTTACATATAATGGTACACCTGCAAAGGAACAAGCTATTTATTATGTAAATGTTAAGGAAATTATGGATAATAAATTTGGTTCATCATCTCCAATTCCTTATGATGATCCAATTTATCATGATATTAGAATTAAATACCATGGACAATATACATTTAAGATTACTAATCCATTAGTTTTCTTCCAAAATGTTGTAGGAAATGTTACTTCTGTATTCACAAAAGAACAATTAATGGAACAAGCTGATGCTGAATTCTTACAAAGTATTGCAGGAGCACTAGGTAGATGTGCTGCTGATGGTATTAAATATAGCGCTCTTACTGTTGAACAAGAGAGAATTGCTAATTACATGAATGATGCCTTAGATGAAAAATGGCGTAATTTAAGGGGTATGGAAGTTGTATCTGTTGCTTTAGATACTCCAGTACCTGATGATAAATCAGCTGAAAGAATTGAAAAATTTGCTGATTCTAGATTCTATAGTGTTCAAGAAAATGCTGCAGGACGTATGGTTACTGCTACAGCTAATGCTATGGAAAATGCTGCTAGTAACGAAAATGGTGCTGCTACAGGATTTATGGGATTAGGAATGATGAATATGGCTGCAGGTAATATGATGGGAGGACAATCTCCATTAGCATATACAACTCCTGCTGCTGCCACTACTCCTGCTACACCAGCTCCAGCAGCTGCTACAGAAACTGCTCCAGCTAATGAAAAACATTGTACTAATTGTGGAAGTGTTGTAACTGGTAAGTTCTGTGCTAACTGTGGTACAAAAGTAGAAGAAGAGGTACCAGAAGTTAAAAAGTGTCCTAACTGTGGAGCTGAAGCCCAAGATGGAGCTAAGTTCTGTGGTGAATGTGGTACTGCTTTAAATTAATAATTAACTACTTCAAAAGAAGTAGTTTTTTATTGATAAGGTATGTTATAATTTTATTATGGTGATAATATGAATGGAGTTTTCTTAATTGATAAAGACATGGACTGTACAAGTCGTGATGTTGTTAATGAGATTGTTAAGAAAGTAGAAACTAGTAAAGTAGGGCATACAGGTACGCTTGATCCTATGGCAACAGGTGTTTTAATGGTATGTGTTGGTAAAGCTACAAAACTAGTAGATATATTAACAAGTAAGACAAAAGAGTATGAAGCAGAAATTACTTTAGGAATAGATACCGATACTTATGATATTACAGGTAATGTCTTAAAAAGAGAAAGACCTAATGTTAGTGATGATGAAATAATTAATACTTTAAAATCTTTTATTGGTGAATATAATCAAGAAGTTCCTATTTATTCGGCTGTTAAAGTAAATGGTAAAAAATTATATGAATATGCAAGAGAAGGTATAAAAGTTGATTTACCTAAAAGATTAGTATCTATTTATAACTTAGATTTAATTAGTCCTATAAAAAGAGAAAATAATCAAATTATTTTTAAGATAAAAGTCTTAGTAAGTAAGGGTACTTATATTCGGTCTTTAGTTCATGATATTGCTTTAAAATTAGGAACTTGTGGTATTATGAGTTCCTTAAGAAGAACTAAATTAGGTAATATATCCATAGATCAATGTAAAAAAATTGATGATTTAAGATTAAGTGATATGTTATCCTTAAAAGAAGTATTAGCTGATTATCCTTGTATCCTAACTGATGAGCTATTGAAAAAAGATATATTAAATGGTAAAATTATAGAGAATACATATGGTAAAGACTATATTGTTTTTATGGATAATGAAGAAAATATTTTAGCGCTTTATCATACATATGAAAAAGATCATACAAAGTTAAAACCTTTAGTAATGTTAGGAGGAATAAAGTGACATTAGTTATATTAGCGGCAGGATTGGGAAGCCGTTTTGGAGGATTAAAACAAATTACACCTGTTGGTCCAAATGGGGAATTTATTATTGATTATTCAATATATGATGCTATAAAAGCAGGATTTAATAAAGTTGTCTTTATAATTAAAGAAGAAAACTATGAATTATTTAGAACAACAATAGGTAAAAGAGTAGAAAATAAGATTGATGTAGAATATGTATTTCAAAGTAATGATACATTACCTATTGATATAAAGATACCTGAAGAAAGAGGAGCTAAACCTCTTGGAACAGCTCATGCTATATACTGTTGTAAAGATACTGTAACTGAGCCATTCTTAGTTATCAATGCTGATGATTTCTATGGCTATGATGCATATGCCAAAGCTAGTGAATTTATTAAAAATAACACTGATGATCATAATTATGCCTTAATTGGTTACAAAGTAATTAATACTTTAAGTGAGCATGGCTTTGTTAAAAGGGGAGTTATTACTACTGAGGGTAATCAATTAGTAAGTATTACTGAATCTAAAGTAGAATTAATTAATGATGAGTTAGTTGCTGAACCTTTATCTGGAAAGCCTAAATTTATTGTTCCAAAAGATGGCAAAGCTGCAGTTAATTTATTTGTTTTTTATCCTAACATTTTTAATTATTTAGAACAGGATTTAATTAAATTTTTACAAACAGAGGATTTAACTAAAGAAGAAATATATCTTCCTATGCAAGTGTTTGAACATACTAAAACGCATGATATAACTTGTGAAGTTATTGATACTGATGCAGTATGGAAGGGTATTACTTATGCTGATGATTTAGATAGCTTTAAAGCTTTTATTAAAGATGAGATAGAAAGGGGAGTCTACCCTGTAGACTTATGATGATATGTTTACTGATATAGAATTATTTAAAGAAGAACGTCAAAAATTTTTTGATAAATTACGTGAATTAAATGAATCTAATGTATCTGATAAAGATGTTAGAGTAAGAGAGTTAAACGTTAAATTTCGTGACGATATAAGAAAATATTTGCCTACTTGTTTAAATATTATTAATACTAATTATAATTGTCATTTTTCCATATATAAAGTAGGTAAAGATTATGATTCATCATTTAATGTTATTGAAACTAACGTTAAGAAAACTAGAGGAGAAATAGAATGTGAACTTACGAATTATCGTAGTTTATTAAATACTAATGCTTTAACCGAAACAGAACAAGAAAAATTAGATTTAGCTACAGAGATTATCTTAACTTATGTAGATGATCCTACAGATCCTAAAAATAAAGAAGATAAATTTTTAGAGAATGCTACACCTACAGCTAGTAGTATTATTAATACAACTCCTCGTATGGCTCCTTCTTTAGTTGAAAAACAAGAAGAACAAGGAGGAGAAATACAATATAATCCATATGCTAATCAACCTATTAATTTTGATGAAGGTAATGATACTAGTGAAGATAATAATAATTTAAATATTTTTGCTAATATGATGTCAGGTGATACAACTACTGATGTTAATACTTTACTTAGTAGTAATGAACCTGCACCACAACCTCAAGAAACTAGTAATATGGGAATATTCTTTGATCAAGATTATATTAATCAACCTCCTGATGTACAAACGGTTGAACAAACAACTAGTACAAGTCGTTTCTTTAATATGATGGATGAACCACGTAATGAAGCTACTGATGATGCTATATTTGAGGGACCAAAACCTTATATAGCTAGTAATAATCAAGCTATGTTAAGTGCTGCTGAACCTCAGGAAACAACAGGAGCAGGTATGGAATTAGGAATGAATAATCCTGATTTATCACCTAAAAAGGATATTAATGATTTATTAGCGCCTATGAGTGGACAATAAAAAAATTAGAAAATTTTCTAATTTTTTTTTATTTTGCTTTAACACATGTCATTTGATATAACTCTTCATCATGTAACTTATCATAATATAAGAGTTTATTATCAATAATATCTTTATATTTATTAATATCTATATCATCAATATTATATGTATAAGTAAGAGTTATATCATCATTAATATTTATCTCACCATATATAGCTTCTGTATCTTGATATTTTTCATTAAAAGCTAATACTTCGTTATTTAATTTATCTTCTTGTCCTAATGGATAAGTATAAGTATATATAATATTATTAATATTATTATTAGTATATGTAACATCTATTTTGGTATTATCATAAGAACAAGTAATACTTCTTTTTATTGCAACTTCTTTAGGTGTTTCTTTAGGTTCTTCTTTTTCTTCTTTAGGTATAAAATCCATAATAGTTAGTCCTATTAAAAATAAGATGATGATGAAGTCAAAGATATTAAAAAATAATGATATACTTTTATTAGTTACGATTGTGAGACCAAGTCCTAATAACGCAACAAAAAATAAAATTAATTTAAATAGATTTACTTTATTATTGAAATCATAATCAGTAGTAATATAACTATAAATAAAATAGATAAAATAACTAATTATAAGAACAAATAAACATATTTTGGATATTAAATCATTTTTCTTATCATTCATATTATCACCATACTCATTATACAATATTTTAAGTTATAAATATAGTATTGCTTTTAAAAATATGCTATCATATAGTTAGTGAAAGAAGTGTATTTATGGAAAAAGAAATATTAATTAAGATTATGGAATTAATTTTAGTACCTTTCTTAGTTGTAGCGCTTATAATGCCTTTTATTAAGAAAATAGCTATTCATGTTGATGCTTTAGATAAACCTGATGAACGTAAAGTTCATAAAGTGCCTATTCCCCGTTTAGGAGGATTAGGGGTTTATATCGGATTCTTAGTAGGATATATGCTATTTGGAGAAGCAACACCTATTATGAATTCTATATTAATAGGTAGTTTCTTAATTATTATTACAGGTGTTATTGATGATATCAAACCTTTAAAACCTCTTACGAAATTTATAGGCCAATTAGGTGCTGCTTTAGTAGTGGTTTTATATGGAGGATTAATAATAAAAGATATTAGTGCTTTTGGTATCTATCTTAATTTTGGAATATTTGCTTATCCATTAACTATTTTCTTTATCTTAGGATGTATTAATTGTATGAATTTAATTGATGGTTTAGATGGATTATCTAGTGGTATATCTGCTATCTTCTTTTTAGCTATAGGTATTGTAGCTGCTTGTCGTTTTCAAACAGATTTATCATTTACTTTAACATTTATTATGTTAGGATGTTGTATAGGATTTTTATTACATAATTTTCATCCAGCTTCTATATTTATTGGTGATTCAGGATCAATGTTTTTAGGATTTATTATTTCTGTAATTACTATGTTAGGATATAAGAATGTTATGATGTCTTCTTTAATTATTCCTTTATTAATACTTAGTGTTCCTATATTTGATACTTTATTTGCTATTGTAAGAAGAAAACTTAAAGGAGAAAGTATTTCTAAACCTGATAAATCACATATTCATCATCAGTTTTTAAAAAGAGGATTTAGTCATGTTGGAACTGTTTTAACTTTATATCTAATTACTTTCTTATTTGCTACAGCATCAGTTATTTATGTCTTAGTTAATGCTGTGTTAGGATATATTATCTATGGTATATTGTTATTTGCTTTAATTATATTTGCTTTAAAGACTGATATATTATTACCTAATCGTAAAAAGAAAGATAAATAAAGTTCTTAAAAAGAACTTTTTTTATTGAATTTACTATGATAAATCTATTATAATATTTGTATAGGGAAAGTGAGTGATTAGGAATAATGAAAAAGCAAATATCTATTAAAACATTATATTTAGTTATTCCTTGTTATAATGAGGAAGATACTATTGATGTATCAGCTCAAGTCTTTAAAGAAAAAATGCATACTTTAATTTTAGATAAGAAGATATCTAAAGATAGTAAAGTATTATTTGTTGATGATGGATCTAAAGATAAGACATGGAATCTTATTGAAAAGTTACACGATGATGATAAAATGTTTATAGGGCTTAAATTAGCTCATAATGCAGGGCAACAGAATGCATTATTAGCAGGTTTACATTTTGCTAAAGAACATAGTGATATTGCAATTACAATGGATGTTGATTTACAAGATGATATAAGTGTTATAGATGATATGTTAAAACAAAATATGGATGGTTCAGACATTGTTTATGGTGTTCGTAGTTCACGTAAAAAAGATTCCTTTTTTAAAAAGTTTCCTGCCTTATCTTTTTATAAATTAATGCATCTTATGGGTATAGATATAGTTTATAATCATGCTGAATGCCGTTTGATGAGTAGAAGAACTATTGAGGCATTAGAAGAGTATACAGAGGTTAATTTATTCTTAAGAGGTATAGTTCCCCAGTTAGGATTTAAGACTTCTATTGCTTATTATGAAAGACAAAAAAGAGTGGCAGGTAAAACAAAATATTCTTTAAAGAAAATGATTAAGCTCGCTATTGAATGTATTACATCTTTTAGTATTAAACCTTTAACTATGATTACTTTTGTTGGACTTATGATGTTTTTAGTAAGTTTAGGTATGTTGGCTTATTGTCTTTTTGTTAAAGTAACAGGTAATACTATTGATGGATGGACGTTTATTGTATCTTCTATTTGGTTAGTAGGAGGAATACAATTATTATCTTTAGGTGTGATTGGTGAATATATTGGAAAGATATATACTGAAACCAAAAGAAGACCTAGATATATTATTGAAAAAGAATTAAATTAAAAGGGAAGAAAAAAATGAATTTAATTAAAAAAGTTTATCAAAAAAATGAAGAAGTAATTAGATATTTAATTGTAGGAGTTTGTACAACTATTATTTCTTTATTAGTTAAATATTTATTATTATTTACCATTTTAAATCCTAAAGAAGCTTTAGAACTTCAAATTGCTGTTGTTACTTCTTGGATTATATCGGTTTTATTTGCCTATATAACTAATAAAATTTTTGTTTTTAAGAGTAAAGAAAATAAAATCATAAAAGAAATATTCCTTTTTTTTAGTTCTAGAATTGTAACTTTACTTATGGAATCATTTATAATGTGGTTTTTTGTTACTTTACTTAAATTAAATAGCAATATTTTTATAATTATTTGGAGTTTATTTGCTCAATTAATTGTTATAGTAGGTAATTACATTTTAAGTAAATTTTTCGTTTTTACTAGAAAAAAATAAAGAGCAGGAGGTATGGGGATGAAAAAGAAAGAAGAAAAAAGACATAATGGAAATATTAGTATTTGGAAGTTTATATTTGCGTTACTAATACTTACTCATCATTGTACCTATTTGTATGGTTATAATAGTAAATTGTTTGCAGCGGCTTCTATTGGTGTTGAATTTTTCTTTATTGTTTCAGGCTATTTATTAGCTAAAAAGGTTTACCAAGAAGATTTACATAAAGATAAGAGAACTTTATATCAAGCTACCTTACAATATATATTTAAGAAAATTAAATCATTCCTACCATATTTATTATTTGCTTATTTTATATATGTTCTTATCGATATTATTTTTACATCTCATGGTTTAACTTATTGGCTTCAAACTCTTTATTCGATTAGTCTTATTCAAATGGCAGGTACGAGTGAACCATCGTTTGTATCAGCTTTTTGGTATTTATCTGGTTTAATTCTTGGTATGAGTATCATTTATCCTCTTTTAAAAAAATATAAAAAGAATTTTTCTTGTTTATGGGCACCCATTATCGCTATCTTTATTCTAGGTTTCTTACTTCATCCGATTAATGGAAGATATTATTTAAGATCATATTATTATTGGTATGGTTTTGCTTACGTAGGAATGCTAAGAGCTATTATGGAACTACTTTTAGGTGTTGTTGCTTATGAACTATGTGAAAAACTTAAAACAATTAAATTTTCAAAGATAGGGTTATTGATGTTATCATTAATTCAAATAGGTTGTTTTGGATTTGTAATAATTGCGAATTCCTTATGGGATAAACGTAGTCTAGATGGTATATATATCCTGCTAATTTTGATAGGAGTAATTATTGGTTTCAGTGAAAATACACTTTTCTTTGAAAAGTGTAATAATAAAATATTTTATTATCTTGAAAAACTTTCACTTCCAATATTCTTAAATACTTTTATTTTTCAAAGAATACTAAGTTATCTTAAACTAGCTGATATAATTAATATCTGGTATGTTGTAATATTAAATATTGTTTTAACAATATTATTTGCTATCTTTGAATTATGGATTTTGCCTTATATATTGAAATTATTAAATTATATTAAAAATAAATTTTTAAAAGTTATAATACTTAACTAGTTTGCACATCTTAAAGTCAAATGTTATAATGAGAAAAGGAGTGTGATTAATAATATGAAATTTGCATATGATATATCTATTATTATTCCGTGTTATAATTGCAGTAAGTTTGTAGATGAGACAATGAAATCATTAAGAGAACAAACTTATGATTATAATAAGATGGAAATATTATTAATTAATGATGGTTCGAAAGATAACACTTTGGATGTTTTAAAAAAGTATGATGACAAAAATGTTATTGTTATAGATAAAGAAAACGAAGGCGTAAGTAAAACTAGAAACTTAGGAATTCAAAAATCGCATGGTAAATATTTACTGTTTTTGGATCCTGATGATTATTTATCTAAAAATGCGATTGAAGATATTATTAAATTTTTTGATAAACATTATGATGAAATAGATATGGTTACTTATCCTATGATATTATTCTATCCTAATGGACGTAAGAAGATGCACTCTCGTTATAAAAAAGATTTTGATAATTCAAATCATATATATGATTTAAATGATAACTATTTACTAGTTCAAGCTACAATCAATGTATGTATTAAAAATAATAAAGAATATGCCTTTGATACTAATCAATTCTATTCTGAAGATGAACAATTTAATACAAAAATTTTAATGAATAAGAAAAAATTAGGTTATGTAGCATCTGCTAAATACTTTTATCGACAACATGCTAGTAGTATTACAGCTCGTAAAGAAAATTTTGATTTTGAAGGTGTCTATTCCTTTCATGATGAATATTTAAGAAAGTATAATAATCATCCTTATGTTCAAAGCGTTGTAATCAATAATTTACGTTGGCGTATTAATGAGGATTGCTTATATCCTTATGATTTGAAAAAAAATAAAATTGATAAATATTTAGAATCCGTAACTAATAGACTATCTAATATAGATTTTTCTTTATATAAGGAATATTTAAAAGAAAGAATGTTACTTAATTTAATATCTTTATCAAGGCAAAAATGTGTTGTTAAAAAGAATGATGATAGTTATTCTTTATTATGTAATGATAAAGTTGTAATAGACGAAATAACATCTAATAATTATATTTATTCTTATGAATTAAATAATGATAAATTAAAATTATATGGAAGAGTAGATACAGCTTTATATTATTATGATAATGTTAGATTAATGGCAAAGTTTTACTATAAAGATAAACAGGTTATTGAAAGAGAAATACCTTTATCATATACCATTGATGCTTTTAAATATTATGAAAGAGAATATGTTTTAAACCTTGATTTAACAAGAATAAAAAAAATAAGTTTTTATTTATTAGTTAATGATGAAAGAGTAAAATTAAATACTCTACCAGAAGATTGGTGTTCTAAAAATAAAGTAATAAATAAATACAATATGAAAATTAAGAATGGTATTAAATTTAAAAATAAACTTTTAAGAAAATTTACTAATCGTTTTGTTTGGTCAAAGAACCTTAATTTTTATATTATTAATTTTTTAAGTTTCTTTATGTTTAAATATTATCATAAAGTTGTATACTTTGGTGATAAAGATTCTCTTATATATGAAATGTATCGTAAAGATAAAGATACTAATAAAATCTTTATTAGTAACGCTAAAGGAATTAAATATAAACTTTTAATATTAAGTTGTCAAAAAGTGATTACAAATAAAAAATATAAGGAAGTATTGCCTTTTGGTGGTATGTGTGAAAAATATGTTCAAGCTAGTCGCTTTATTGTAGAAATAGTTGGTGAATAAATGTATAAAAAAGATCATGTAAGAATTATTCTTCAAACCATAAGAATGGGTTTTTATGTTATAATGTATCCTATTGTTCAGTTGTTTGTTAGAACTAACGATAAGTATGTTTTGTTTTTATCTGATTCGCGAAATGATTTTTCAGGTAATTTTGCTTTTGTACGTGATGAGTTAGTCAAAAGAAATAAGTATAAAATCATTGGCATTTTTAAAAAATCTTTGAAAAAGAAAAGAAATATTAAAGATATTTTTAGACTTTTATATTATTTTGCTAAATGCAAATATATCTTTGTAGATGACTTTTATCCTGCTATATATCCTGTTCATTTTAGAAAAAACAAACGTATTGTTCAGTTATGGCATGCCATGGGAGCATATAAAACAGTAGGGTATGCTCGTATGGGAAAACCAGGAGGTCCTAAAGGATTAACTTTAACGCATCGTAATTATACTGATACTATAGTTAGTAGTGAATCAATTAGAAAAGATTATGCTAAAGCGTTTGGTATAAGTATAGATAAAGTACATGCTTGGGGTATACCAAGAACAGATATCTTTTTTGATGAAGAATATGCTAAGAATATTAAAAAATCATTATATAAAAAATATCCAAAATTAAAAAATAAGAAAGTTATTTTGTTTGCTCCTACATTTAGAGGAGTAGGGCAAGGAAGTGCTTATTATGATTTTAATTGGATTGATCTAAAAAGAATAAAAAAAGAATATAACAAAGATTATGTTTGTATTTTTAAATTACATCCTTTTATTAAGAATCGTCCTGAATATGATTTTACAAAAGATGATTTTTATCTTGATTTAAGTAGTGAAAGAGAAATTAATGATTTGTTATTTATTACCGATGTTTTAATTACTGATTATTCATCTGTTATCTTTGAATATAGTTTATTTGAAAGACCTGTTATTTTCTTTACACCTGATTATGATGATTATATAGCGCATCGTGATTTCTTCTATGATTTTGATAAATATAATTATGGTATTAAAGCTACTAATATGGATGAGTTAATAGAGGCTTTAAGAGTTAAGAAAGTTGATACAAAAAAAATAAAAGAATTTAAAGATTACTTTTGTTCAGCATGTGATGGTAAGGCAACTAAAAGAGTTGTTGATTCAATATTAGGTGATGAAAAATGATGTTACTAATATTAAAGCTAGCTATAGTGTTTTTAAATATTATTTATTTCTTTATTAAATTATTTCCAACGAAAAATAAAATTACTATGATTAGTAGACAATCAGATAAGATTACGACAGATTTTAAGTTATTAAAAAAGGAAATAAATAAATGTACTGATTATCAAGTTGTTATTTTAACTAAAAAGTTAAAGCCTGGTATTAAAAATAAGATAAGTTATGTTTTTCATATGTTTAAACAAATGTATCATATAGCTACTTCTAAATGTGTTATTTTAGATAGTTATTGTATACCTATTAG
This sequence comes from uncultured Bacilli bacterium, assembly GCA_947625505.1. Lineage (GTDB taxonomy): Bacteria > Bacillota_I > Bacilli_A > RF39 > UBA660 > UBA5578. Next base: position 47,818 of record CANQON010000002.1, read on the forward strand.
TTTATTAAAGCATAAGAAAAAGTTAGTTGTTATTCAAATGTGGCATGCTATGGGATGTCTTAAAAAGTTTGGATATAGTATTGAAGAAACAAATAGTTCAACATCTGCTTTTGATAAAGAAATGACTATTGAAAAGAAAAAGAAAATAAATAAAGTTATGCGTATGCATAAAGGATATAATTATATTTTTGCCAGTAGTGAGAGTTCAGCACCACATTTTGCTGAAGCATTTGGTTATGATATAGATAGTATGGTAGTAATGCCATTACCTATAGTAGACTTATTAACAGATTCTAATTATAAAGAAGAAGTTAATAAAAGGATAAAAAATACTTATCCTATAATGAAAAAGAAGAAGAATATAGTTTATGTTCCTACTTTTAGGCCAGAAGAAAAAGAAGAAAAAATACAAGAATTAATTGATTCTATTGATTATAAAAAATATAATTTAATTATTAAATTACATCCTTTAACTAATTTAAGTAATTATGATGAACGTGTTATATGGGATAAAAAGTTTTCATCACAAGATATGATGATTGCAGGAAACTATATAATTACTGATTATTCAGCTATTGTATATGAAGCTTCTTTACTTAATAAACCATTATTCTTTTATACTTATGATTATGATGAATATGTTAATAAAAGAGATTTTTATACAGATTTTAAAAAAGAACTACCTGGATTTATAAGTACTAATTCTAAGGATATTATTGAAGCCATAGAACATGATAATTATGATTTAACAAGAATACATAAGTTTAGAAACGAATATATCGATATGAATAATGATACAGTGTGTCATCGTATTGTTTTATTTATTAAGAAAGTTATTAAAAGATAAAAGAAATTTTATCTTTTTTTGATAGCTTTATATTTTATTTCATTTTTGATATAATGAATTTAGTCGTAATGAAGAATATAAGCAAAAAAACATATAGTAGAGGGTGATATAAAATGCAGAAATTTAAATACAATATGTCAGTAATTATCCCAATATACAATATGGGTAAATATTTAAGAGAATGTTTGAATTCAATTATTAACCAAGATACAGATTTAAATAAGATAGAAATAATTGCTATTAATGATGGTTCTTCTGATGATAGTTTAAATATTTTAGAAGAATATGCAGATAAGTATGATAACATAGTTGTTATTAATCAAGAAAATCAAGGATTATCAAAAACACGAAATAATGGAATTAAAATTGCTCAAGGTAAGTATATAATGTGCTTAGATCCTGATGATACGATTAGTAAGGATACAGTTGGAAGTTTAGTTGAGTTCTTTGATAAACATTATGATGAAATTGATTTATTAGCTTACAAGATAATACCTGTTACCAATGGTAAATTAAGTAAGAAGTTACACTATCGATACCAATATTTAAATCATGATGGTATATATGATTTAAATAAATATATTTATGCATGTATAACAACTATTAATCATTGCGTAAAAAATTTAGGTAAGGATAGAATTTATTTTGATGAGACTCCTGGCTTTAGACAAGAAGATCAAAAATATGCTTTAGATGTTATTAATAGAAAAATGAAAATAGGTTATATTACCAAGGGTACATATTATTATTTGCAGCATGAAAGTAGTGTAGTTCATTCAAAATTTCATGCCTATTATGTTTGGGATAAATCCATTGCTTTTTGGGAAAAAGAATTTTTAAGAAATCCTTGTTCTTATTTACAAGCAATGTTTATGCATGATTTATCATGGAAGATGAGTCAAAATAAATTATTTCCTTATCAATATGAGGGAGAAGAATACGATAAGCAAATTATTCGCTTACAAAAATTATTGAATCAAGTATCTGATGATGTTATTTTGAATCATCCTGGAATACCTAATGATTATAAATATTTTTTTATAAACATGAAGACTAATAATCATTTCATTATATCTTTAGATAATAATCTTTTTGCAGTAGCAAATAATGATAAAATAATCTATTCTACTAATAAGTTAAAGTTAAATATTTTAAAGATGAAAATAGAGGAAAAGTGTATTAAATTAATTGGTTATATATATGATCCTATTTTTAGTTATACATCTAAACCACAGCTATTTTTAGTAGATGCCTATGAATCAAACAAGAAGAAAGAAGTAGCGCTACGAGAATCATCTTATTCTTATATTAATTCTAGTAATAAAATAGGTAATGCATTTATGTTTGAAACAATAATTAATACGGATGAAACAAAAGGATTTAATTTTGAAGTTTGTATTGATGAAAAAATAATTAATTGTGAATTTTGGGTTAAAACAAGTATATGCCCATTTGGTTCTGATATTGGTCGTAATGTTATATTTAAATATCATAAAAAATATGAACTTACACGTGATAGAAAAAGTATTTTAATTACTAATTATCGATTGAAAGAAAAAATATATAATAGAAGAATTATTAATAATTATTATTTTTATAATGATATTAAAAGATATATTTTTCGTAAAATAATATTATTATTTAAATTTTTTAAACATAAAAATACATGGTTATATTATGATTGTAAGGGTGTTGAAAAAGATAATGCCTATTATCAATTTATTCATGATATAAATAAAAAAGATGGTGTTAAAAGGTATTATGTAAGCGCTAATACTAAAGAGGATATAAACAAATTATTTAGTTTTAAGAATAGAAGAAAAGTAATTCGTTTTAAATCTTTAAAACATAAACTATATTATACTATAGCTAGTAAGATTATAACTGCTTACTCAGAAGACTATAACTGTCAACCATATACCCAATCTTCTTTAAAAAAATATAATGATCTTTTTGAGCAACCAGAAATAATTTATTTACAACATGGTATATTACATGCTCACACACCAGATAAATATCACTTTGATCGTTTGTTTATTGATAAAGAAGTAATATCATCTAATTATGAAAAAGAAAATTTAATTAATAATTATGGCTTTACTCTAGAACATTTAATATTATCTGGTATGCCACGTTATGACTTTATTTCACAAAATAATGAATCTAAAAAAGTTATATTATTTGCTCCTTCATGGCGATCATGGTTAATCGGTAGAATAAAAAATGAATGGAAACCTACCATAGATATATTTAAAGATTCATCTTTTTATGATGAAGTAAATGCTTTTTTAAATTCTAAAGAGTTAAATGAATTACTTGAAAAATATGATTATATCTTAAATTTCCAATTACATCCAATATTTAAGCCATACAAAAAGTTATTTAATATTAATAATAGTCGTATTAAAATTAATGATAATAGTTTTAAGGAATCTGATTATAAAGTTTTTATTACTGACTTTTCAAGTTATGTATTCGATTTTGTATATTTAAAAAGGTCTATTTTATATTTTTTCCCTGATTATGATTTATTTAAAGCTGGATTTAATTATTATCGCGAACTTGATTTAAAGTTTGAAGATGGCTTTGGGCCATTTACCAAAACTGCTAATGAATTAATAAGTAATTTGGAAAAGTTATTAAAAAATGATGGTAAGCCAGAAAAAAAATATTATGATAGAGCTAATAACTTCTTTTTATACAATGATAATAATCAAAGAGAACGTATATATGAAGAACTTATTAAAAGTGAAGAAAGATAAAAGAAATTTTATCTTTTTTTGATAACTTTATTATTTAATTCATTTTTGATATAATGGATTTAGAAAGAAGTTGATTAGATGATATATGCAGAAATACTTGCTGGTGGAGTAGGTAAAAGAATGGGTAATACAGATATGCCCAAACAATTTTTAATGTTAGGAAATAAACCTATTATCATTCATACACTAGAACAATTTTTATTAGCTAATGAAATAGCTAAAATAATTATTGGATGCCCAAAAGATTGGATGGGATATATGAATGATTTAGTTGCAAAATATATTGGTAAAGATGATCATATCGTAGTTATTGAAGGAGGAGCAGATCGTAATGGTACAATTATGAATGCTTGTCATTATATCGAAGATAACTATGGATTAACAGATAAAGATATTATTATAACTCATGATGCTGTTAGACCTTTTGTTGATTATCGTATTATTGAGGATAATATTAAGGCTGCTAAAAAGTTTGATGCTGTTGATACTATTATTCCTGCTGCGGATACAATTGTAGAATCAACAGATGGTAAGGTTTTAAGTAGTATTCCTGTAAGAGATTATTTATATTTAGGACAAACACCACAAACTTTTAAAATTAAAGAATTAGTTGAAACTTATGATTCATTAACAGATGATGAAAAGAAAATTTTAACAGATGCATGTAAGATGTTTGTTATTAAAGATAAAAAAGTAGGTTTCATACGTGGTGAAGAATATAATATGAAAGTTACAACTATGCATGATTTAAAATTAGCTAATGCCATATTGGAAGTTGGTTTAAATCATGATTAATTGTCATTATCGATTACATTCACCTAAAAGAATAGGTGTCGACTTTGTTGAAGAAGAACTTACTGATGATAAAGTAATAGTTAAACCATTATATTTATCTATATGTGCTGCTGATGAAAGATATTATCAAGGAAAAAGAGATCCTAAGGTATTAGCTAAAAAATTACCTATGTCATTAATTCATGAGGCCGTAGGTGAGGTATTAAAAGATCCTAAAGGAGAGTTTAAACCTGGTACTAAAGTTGTATTAATACCTAATACACCTGTTGAAACAGATGATATAGTAAAAGAAAATTATTTAAGAAGCAGTAAATTTAGAGCCAGTGGTTTTGATGGTTTCATGCAAAGTATTGTTCTAATGGATCGTGGACGTATTATTCCTTATGAAAATGTTGAAGATCGTGTAGCTGTTCTATTAGAATTAATGAGTGTTACAATGAATGCTTTAGAGCATTTTGATAAATATAGTCATTTAAAAAAACAAACTATTGGTGTATGGGGATGTGGTAACGTTGGATATGTTACTTCCTTAATATTAAAAAAACTATATCCAAATGCCAAAATAATTGTTTTTGGTACTAATACTAATAAGCTACATTATTTTCAATTTGCTGATGCAACTTATTTAGTAAGTGATATTCCAGAAGATTTAACTGTTGATCATGCCTTTGAATGTGTTGGAGGTAGGGGAGCAGAATCAGCTATTAATCAAATGATAGATATTATAAACCCTCAAGGATCTATTGCTCTTATGGGTGTATCTGAAGAGTTAGTAGGCATTAATACTAGAATGGTATTAGAAAAAGGTATTACTTTATTAGGTAATAGTCGTAGTGGCTATGAAGACTTTGATGCTGCTATTAAGTTTTTAAATAATTTCCCAGAAACAATTGATTACTTAAAGAGAATTATTTCTGAGGAAGTTGTTGTACATTCTATTGGTGATATGACAAAAGCTTTCGAACTTGATAGTAATGTTGATTTTAAAACAATTATGAAGTGGGAAATATAAAAAATAAATAGAAACAGGAGGATTAATAAATGAATAATAAATTTAAGATATCCGTCATTGTTCCTATATATAATGTTGAGAAATATTTAGAAGAATGTATTGAAAGCGTAATACATCAAACAATTGGATTCAAAGAGAATATTCAACTGATATTAGTTAATGATGGATCACCTGATAATAGCGAGCAAATATGCTTAAAATACAAAGAAAAATACCCAAATAATGTTATTTATATTAAGCAAAAAAATGCAGGGGTATCAGCTGCTAGAAACAACGGTTTGAAGCATGCTGAAGGAAAATATGTTAACTTTTTAGACTCTGATGATAAATGGGATTATGGAGCCTTACAAAAAGGTTACAATATGTTAGAAGAGAATGATGAAATAGATTTAGTAGGCTTTCGTTTAAAATTTTTTGATCATCAAAAAGGTTATCATGCTCTTGATTATAAATTTACTAAAGACGGCATAATAGACATTAATGATGAACCTGAAAATATTTTATTACATATTAATTCTGCATTAATAAGAAAAGATGCTTTAAATGGTAAAGAATTTTGTGAGAGTTTAAAAATAAGTGAAGATACAAGACTTCTTTATGAAATTATTTTTGAAAAAGAAAAATATGGTATTATTTCAAGTTTAAATTATAACTATCGTAAGAGAAGTGATGAATCAAGTGCTATTCAAACGTCAAAGACTAAAAAATATTGGTATTTAGATACATTAGAATTGGCTCATAAATACTTAATGGACTATTCTATCAAGAAGTTTAAGGTTGTTCATCCTTATCTACAACATTTTTTAGCATATGATTTGTTTTGGCGTATATATGCTCAGATTGCTATTAAACTTTCTGATGAAGAACGAAAAAAATATATTGATTCTATTAAATATTTAATCGATAATATTGATGATAAAGTACTAGCTTTTCAATTTAAAAATCGTGTTGATAGATTATTAATGGTATATCAAATTAAATATGGAAAGAATCTTGAAGAAAAACTGGTATTTAAAGATAATGCAATCTACATTGATAATGATAAAGTTATCGATTATGCTCAATTTCAAAATACGATTAATTTATTTGAAATGCATGATGATAAGTTAATGATAGTTGGAGAAGTAAATAGTACTTTACCTATATCTTTGTTTTATACTTATGATAATAAAAAAATTAATATTGAAACATTTTTAATGACTAATGAAGAAGATTTTGGAATAAATAATCAAAAATATGGTTATCGTATCTATATCAATCTTGATCAATCTAGTACATTATCTTTTTCTATGAATTTATTTGGACATGATATTCCTTTAACAAATTATTTTACGCATTTTTCACGTCTAAATGAATTAAAAAAAGGATATTATTATGAAAATAAGTACTTGTTTGTTAAAAGTAAAAATCATCAGAGTATTATTATTGAACGAAAACCATCAGTGTTTAAAATTATAAAACATGAATTAATTTATTTAATTTCTATTTTATGCAGTTTTAAATTGAAAGCTTTTATTATTCGCTTTCTTTATTGGATAACTAAACCTTTTATTAGAAAAAATATTTGGTTGTTTTGTGATAGAGAGTTTATGGGAGAAGATAGTGGTGAAATCTTCTTTAGATACTTCAATAATCATAATAAAGATAAAAAAATTAAAACTTATTTCATCATAGATAAACATTATGATGATTATAAAAGAATGCAACAATATGGTAATGTTGTTAGTTATCATACTTTTAAATTTATGTTGTTATTTTTACATTCAAAAGTTTTAATTTCATCACATGCTGATGGATATATTAATAATCCTTTTGGTTCTTTTAGACCTTATTATGTAGATTTATATCGTTTTAAGTATATTTATTTAACACATGGAATATTGTTACATGATTCTTCTAGTTGGTTAAATAGAATTAATAAGAATTTTGCTTTAAATGTTACTACTAGTCCTATGGAATATGAAAGTATTATTAAAGGTAAATATTATTTTGAAGATGATGAATTATTAAAGACAGGTATACCTAGATATGATAATTTAAAAAATTTAGATATCAAGGAAGAGAATAAAATATTATTTATGCCTAGTTGGCGTAGTTTGTTAGTTCCTAATATTATACCTGGAACTCAAAGGAGAGAATATAATCCTGAATTTAAAGATAGTGAATATTATAAATTTTATGATCGATTACTTAATGATAAAAAATTACTTGATGTTCTTAAAGAAAAAAATCTAAAAATTAAATTCTGCGTTCATCCAAGTTTTCGAGCTCAATTTAAAGACTTTATTGGTAATGATTATGTTGAATTTGCTATTGATGTAAATTCACAATATGAAACATTATCTAGTAAAATGTTAGTAACTGATTACTCATCAGCTGCTTGTGATTTTGCTTATTTAAATAAACCTGTTATATATGCTAACTTTGATTTAGATCATATCTATGATGTACATTATTATAATAAAGGATATTTTGATTATGATAGAGATGGATTTGGCCCAAATTGTCAAAGTTATGATGAAACATTAAACGAAATAATCAAAGTAATTAATAATAATTTTAAAGTTGAAGAAAAATATAAAAAACGAATGAAAAATTTCTTCTTTTATCGAGATAATAAAAATTGTGAACGTATTTATAATGAAATTATTAAACGTTTACATAATAAATAATTGTAATAGCATTAAAATATGCTTTTTGCATATACTATAAGTGAATTTGACTTTTATAGGCAAATTTGCTATAATGTATCTCGTTAATGGCGCATTATTCTAGTCAATAACATTTGTTACGAAGGCGGGGGTAAAAGACCGCAAAAGAGCATATCTGTGAAACTTTTGGTGTTTGCTTTTTACGCCCAGTTTAGGGTGAATGCTGGAAGGTAGAGTGTTGGGCATCCACAATGGCATGTGCAAATGACCCACCATTCATGGAGACCTATTTATGTGTTAAGCCTATACGTACCATACTGATGGACTTAATATGGAATAGGATTGAACCTATCATGTGACGCAAGTTATGGGTAGTGTAGCTTGTCTTGAGTGGTTATTGGGGATAACTCTAGTGTTAATAATAACCGTAGCTAAGTTTTATTAACGAATTACTGATTTGAAACAATAATTGCAAAAAAGAACTATGAACAAGTGTGTTGGGGAGGAAATCTCCTAGAGTGTTTGTTAACGTGGGATTCCAGTGCGTACTTAGTGGTAATCAAGCCATACATACAGTGATGTAGTATTGATTTCTTTAAAGGGGAACCGCAATTTGGTAACGAATTGTAGAAATTAGAGAAACTCTGCTTGACCTATGACGTAAAGTTAACTATGTTAATTGCCATATAATAAGATAAGAAGAAAGGACTTAGTCCTTTTTTGTTTCGTTGACAAATATTACTAAATAAGATAAAATTATTATGGTTAGGAGTTAGTATGAAAAAGGAAATAAAAAATCAACTAGAGGACAAGAAAAAAGCTAAACTTAAAGCTAATTTAAAATGGAGTTTAAGTTTAACTGTAGTAGCAGCTATTATATCTGTTACTTTATCATTTATATCGGAAATAGCTATGAAAGATGTAAGTTTATTAATTGGTGTTATTGTTATATTATCTTTCATTGGTATTGGTATTATATTTGATATGGTAGGTGTTGCTGTTACATCAGCTGATGAAGCACCTTTTCATGCTATGCGTTCTAAAAGAGTTAAGGGTGCTAATATGGCAGTTACTTTAAAGAAAAGTGCTAATAAAGTATCATCATTTTGTTGTGATGTTATTGGTGATATCTGTGGTATTATATCAGGTGCTGCAGGAGTAGCTGTTGCAGCCCAAATAACTAAAATATTTGGTATATCTACTTTAGTTAGTAGTTTAATTGTTACAGGTATGATTGCTGCTTTAACGATAGGTGGAAAATCATTAGAAAAGCCTGCAGCTATAAATAATGGAAATAAAATATTATATCAATTTGCTAAAATCCTTAGTATATTTAGTAAAGCTTAATGGAGGATTATATGAGAAAGTTTTTTTATAACATTAGAAAGTATTTTAAATATGCCATTTATTCAGCTAAAGCAGAATTAAAAAGTGAAGTTGCTGACTCATATCTTAACTGGTTATGGTGGGTAATTGAACCAATCTGTTTTATGTTAATATATTACTTTGTTTTTGGTGTTATATTTCCAAATAATGAAAAGTATTTTGCATCTTTTGTTTTTATTGGTTTATCAGCCTGGGAATTTTTTAATCGAATGATTAATGGTAGTGTTAAATTAATAATTAATAATCGTGATTTAGTTACTAAAGTATATATTCCTAAATATATATTATTACTATCTAAATCATTTACTTATTTATTTAAATTAGGTATTTCTTTATTAATTGCGTTTGCTCTTATGCTTTATCAAGGAGTACCATTTACTTGGCATTTCTTACTATTTATACCAATTTTAATAATATTATATCTTTTATCTTTTGGCATTGGATTATTATTAATGCATTTTGGTGTTTCATTTAATGACTTAGCTAATTTAACAGAAATTGGTTTAAGAATGGTATTCTATGTATCTGGTGTCTTCTATAATATAACATCACGTTTAGGTAATAGACATGTTGGACCTATTAAGATAGGTGGCTTTTTACTTAAAGCTAATCCAGTAGCTTTTTGTATGGATTCATTACGTAGAGTCATGTTATATGCTAAATTACCTGATTTTAAATTTTTACTTATATGGTTAGTGATTAGTATATTATTATGTGCATGGGGAGTACATGTAATTCATAAGAATGAAAATAGTTATGCGAAGGTGATATAAAGTGGCAGATAAAAAAAAGATTGCCGTTACGGTTAAAGATCTTCATATTACATATCGTGGACTTAAGAAGACATCCATTCGTGCTTCTTGGAAAAACTTTGGTAATAAAATCGAATTGTTTCATGCTTTAAAAGGTGTAAGCTTTGAGATAGAAGAGGGTAAAATATTAGGTATTATTGGTACTAATGGTGCTGGTAAATCAACTATGTTACGTGCTATAGCAGGTATCTTCTCTCCTGATAAAGGTAAAATTGATTTACATGGTAATACAATTTCTTTACTATCAATAGGTGTTGGTTTTAATAAAAAGTTAACAGGACGTGAAAATATTTTCTTATCAGGTATGTTACTTGGGTTCTCTGAAGATGATATTAGAAAAAAAGAAAAAGATATAATTGAATTTGCTGATATAGGTGATTTTATTGATAAACCTGTTAAGACTTATTCATCAGGTATGTATTCTAAATTAGCATTTGCTATTACAGCTATTTTAGAGACTGATATTATGCTTATTGATGAAGTATTATCAGTAGGAGATGCTAAATTTAAAGAGAAAAGCTATAATAAAATGAAAGAGTTAATTAGCGATGAACATCGTACCGTTATTATTGTTTCTCATAGTCTTGATACTATTGAAGAGTTATGTGATGAAGTATTATGGCTAAATGAAGGTGAAGTTGTTAAAATAGGAAAACCTAAAGATATTTTACCTGAATATCGTGAATTTATGAAAGACTAATATAGTCTTTTTTCTTTACACTATTTTATGTAAAATTTTGTAAAATTAACGATTTTTGTTTGAAACTTAAGTAAATTTGCTATAATTAAGTTAGTGATAGGGTATTAGAAGCCTACACAAATTATAATGAGGTGAAATAATGAGTGTTATTATAGATGGAAAAGAAGTAAGTGCTAAGGTACAAGAAAATGTTAAAGCTGAAATTAAAAATTGTATGATTAGACCTAGTGTTGCTGTTATTCAAGTGGGGGATAATCCAGCTAGTAACTCTTATATAAGTAATAAAGAAAAAGTATGTGGTGCAGTAGGTATTTACTTTAGATTATATAAATTTGATGATGGAACTCCTGAACTTACAATTATTAATAAGATAAAAGAATTAAATAATGATGAATATGTTAATGGTATTATGGTTCAATTACCTTTACCTCCTCAATATAATGAAAAAAGATTACTTAATACGATAAGTAATGCTAAAGATGTTGATGGTTTAACAGATATTAATACAGGAAGATTTATTAATGGTAAGAAAACATTAATACCTTGTACAGCTTTAGCTGTTATGCGTGTTTTAGAGGAGTATGGTATTGATGTAGCAGGTAAAGATGTTGTTATTGTAGGACGTAGTCGTTTAGTAGGAAGACCTTTAGCGACTTTAATGCTTAATAATAATGCAACAGTAACGACTTGTCATAGTGCTACTACTAATTTAAAAGAACATACTAAAAGAGCTGATATTTTAGTTGTTGCTACAGGTGTACCTAAATTAATTACAGAAGATATGGTTAAAGATGGAGCTGTTGTTATTGATGTAGGTATAAATCGTGTTGATGGTAAATTATGTGGTGATGTTGATTTTGCTAAAGTAGAAAAGAAAGCATCATATATTACTCCAGTACCTGGGGGAATAGGTCCTATGACTGTGGCAATGTTATTAGAAAATATCTTATTATGTTATAATGCTAAAAATAGTAAATAAAAAGAGCTAAGTTTTCTTAGTTCTTTTATATTTTACGATATAAACCAATAGCTTTACCTAGAATAAAGACATTATCTAAGATAATAGGTTCCATAGTCTTATTTTCAGGTTGTAATCGAAAATGATCTTTTTCTTTATAATATCTTTTTAATGTTACTTCATTATCTTCTGTCATAGCGACAACAATTTCACCATTATGGGCATTTTTACATTTTTCAACGATAACAATATCACCATCTAATATACCTGCATCAATCATACTTTCACCACTGACATTTAAAGTAAATACTTCTTTATTTTTAGGAATTAAATAAGCAGGTAGGGAAAAGAATTCATTAGGATTTTCAATAGCTTCAATAGGAGAACCTGCAGTTACTTTACCTAAAAGAGGAACCTCAATAACATTCTCACTAACAGGCATAAATTCATTTTCTACCATTAATTCAATAGTACGATTTTTATTAGATCCTTTCTTAATATATCCTTTATCTGCTAATTGATCAAGATGTGCTTGAACAGTTGCAGGTGATGATACATCTATAGCTTGAGCTATTTCTCTTACAGTTGGTGGATACCCATGTGATACAATATATTCTTTAATATATTTTAAAGTATCTTCTTGACGTTTCGTTAGTTTTTCCATAAATACCTCCATTTTTATCTACTAAAATTTTATCATATCTTGTTGTTAATGTCAAACATTTGTTTGTTTAAATAACAAGGGATATTTGTTATAATAAATTGTAAGATAGGTGATTGTATGAATGATAATGAAATAATAGCTAATATAAAGTGTTTAGGTATAGATATGATTGATCATGCTAGAAGTGGACATCCTGGTATTGTTTTAGGAGCAGCGCCAATTCTTTATAGTTTATATGCTAATCATTTAAATATTAATGTTAAAGATCCTAATTGGTTCTCCCGTGATCGTTTTGTTATGTCAGCAGGACATGGTTCTGCTTTACTATATGCTACATTATTTATGTGTGGTTATTCTTTAGATATTGATGATTTAAAAGCTTTTCGTCATATTAATTCTAAAACACCTGGACATCCTGAAGTAGGAGTAACTCCTGGTGTCGATTGTACAACAGGTCCTTTAGGACAAGGTATAGCGACTTCTGTAGGTATGGCTTTAGGTGAAAAGATATTAAAAGAAAGATATCGTATTACCTCTAAAGATAGTTTAATCGATTATAAAGTATATTGTTTAGTTGGTGATGGCGATTTAATGGAGGGTATCTCTTATGAAGCTTGTTCTTTAGCAGGTACTTTAAAATTAAATAATTTAATCGTTTTATATGATTCTAATGATGTATCTTTAGATGGACCTACTGATAAAACTTTTAAAGAAAATGTAAGAGGACGCTTTGAAGCGATGGGATGGACGACTTATCTAGTTCGTGATGGAAATAACTTATCAGAATTAAATCGCGCTATTAATAAAGCTAAAAATGCTAAAACACCTGCCTTTATTGAGGTTAAAACTAAAATTGGTTATGGATCATTATTAGAAGGTAAATCAGATGTTCATGGTAAATGTTTAACGAAAGAAGATATTGCTCAGTTAAAAGCTAAATTAGGAGTAACAAGTGAACCTTTTGGATATAATACGGAATATATTGATTATTTAAGAGGTAAAATAAGTGAACGTGTCGATACTAAATATAAAAAATCAACAGAAGAATATAATAAATATATATCTAGTATGGGTGATGAAAGTAAAACTTTAGCTAGTTATATGTTTAATAATGAATTTCATTATAACTTATTAGATATAACTTGGCCTATGGATGAACATCAAAAAGAAGCTACTCGTGATACTAATAATATGTTTATGGATTATTTAACACATCATATTAAAACTTTTGTTGGAGGAAGTGCTGATTTAGGTAGTTCTACCAAAACATATGTCAAATACTCTAATGATATTAGTGCTGACAACTTTGATGGCAATAATATTTGGTTTGGCGTTAGAGAACATGCTATGGGAGCTATATGTAATGGTTTAGCGCTTGTTAACTTAAAACCTTATTGTTCAACTTTCTTAAGTTTTAGTGATTATGTAAAACCTGCAATGCGTATGTCTAGTTTAATGCATTTACCTGTTACATATATCTTTTCTCATGATTCTATTAATGTAGGACCTGATGGACCTACTCATCAACCAATTGAACAATTAGCGATGATAAGATCTATACCAGGTATGAAAGTATTTAGACCTGCTGATGTTAATGAACTTTTAGGATGTTGGCAAGTAATACTAAATTCTAATCATAATCCTAGTACTTTAGTATTAAGTCGTAATGAAGTAGAAAGACATCCTAATACTAATCCTAAAATGAGTATTTTAGGAGGATATATTTACTATAATGAAAAAGAAAAGTTAGATACGATAATTATAGCCAGTGGAACAGAACTTTCTTATGCTCGTAATATTGGTTATGAATTAGCTACTAAAGGATATAAAAACTTCCGTATTGTTAGTATGCCTTCTATTGAACAATTCTTAGAATGTGATGAAGAATATCGTCAAAATGTTTTACCAAATAATGTTCGTAAAATTGTTATTGAAGCTGACTCATCTTTTGGATGGCATCGTATATGTCAAAATAATACTTATTATTTAACAGTTGATTCTTTTGGTAAAAGTGGTAGTAAAGAAGAAGTATTAGAGTATATGCATTATACTTTAGATGATATTAAAGAAAAAGTCTTTAATATTATGAATATTAAATAATTAATAGTATATAATTTACTAAGTCTTGTAATTTTAGTCATTATCTAGTAAAATAACTTATATATGAAAGGACTGATATCGTGGGAGCATTTCTAATCGATATGTTACAAGTATTAGTAGGAGTATTAATTGGAGGAGTAATTGGTTTCTTTGTAGCTCGTCATTATATGCAAAAGATGATGAAGAAAAATTCACCAATTAATGAACAAATGATTAAAGCAATGATGACACAAATGGGTAGAACACCAAGTCAAAAACAAGTTAATCAAATGATGAAACAAATGACTAAGTACATGGACTAGTCATTTTTTTTAGGAGGAAAGATGTTTTTATCAGAAATTTATAATTTATTAGGAAAAGAATTTCAAGGTAATGATAAAAATATTAAAGGTATTAAAATTGATAGTAAAGAGTTAAAAAAAGGGGATGTATTTGTTTGTATTAATAAAGGATATTTATATATTAAGGAAGCAATCAAGAAGAAGGTATCTTTAATTATTATGGATAAAGATATTTCTATTGATAAGTCTATTAATGTTATACAAGTTAAGGATGCTGTTAAAACTTTAGGAATGCTTGCTTCTTTTATGAGAGATAAATATCAAGGAAAAGTGATTGCTATTACAGGTAGTAATGGAAAAAGTACAACTAAAGAAATAATTAGTCATATATTAAAAGGTAAATATAAAGTACTAAGTAATATAGGTAGTGAAAATAATCATATTGGTGTACCTAAAACATTACTTAAATTAAATAATAGCTATGATTATGTCGTATTAGAATTAGGTACTAATCATCCAGGGGAGATAACATACCTAAGTGATATTGTTAAACCAGATATAGCGATTATCACAAATATTGGTAATGCCCATATTGGCAATTTTGGTAGTAAAAGAAAAATCTTAAAAGAAAAATTATGTATTAAAAAAGATAAGACTATTTTATTTGTTAATGCTAAAGATAAATTATTAAAAGATGTAGAGGGAATAAAAGTTGATTATACAAAATACTCTTTTGATAATGAAGATATATGTTTAGCTTATGTATTATGTCTATATCTTGGTATGACGAAAGAAGAAATAAATAAGCGTTTAAAATCATTAAAGTTATTACCATCTAGAATGTATCACTATAATATTAATAATATAACAATCATTGATGACGCTTATAACGCTTCTTATGAATCATTTATTTATGGAATAAATAAGTTAGATAAAATAAAAAGAAAGATTATTATTTATGGTGACATGTTAGAACTAGGTAGATATAGTAATTTATTACATAAAAAAGTCTATAAAGAGTTATTAAAACTAGATAATAAAATTATTATAACGATAGGAAGTAATACTAAGAAGTTAAATAATAAGTTACATTTTAATACTTTAGAAGAAATAATTAATTATTTTAAAGACTTTAATTTTGAGGATAATGATATCATTTATCTTAAAGGATCACATAAGATGGAATTGTTTAAATTAGTTGATCCTTTAAAGAAAATGGTTGCTAAAAAAAGATAAGATATAGTATAATTGATACGTTATGGATGTGATAAAATGAAAATTAAATATGAATTAATTGATACATGCGGGAAAGCTAGATTAGGTAAATTACATACTAATCATGGTACTTTTGATACTCCTATGTTTATGCCTGTAGGTACGCAAGCTACTGTTAAAACATTAAGTCCTGAAGAATTAAAAGATATGCATAGTGCTGTTATCTTATCTAATACTTATCATTTATGGCTTAGACCTGGAGAAGATATCGTAAATAAAGCAGGAGGCTTACATAAGTTTATGAATTATGATGGACCTATCTTAACAGATAGTGGAGGATACCAAGTCTTTTCTTTAGCTAAGAATAAAAAGAAAGATATCGTCGAAGAGGGAGTACACTTTAAAAGTCATTTAGATGGTAAGAATTTATTTTTAACACCTGAGTTATCAATTCAAATCCAAAATAAATTAGATAGTGATATAGCTATGTCATTTGATGAATGTCCTGCTGCTAGTGCTGACTATGATTATTTAAAAAATAGTGTTGAAAGAACAATTAGATGGGCTAAAAGAGGTAAAGAAGTACATAATAATCCTAATCAATCATTATTTGGCATTATTCAAGGAGGAGCTCATGAAGATCTAAGAAAATACTCAGCTATCGAAACTGTTAAAATGAATTTTGATGGTTATAGTATTGGAGGAGTTGCTAACGATGGAGAATCTAAAAGTGATATGTATAAAGCTATTGATTATTCCATTCCTTATATACCAGAAGATAAACCTAGATATTTAATGGGTGTAGGCGAACCTGTCGATATTATTGAAGGTGTTATAAGAGGTATTGATATGTTTGACTGTGTTTTACCTACAAGAATAGCGCGCCATGGTAATGCTTTTACAAGATATGGCAAAATGAATATTAAGAATGCTCAGTATAAAGAGGATTTTACACCTATTGAAGAGAATTGTGATTGCTATGCTTGTAAGCATTATACTAAGGCTTATATTAGACACTTAATTATTGCTAATGAAACATTTGGCGCTAGATTACTTTCTATCCATAATATTCGTTTCTTAATTCGTTTAACAGAAGAGTTAAGAGAAGCTATCAAAAATAAGACATTACTTGAATATCGTGAATCTTTCTTAAAAAATTATTTAGGAGATAAATATGAAGATTATCAAAAAGGATTACAATATTAGTACTGATAATGTGGAAAAAAGAATTGTCTTATTGACTGATATACATTATTATCAACCTAAAGATATGAAAAAACTTAATAAGATATTAGATGTCTTAAAGAATGAATCATTTGACTATATATGCCTAGGAGGAGATATTATTGATCTAGGATATATTAAAGATATGGATTTATTTATTAATTGGTTAAAAGAATTATCTAAACTTAGTAAAGTTTTTGTATCACTAGGAGGACATGATTTTAGAGGATTAAAAGCTAGTATTTATTATCGTAATGATGAATTTTATGATAAATTATCTAAAATAAATAATTTATATGTTTTAGATAATGATACTTATATTGAAGGAAATATTCGTTTTATAGGTCTTACATTACCTTATGACTATTATTATAAATATAATGAAAATCTTAATTATTTTAAAAGATTTGTAAATAATACTTTTGATACCTTTAAGGATAAATATAATATTTTATTATCTCATACACCTATTCCTTTTACTAATTTACCTAGTTATGATGAAATTAAATTATTAAAGAATATTCCATTAGTTTTATCAGGTCATACGCATGCAGGTATTATGCCTAACTTTTTAAGAGGCGTTATGAAAGGAAGAGGAATATTTTCTCCTCATAAGCAAAAGATGTTTCCTAAAGATAGTTATGGGCTAATTAAAAGAGGAGATACTAATATTATTATTTCATCAGGTATTACAAAGGCATCACATGTAAATAAATTTCATAATTTTGATTTTATCTTTGACCATGAAATTACTTTTATTAATCTAAAAAAGAAGAACTAACATAATTATTTAGTTCTTTTTTGTTTTTATATAAGTAAATATTAAATAATAGTTATATATTTATAACATAAATTTAAATACTGCTATTTGTTTAATTATAAACTTTATAGTATATATGTGTTGGTGACGAATTATGGATTACTTTAAATTAAAAGATTGCCTTATTGATTTAAATAAGATACCTATTGTTTCTCATGATAAAGATAGTCGTATTGAATTTAAAAATAAAGATACTATTCCAATTACTAATGACGCTATGTTTAAACATATCTTTGGTAGAGAAGAAAATATTAAATTTCCTTGTAAGTTATTATCTTATATCTTAGATGTTAGTTATGAAACACTGATTGATAATTTATCATTTAGTAAAAATGAAACTGGTAAAAAGAAAAAACAAGATGTTAATTATAGACAGGATTTAGTGGTTAAACTAGATGATATCAGAATTAATATTGAATAATAATAGTAGTGAGGTAATTAGGGAGAGAAATCTTTCATATTTATTACGTCTTAGAGAAGATAAGAAATATAAAAGAAAATATACACCAATTATTCAAATAAATCTCAATAACTATTGTTATAAAGATGACTTAACAGTTAGAAGAGATTACGCTATTATGTCACAAGATCAAGTAATCTATACAAATAAAATAATAATTATCGATATTTATCTACCTAATATCAAGAAAAAATGTTATACTAATAGTGAGCTTAGTGAAATGGAAAAATTTCTCTTAATAGGTATTTTAGAAGATCCTAAGAAAGCTCTAGAGTATGTAGGAGATGATATTGTTATGGGAGAATTAAAAAGAGAATTAGTTGTCTATGATTTACCAGATGACTTAGGAGAATCATATGATAAAGAAGAAGCTCTAAAAGAACAATGGAAAGAAGACTACACAAGAGAAGGATCAGAAATAACTTTAAAGCTTTTAGATAAAAATGTTAATCTAGAAGAGTTAGCGAAAGAAACCGATAGAACAGTAGAAGAACTAGAAAAATTAAGAGAAAATATTTATAAAAGCAAAGTAGTCTATGATTTACCAGATGATATAGGAGAATCATATGATAAAGAAGAAGCTCTAAAAGAACAATGGAAAGAAGACTACACAAGAGAAGGATCAGAAATCACATTAAAACTTTTAGATAAAAATGTTAATCTAGAAGAGTTAGCGGAAGAAACCGATAGAACAGTAGAAGAACTAGAAAAATTAAGAGAAAATGTTATTAATAGTGAAGAGTATTATGCTCTTGCTAAAAAATTTATAAAAAACAATATTGACTTAAATATTATTGCGGATGCAACAGGTATATCTTTAGATGAATTAATAAGAATTAAAGAAGAAATGAATAATTAATCATTTCTTCTTTTCGTTATACCAAGCATACTTCCTAATATCGAAGTAATCAATATAATAGTATAGTAAATAATATTTCTAAGTTCTAATTGATGATAAAAGATTAAATTAAGAGAAATAAAGATAATTAATATAATTAAACCAAATTTTAATCCTTCTAGCCATCCTTTTTTTAATGACTTTTTACCAAAGATAAAAGAACCTATTATAATACTTATTAAGATACTTAAGAATTTAAAAATAGTTAGAATAGTACCTTTAATTATATTAAAATAACTAAAAGTACTAGTAATTAATAATAAAATTATAACAGATATTAAACTATATAATAGACTAATACCACTTTTCTTTAAATATTTCATATGATCACCTAGTAATATATATGCCTAAATTGACTAAAAAAGTATTAAATAGTAAAATAAATAAAGATAGGTGATCATATGAGAAAGGCTAGAAGAATTCTTTTATTGGAAATAATTATCGTTTTATTAATTCTTCTTATATTATTTGTTGTTATAGCCAATTTAAATAGTCATAATGAATATAAAGTTACCTTTATTACTAATACAAATACTAATATTGATAGTATATATGTAAAAGAAGGTGATTTAGTATTAGAACCTGATGTCATCCTAACTAAGGATGGATATACCTTTACAGGTTGGTATTTAAATAGTAAAAAATATGATTTTAAAGAACCTATAAGAAAAGATATAACCTTAGAAGCACATTGGGAATTAATTGTCGATGAAAATTAGAGATTATCTCTAATTTTTTGTGTCAAATTACATTTAATTATATTGACAATGAATAAAAACTATAATACAATTATATTGTTACAATAGCTAAGTATAATTGGTAACATGGTAAGGCATTTATTGTCATATAAAATTAAGAGAAAAAAAGAAAGGATGGCAGTATGAAAGAAAGAGATAATGAATTCGATGATGTAGAACTTGATGACATCGATAATCTAGATGACTTAGATGATTTAGATTTTGATGATTTAGATGACATCGAAGATTTAGAAAAAATCGATTTAGAAAAGCCTGAAGAGGAAGAAAAAATTGAGACACATGATGAAGAAAATCATGATGATTTAGAAAAACATGAAGATGAATATGAAGATTTAGATGAAATTGAAGAATTAGATAAAGTTGAAGATAAAGATGAAGATGAAGAAACTTCTCGTGATGAAGATTTAGAAGAAGAAAAAGAAGAATCTGATGAAGACACTGAAGAGACTGAGGAAGAATCTGAAAGTGAAAAAGAAGAACCTGAAGATGATGAAGAAATAGAAGTAGTTTCTAAAGAATCTTCTAAAAAGAAATCTTCAAAAGATGAATATGAAGATGACGATGAAGAACCAGAAAAGAAGAAAAAATCTCCATTTATGATGATATTATTGTTATTAGTTATTGCTGTTGTTATCATTCTATTATTATTAAAAGGATGTAATGGAAAAGACTATATTGTTAGCTTTGATACAAGAGGTGGAAATGAAATAGCTGACCTAAAAGTTAAAGCTGATGGAACAGTTGAAAGACCGGCTGATCCTACTAAAGAAGGATATATCTTTGCTGGATGGTATTTAGATGGTGAAGATGAAGAATTTGATTTTGATACAAAAGTTAATTCAAATTTAAAATTAGTAGCTCATTGGGTTGCTAGGGGAGAAGCTGAAGTAACTGGAGTAGAATTAGACAGAACTGAAGTAGTTATGGCTACAGGTGATACATTAAAACTAGTTGCTACTTTATTACCTAGTGATGCTAAAGAAACTAAATTAGTATGGTCAAGTAGTGATCCTAAAGTTGTTACTGTAGATAGTGAAGGTAATATTACTGCAGTAGCACCTGGAAGTGTTACTGTAACAGTAATGACTGAAGATGGTAAGTTTAAAGCTACTTGTACAGTTGTTGTTCAAGCAACAGTTATAGCTGACACAGGAGTTACAATTACTGGAGCTAAAACTGTTGTGGAAACACAAACTATTACATTAAAAGCTACTGTACAACCAACTAATGCAACAAATAAAACTGTTACATGGAAGAGTAGTGATACTAAAATTGCTACAGTTAATAATAAAGGTGTAGTTAAAGGTATTAAAGCAGGTACTGTAACTATTACAGTTACAACAGCTAGTGGTAAGACAGCTACATATACTGTAACTGTTACTCCTGAAGTAAAAGCTGAATCTGTTAAGATTACAGGAGGTACTACAGTACAAGAAGGTAAACCACTTACTTTAAAAGCTACTGTATCTCCAAACAATACAACTAATAAAAATGTTACTTGGTCTGTAAAGAATGGAACAGGTAGCGCTACTATAGATAAGAATGGTAAATTAACTGCTAAAAAAGCAGGTACTGTTACTGTAACTGTTACAACAGCTAATGGTAAAACAGCTTCAGTAGAAATTACAATAACACCTAAACCAGTTGTATACACTTATGTTTTAACTTTAACACCAAATCGTATGGCTAATGGAAATTTCGTATCTTATAGCGTAGCTGTTACAAGAAATGGTCAAGCATTCTCTGAATTTAAGAAAATTGATTTTGGAAATGGTATTTCTCCAAAAACTACAAATGTTGCATCATCAGCTGTTACAGCAGATACAAATGGAAAAACTTATACAATAACTCTAACTGATGGAAGCACTGCTAAGATTACTGTTAAAGTTGCAAACTAATTATATTAAAAACGAAGCAATTATTGAAACACTAAGTTTTAATTAATTGCTTTTTTTGTATTTAATCATAAACCAAAATTTACATAGGTATCTTTGTAAATATATATTGAATATATTGACTTAATTATATAACTTTGATAAAATTATAGTGTCACAATAGAATTATGTCTAAAGATAGACAAAAAGGATTTGACAGTATTTGAATATTGTAGAGAAAGGTAGGTTGTATGGCGGAAAATAAAAAGAAAAAATCTTCTAGTCGTTCAGCATCTAAAAAATCTGGAAGCTCTCAAAAAAAGACATCCACAAAGAATGCTAAAAGAACTGAAGAAGTAAAAACAAAGAATAATTCACAAAATAAAACTTCAAAGAAAACAACAAAATCTAGTACACCTGCAAGGAGTACTAGTACAAAAAAGAAAAGTAATGGTAGCGGTGCTACTATAGGTAAGGCTATAGTCTTTATAGTAGTTGCTATATTAATAGTTCTATTATTATTAAAAGGCTGTAATAAAGGAGAGTATACTGTTAAATTTGATTCGACTGGGGGCAGTTCTATTTCATCAATGACCACAGATGAAAATGGTAATATTAAGAAGCCAGATGACCCAGTTAGAGAAGGCTATGTATTTGAATATTGGTATTTAGAAGGCGAAGATGAACCTTTTGATTTCAATCAAAAAATTACTTCAGATATGAAACTTCTTGCAAAATGGCATGCTATTAGTGATGATGTAGAGTTAAAAGGTATATCAATTGAGAAGACTTTAACACTTAAACCTGGAAGCGAGAGTACTTTAAATGTTACACTTGATCCAAGTGATGCTACTGGTGTAGAACTAGTATGGTCTAGTAGTGATAATAGCATTGTTAAAGTAGATCAAAAAGGTAAAGTTACTGCTGTTAAAAAAGGTAAAGCAACTATTACCGTTCAAACTTCTGATGGTAAGTTTAAAGCTACATGTACAGTAACAGTTTCTGAAAAGGTTGTTGACGTAAGCAAAATTGTCCTTGATAAGCATGATATTACTATTTATGTAGGAAAATCTGCTAATGTTGGATATAAGATTACACCAACAAATGCTTCAGATAAAGGTGTTACTTGGAAGAGTGACAACAAAAATATTGCTACTGTAGATAAATATGGAAACATTGTTGGTGTAAAAGTAGGAACAACAACTATTACTGTTACAACTAATAGTGGCAAGAAAACTGATAAGTTAACTGTTAGAGTTAAAGATAATTCTACTAAAGAAGTTCCTGTTACAAGTGTTAAAATTAGTGGTAAGACTGAAGTCCAAGTTGGTAGTAGTATAACACTTACTGCAACTATAACTCCAAGTAATGCAACAGATAAGTCTGTTACTTGGTCTGTAAAGAATGGGACAGGTAGTGCTACTATAGATAAGAAAACAGGTAAATTAACTGGTACAAAAGCAGGTACTGTTACAGTAACTGTTACAACATCTAATGGAAAAACTCATTCTGTAGTAATTACTGTTAAAGAAAAACCAGCATCATATGTTTTAGTTTTAACACCAAATCGTATGGCTAATGGAAATTTCGTATCTTATAGTGTATCTGTTACAAAAAATGGTCAAGCATTCACTGGCTTTAAGAAAATTAATTTTGGTAACGGAATATCACCAAAGACAACGAATATAGCTTCATCAGCAGTTACAGCAGACACAAATGGAAAAACTTATACAATAACGTTAACGGATGGTTCTACAGCATCAATAACTGTAGATGTAAAGAAATAATTAGAGGAGGAAATAGTATGATAAAAAAATATAGTAAATTATTTTTAGTTGCCATTGCATCATTCTTTATTTCATCTATTAGCTCTAATGCTCTTAAATTATCATTAGATGATTTAGAAAAACAATTAGAACAAAGAGAAGGGGACATTGAATCTGTATATGTAATTGGAAATTATGTATTTACTTCTGATTATTATGGTGAAATGGATTTACCGGACTTTATGTTAGCTGCAAGAAGTATTGACTTAACTGGTAAAGATGGTGCTGTTAAAGATACTGCTGCATATAATGCAATGACAGTATTCCAATTAAATAGACCAATGGATGATGATGGTAATCGTACTCAATTAGTACCTACATCTAACTTAGTTGGTAGTGAACAATTACCTACAACTTTAGATATAAGTTATATTGATTACGATAAAATCACAGGTGCTTCTTCATTAACTGTTAATGTAAATGCATCTGAGCAAATGGTAGAGGATTTGAAAGCATATGGATATGATGTTGTTCTTGATAATCAAGAAAACTTCACTGCTACTCCATCTACTAGTGATCCAAAAACTATTATGTTAAGTGGTAAGGTATATAAAATTGAAGATATATCTAATTGGGCTAAAGAAAAACAAACTGGATATTATGTTGCTTTTGAGGTTGTAATTCCAGAAGAATTCAAAGGCCAAGCACAATGGTGGTTAAGTGATGAAAATAAATTAACTCATGATGGTAAGAATTATGCCGTTAGAGCAATATCAAAAGGCGCTGATACTAAAACGTTTGATGTATATGTAGATTTTGATGGAGCAGGAGATGTATATGAGCCAGCTCGTTATGTATTTGATTATTCAGGTATTGAATTTGCTGCTAAAGCATCTGAAGCTAAATTAGAGAGTACAACAAATGAATCAACTGTATTAAGTGCTCTTGCTAGTGCATTAAATCTTAATTCAAATGATTTCGTAACAATCGATGAAAATAATAATGTTACTGGAGATATTCATTATAATCCAGATGTAACAGTTGATCCTAGTAAGGATAATAAAACAGATTATTATATTCCTGTAATTGTTACAATTGATAAAAAATTTGCAGATACTGCAACAATTGTTACAAAGAATAATGGTGTAACAAAAAATGCTACATTTAAAGATTCTGCAGATAATAGTGATAAAACTATTATGGCAGTTATATTTGCTGTAGCTGATACTGATGTAGATAAAACATTTACAATTACTATCGATTTAGATGGTGAAGGTGAAGAGTATGAACCAAAAGAATATGTATATGATTATTCTAAAGCTAAATTCTTAGCTAAACCAGAAGCAAATGTTAGTGCTGAAGGTAAAACTGAAAATAAAGATACATATGCAAAAGTTATGCAAGAACAATTTGCATATGATGGTAATCAAGATACATTAACTGTTAATGTTGTAGAAGATAAAGTTACTTTAACAGGACAATTAGTAAATGAAAAGTTAGCATTTAATGGAAAAGGTCAAGAAGAAGTTGATGGATATTATTTCCAATATGTAATTGAAATTAGTGGTGATGCAACTAATAGTTCTATTACTATACCAACTGGTCCAACTACAACTAAAACAATTGAATACAAAGATTATGATTTCAAAGATGTAAATGGTGTAAGTGGTATTGTAGTTCTTCATAAATTAAATAAAGATAGTGAAACTAACCAATTTACAGTTACTGTTGATTATGATGGTGATAATAAAGCAGATAAGACTTATACATTTGATTATAGTGCACTTCATTTAGATAATAATTCAGAGGTACTTGTAAAAGTAAGCTCTGAAAGTGTTGGAGAAAGCGATAAAACTACTTTCGAAAATTGGGGCTTCCCTAAAGATGCTTACGCTTTAACATCTGTTGAAAATAATGTTGTAAAAGGAACTCTTCCTTATATTGAAAATAGTAAAGGTTTCTCTGGTGAAGAAGCTACTGGAAACTTTATGGTTTATACTATTGAATTAAAAGATGTTAATACTAATGGTAAAGCCGAAGTTAAATTATCTTGTACAACTGGTGATAATTGTATAAATGGTTGGAAGATAATTAAGGTTACTGATTCAAATGAAAATTTTTCAGTTATGCATCGTGTAAAACAAAATGAAGATGGTTCTTTAAAAGATATTGTTGCATATGTTGACTTAGATGGATTTGCTAATAATGATGTTGAAGCAGCTTCATTAGTTCCTGAAGAAAAATATTTACCTTATGAAATAAGATTAACTTTTGATAAAGATATCGTTCTTCAAAAGGAATCTAATGTTGATGTTACAACTACATTAGCACCTGAAGATGTCCAAGCATTATCTGATGCATATGGATATACTGAAAATACAGATACATTAACTACATCACAAACTGTACATGAAACAGATAATCTTCCAGTTTATAAGTATGCAGGAAAAATTAGTACACAAGTATTAAAACCTGAATCAGGATTTAATAAATTAGAAGATGGATTTATTGCTTTTGTAGTTGCACCTAAAACTATAATTCCTAATAAAACAACTATTACTATTGATAAAGCATCTAATGATGGTAAGGAAAAAGTTATTACATTTGAAGACGAAGAACCTTTTGTAATCCTTCGCCGTGTTGATAAAACCAATCCTGAAATTAAATTAACAGTTGACATTGATGGAAGTGGAAATGAATATTTACCTTACTCATTCTATATTAATTATAATGATGTAGAGGTTGAACAAGTTGTTCATCAAACTATACCAGAAGAAATGGCTGAAGAAGCATCTAATGGTATTCAAAGTTCATTTAATTATACTGAACCAAAGAATCAAAAAGTAACAGTTTCATATAGTAATAATACAATTACTATAACTGGAACAGCTGCTAAAAATAAGACAGTTACTGGATTTGGTAAAGATGCATCTGGATACTATGTTCCATTCTCATTAAAGTTTGATAAGAGATATGAAGATATTACTATTAAAATGCCTAGAAATAGTGAAGTAGCTACTATTAAAAATTTTGATACAGATACTGAAATTGGCGTATTATTTCAAGTTCATCCAAATGGTGATGAATCTACAGCAACTATTACTGTTGATTTAGATGGAGCTAAAAATGTATATCAACCTTATAATATTACTGTTGATTATTCTCAAGTTCAGTTCTTATCAGATGATGTTCAATTTGTAAAACTTGATGAAGCAAAAGCATCTGGCTATGAAAATTGGATGAAAAATTCTTATAATTTTGATAGCTTTAAATTAGGTACTTTTGAAGTTACACAAGAGGGAACAAATGTAACAATAACTGGAACTTCTAATAAGAACACTAATAAAAATCAAGAAGAACAATATTGGATTGCTTATTTATTAAAATTAAATAAAGATTATCCTGATATTGAAATAAAAAAACCAAATGGTGATGTTGAAAAGCATAATTCTAGTGCTTGGGACAAAGGTAGCAACAATTTAGAAATGACACTTACTGATAATGTTACTAATAAGCTTACTGAAAATACATCATATGAAATAATAGTTGATTATGATGGAGAAAATAAAGATGTTTATTTACCTGTTACATACACAATTGATTGGTCAGGAGTAACAAAATCAGAATAGTAAAATTAAACAATAGGTTTATTCCTATTGTTTTTTTTGTCAATATTTGCTATAATTATTAGCATAGAGAGGATGTTAAATATGAGGTGTTTTAAAACTTGTAGCAAGCTATTAATGGTTATGATATTATCTTTTTTTATGTCAATACCAATTAGTTTTGCTCGTGAAATGACAATTAATGATTTAGAAGAGGAGTTAGAAAAGAGAGAAGGAGACATTGAATCTGCATATATTATAGGAAATTATGTATTTACCTCTGATTATTATGATAAGATGGATTTACCTGATTTTATGTTATCTTCTACTAGTATTGATGTCAGTGATATTAATGGTAAAGTAAAAGATGACTTTATATACAAGGAAATGACTATTTTTCAATTAAATAGGCCAATGGATGATAATGGTGAACGTAATCAGTTAGTTCCTACTAATAATTTAGTTGGACTTACTAATTTACCTGGAACATTAAATATCAAATATATTGATTATGATTTTCTTAAAGAGTTATATAAGGTAACTTTTAATGCTGATAATGGTGAAGAAAATAAAGTTATTAAGGTAGAAGATGGTTCAACTGTTGCTATACCAGATACACCTGTCAAAGAGGGTTTCTATTTTGATGGTTGGTATAAAGATGGTGCTAAATATGAATTTACTACTCCAATAACTGAGGACATTACTTTAACTGCTAAGTGGTTAGAAGTCGAAGATGTAGATAATGATACAGAGGATATACTAAGTGATTTAAGTTCTGATTATTATGAAGCAGATCGTACTGAAGGCAAGATTACTATTAATATGCTTAATGGTCGTCTTAAATTAAGTGAAGTAACTGATGAATCAAATGTTTTTGTAGCACTTACTTCTTTATTAAGTAATAAAGGTGTTAATAAAGTAACTATATCTTATCCAGGTGTTGAAGCTTTAGAATTAACTGGTAATGGTGTTGGTGATGTTGCTACTAATACTGCTAAAACAACAAGGTGGCTACAAACTAATATGAATACTATTGCTAGTAAAACTTATGATGAAGTGTTACAAAAAGATCTAGTTGGTAAGAAATTTACTGTTACTATTGATTTAAAAGATGGTTATGTAACTAATGGTGGTGATACTAAAGTTACTTATACTATTGATTTTACAGCTGTAGTTAAATATGATGTTACTTTTGATTATAATGATGATGGAGTAACAGATAATAAAAAAGTTCAAATATTAGAAAATGATACAATTGAATCTATTGAAAATCCAACTCGTGAACATTATGATTTTGTAGGTTGGTATAAAGGTGAAGAAAAATTTGAAGTAAATACTCCTATTGCAGAAGATATTACTTTAAAAGCTCATTGGAAAGGTAAAACTTATACAGCTACTTTTAAAGGGGAAGGAATAGATACTTCTAAGTATCCTGCTCAATCAGTTGAATATCCTAACCTTATAACTGAGCCAGATGAAGAACCAACTATGGATGGACATTCATTTACTGGTTGGTTTGTTGGTGAAATAGAATTTAACTTTAGTGAACCTTTAACTGGTAATGTTGAAATAGAAGCTGCTTGGGATGTAAATAAATATACAGTTGAATTCTTTGATGATAAAGAAACTTCAATTAGTAAAGAAACAGTTAAACATGGATCTACTTTATCTGCTCCAGAAGATGCAAATAAGAAAGGACATAACCTAACTTGGAAAAAAGATAGTACAAGTGGGGAAGATTATGATTTAAATACTCCTGTAACTGGTGAGTTAAAATTATATGCTTCTTATGAACCTTTTAAATATACAATAAAATTTGCTGGTGATGATATTAACAATGGTGAAGAAAATGTTATACCTGATCAAGAGTTAACATATCCTACTAAGGCTAGTAGACCTACTGAACCAAAAAGAGAAGGATATACTTTTGATAATTGGTATTTAGATAGTGAAGAAGAACCATTTGATTTCAATGAAGAAATCTTAGCTGAAGGAGATATTACTTTAACAGCTAAATGGACAGCAAATGTTTATCATGTAAAATATGAATGCGAAGATTGTAAAGGAAATTTACCATTAGATCAAGATTATACATATCCTAATAAACCATCAAAACCAACACTTAATCCTTCAAAAACAGGATATGATTTCTTATATTGGTATGATAAAGATAGTGAAGATCAAACTGAATATGATTTTGCAAATACTAAGTTATTAAAAGATTTAACTTTAGTTGCTAAATTTGATGCTCATAAACAAAATGTTAAATTTCAAGTTTGTGATCCAACTGATAAAACATGTGTAGCAGAAAGTATTACTAACGTACCTGATACTTTAAGAGTTGAATATGGTACTAAAGCAACAGAACCTACACAAAAGCCTGAGAGAGAAGGGTATGATTTCTTATATTGGTTTGATATAAATCCTCCATTTACTCAAGCTCCATTTGATTTTAACAATACTAATATAATAAGAGATTATACATTACGTGCTAAATGGGAAAAGAAAACATATAATATAACATTTAAAGTTGATGATAATGTATTAGAAACATTAAATGGGGTACCACATGGAACAACTATTAATGAAGCTCTTAAATCAGCTAATAAGACATTATCACCATATAAAGAGAGTTATCGTTTTGATTATTGGTACTTAGAAACTGAAGAAGATACTACTGAATATAGTTTCTCAACGCCTGTAACAAGCAATTTAACATTAAAAGCTAAGATGATTCCACAAGTTGATATTGATAATATTGTTAGTGATATGGCATTAAAAATTAAATCAGATATTTTTGCTGCTTCATATCTTAATAGAACTTTAGTATTTGATATATCTGAAGGTGGAGATGATCATTCAGATGCTCATAATGATGATAAAGTAAAAGATATCGTTGAAAGCGGAAATACAGGAATTGTTACTTCTATTAAAGGAGTAGTTGATAATGAAAATGTATCAAGTGTTAAGATGCATTATGGTGAAACAGATTACGAATTTACTGGTACTGAAGAAAATATTAAGAGTAAGTTAGTTGAATTACTTACAGCTATTGCTACTACAAATGGTAGTACTTATGATAATGCTACTTTAAATGAATTAATTGAAAATAATTATAGTAATAATCCATTAACTTTAACAATTACATTAAAAGATGGTGCTGAGACGGTTGAAGGACAATCTTCTCCAGCTACTTACAATGTTAAAGTTTCTTCTGATGTATATACTGTAACTAATGAAACTGAATTAAATCTTGCTTTACAAGCTAATTACGAAACAATTAAGATTGGTAATAGTTTTGAAGTAGAAAATCCAGTTTTGATTGGAAGATCTGTTAGTATTTTTGGTAAAGAATCTGATAATACAATAACAATTAAGAATAATGATGCCGATGCCGTTTTTGATGTTAGATATAATACTATTGCAAAAGAAACAACAGTTAATCTTAAAAATTTAACCTTAAAGGGTGGAAAAAAAGGTATTAGAGTTCCTGAAAAGTCAACTTCTTTATCAATCTACAATGTTAGTTTTGTAGATAATTCTGATATGGCTATGGAAATAAGTGGAAAGCTTCATGCTGATGGAACATTATCATATAACAAAGAGGATTATAATCATCCATTTATTCGTACATTACGTTCTAATGTTATTACTGGTGCAGTAGCTACTTCTGCTAAAGAAACTGGTAATGTTGAAGTTCATAACGCATATGTAACTTATGATTATAAGATTATAGTTCCATATGGTGGTATTAAATATACTGAAGAAGATTTCAAAAAGCACACTTGGGGCACTAATGGTTGGGAAATTGGTGAATCTTGGTGTGATGGATGTACAGGGGATAATGGCTCTTTAAAACCAGAATATTTAGCTTTAATTGGTCAAGATAATACAGCAATGTCTGATACGCTTTCTGGAACTAGTTGGGCACATTATTATTTGAATAAGAATAATTCTCAATACTATTCAATTAACTTTATAGATACACCATCTGCTGCTCGTACATTACGTTATGTATTATATGGTGGTGATCCAGTTGAACCAGGTGAACCACTTCCTTGGTATTCATTCAAATCTTATGCTAAGAAAAGAACTATAGGTACAGATGATAATAAAAAGACTTATGAGTTACAAGGTTGGTCTAATGCTTCAAAGGGTCAACAAAAGGATTATGATTTTGACATCAAGGATGTTACACAAGGAAAAATTTATTATACATATTATGTTGAAGTAACAGAATAAATATCAATAAAAATAGTATGATTAATTCATACTATTTTTTGTTAAATAATATTTGATATTTCTTAATTCTAATGTATAATTAAAGTATAAGGAGGATAGTTATATGAAAAAGTTATTTATATTACTTATTATTAGTTGTTTATTTTTAGTTGGATGTACACCATCTGGTGATGATGAGTCAGAAGAAGATAAAGAAGCAAGATATGAAGAACAAAGACAAGCATGCTGTTTAGATAACAATGGGCGTTGGAATGGTACTAGTTGTTTAGATTTTGATGAAGATGGTAATAAGATTTCTAATTATTCTTTAGATGGTTATATAGGGTGTATAGAAGAAATAAAAGATTAATTATAGAATTATAATATTCTATATGCTATAATTATGTTTAGGAGGTTTATATGAAGAAGTTAGCAATTGTTTTATTGCTTACTTTATTATCATTACCTATAATGGTTAATGCTGTTGTATGGGGTTCAGGTTCTTATGATAATATTAATGTTTATGTTTTTACAAATAAAGATTGTAAAAATTGTGATAAAAAAATGGAATATTTAGAAGGACTTAAAAAAGATAATTCACGTATTACGATTAGTGAAATTAATACTGATGATAATAAAGAGTTAGTTGATGAAGTTAAGAAAGCTTTAAATATTAAGAGTAATAAATTGCCATTAGTAGTTGTTGGATCTAATTATTTTACAGGTTCTGATAAAGAGTTAAAGAGTGGAATAGATGCTTATTTAGATAAAGATGATAATTGTGATGTAGTATCAACTATAAAAAGTAATGGTGATGTAAGTAAATGTATTAAAACTAATGATGGTATATATAAACAAAAGAGTAATATTTCAATGATAAGTATTATTATAGTTATCGTTATTGCGATTGTTGTTGCGGCTGCTATCTTAGTTATTGTTAAGAAAAAGAAGAATAAAAATTGTACTTTATAGTACAGTTTTTATTATGTTATAATATTGATGGTGATGTTATGATTTATTTAGATTATAGTGCGACGACACCTGTTAATGATGAAGTAATTGATAGTTATGTTAAAGCATGTAAGAGTTATATAGGTAATCCTAATTCATTACATAAGTTAGGAGTAGAGTCTAATCATTTAATAATGAGTGCTACTAAACAAATAGCTGATTTAATAGGGGTAAAGGATAGTGAAATAATATATACTAGTGGATCTAGTGAATCTAATAATTTAGCTATTAAAGGGATAGCTTTTAAATATCAAAATAGGGGTAAGCATATTATAAGTACTCCTTTAGAGCATTCTTCTATTTATGGGCCTTTAGATTATTTAGAGAGTTTAGGTTATGAGATAAGCTATGTTAAATTAAATAGTGATGGTAGTGTTGATTTAGATGATCTAAAAAGATTAATTAGAAATGATACTATTTTAGTAAGTGTTAATGCTGTTAATAGTGAGTTAGGTATTATTAATCCTATTAAAGAAATAGGAGATATTATAAAAGAATATCCTAAGTGTTATTTTCATGTTGATATGACACAAGCTATTGGTAAAGTAAAGATTAGTTTAGATAATGTTGATTTAGCTAGTTTTTCATCGCATAAGTTTTATGGAATGAAAGGTATAGGTGTTTTAGTTAAAAAAGATGGTATCGAATTAGAACCATTAATTCATGGAGGAAAAAGTACTACTATTTATCGAAGTGGTACTCCTTGTTTACCTTTAATTGTTTCTTTAGCTAAAGCTTTAAGACTTATTTTAAATATTAATAAAGATGATTATCTTAAAGAATTAAATAATGATTTAAGAAGTTATTTTCAAGAGTTTGATAAGGTAAGAATAAATAGTCCTAAAAAGGCCATAAGTCATATTTTAAATATAAGTGTTTTAGGAGTTAAACCTGAATCAATGTTACATGCATTAGAAAGTCATGATATCTATATTTCTACACAGAGTGCTTGTGCGAAGAGTAATAGTTTATCTAAAGCAGTATTAAGTGTTACTAATGATATGGATTGTGCGAAAAGTAGTATTAGAATAAGTTTATCTTATTTAACAACTAAAGAGGAGATAGAGTTATTTAAAAAGGTTTTTAAAGAGTGTTATGAGGAATTAACATGCTTAAGATAGATAATTTAGAATTAAAAAGTTTTGATTTAAATAATGAGTCTTATCATTATAATGCTTTTAAAGATGAAGAATTACCTAATTTAGATTATCCTATCGATTTTAATAATTGCTTATTTACGAATATTGATTTTACTAATAAGAATTTAGATGGATATATATTTACTGATTGTATTTTTAAAAATTGTGATTTTAGTAATGCTGATATGCATGAAGTAGGTATTCATAATTCAACATTTGAAAGTACTAAATTAATGGGTGTTCATTTATTTGATAGCGTTATTAAAAATACTATTTTTAAGGATTCTAATTTAAATTATGCTAATGCAAATAATATTAAGATGACGAAAGTTAAGATTGCTACATCTGATTTATCACATTTATCTTTATATGATAGTGAGCTAAAAGATGTTATCTTTAATGATGTTAAATTATGTTATGCGGAAATATTTAATACACCATTAAAAGGTATGGACTTATCTAAAACAAATATTAGTAATATTAAAGTAAGTATTAATGATTTAAAAGGATGTAAAGTAAATACTAATCAAGCTATTTCTTTAGCGCACTTATTAGGAATTATTATTACGGATTAAAGTCAATAGTATTGGCTTTTTTTAGTAATTGTGGTACTATTAAAATAGCGGTGATGTAATATGGATAATAAAGAAGTAGTACCTATTATAGTTGATGGTAATTTAAATGAAGGTAAACAACCTAAAAAGGTAGTTCAAGAGAAATTACCTAAGAAAAGATTTACTTTTATGGATTTATTATTAACTTTAATTGGTATAGTATTAATTGGTTATGGTGTTTTAACAATTGTTAATCCTCAAGAAAAGAAAGAAGAAGAAAAGAAAGAAGAAATACCTGAGCCTACTCAAAAGGTTGATGTTTCAACATATGTCTTATTTAATGTTAATGATAGTAGTAATATTTATACGGAAGATGATATTAAAGCTTTACCTAATGGTTTAGATGTTACTAGTTTATCTAATAATGCAATTTTATCTTATGCAGCTAGAAGTGCAGCATGGACATATGTAGATGGTAAATCATATATAACTGAAGAAGATTTAGATAAATCTGTTAAAAAGATATTTGGTGATATACCTTATACTAAAGCTCCTTTCTCTTATAGCAATAAGTCTATAACTTATAATAAAGAAACAAAAAGATTTTATCTATTATCAGAAAATGATAATGTATTTAATTATAAAAAATATTATCATAAAGAAGTAATTGATAATGATACAGAATTAATGATCCAAGAGTATGTAGCTTATACTGATGATACAAAAAGTTGGACGATTAATAATGCACCATTAGATATTAAAATAGATAATACTAATATTGATGATAATTATCCAAAATTAAAGTATTATGAATATACTTTTGTTAAAGAAAATGATAGTTATATTTTAAAAAGAATAATGGTTAAATAGGGGATGATAAGATGAAAGAGAAAGAGAAAAAAGATTCTAATTATGGGATATTAGTTCTTTTTCTAATTTTAATAGGAGCTCTATGCTTTTTCTTCTATTATCAAATAGTAAATAAACAAAATGATGAAGAAGAAAAAGAAGAACAAGCATCACGTGTTATAACTGATGAAGAAATGCAACAATTTATCGATTATATTCATTTAACATATGAAGAAGAAAGTGTTATGACAAAAGAAGATATTGAAGGTATGGAAGAAGGACTTAAAGTTGCTAATTTCTCTAATAAATTAAAAATATCCTATGGTATTAAAAATCATGATAAAAAAGATTATGGTACCGAAGATAATTATGTAAATAAGCCTATTAAAGATGCTTCAGGATATGTATATAGTGGTAAATATATTAAAGCATCATTTGTTCAAGATCAATTAGATCATATTACAGGCCCTATGAAGTATACTAAT
The DNA here is from genome assembly GCA_947625505.1 of uncultured Bacilli bacterium. Lineage (GTDB taxonomy): Bacteria > Bacillota_I > Bacilli_A > RF39 > UBA660 > UBA5578. The sequence goes on from CANQON010000002.1 coordinate 83,665, forward strand.
GAAACAATTAATTTACCTAATATTAAATATATCTATGTAAGTAATCTTGATGCTTATCGTCTTTATGAAAAAGAAGTAACAAATCCTCTTAAAGTTACTTATTATTCATCAAAATATGATGATGATCATATTTATATAACAGAATATGTAGCTTATACAGTAGAAGATAATGAAGGCTTTAAAACAAGTTATACAAGACATCAAGAATTACTACCTATTGGTATTACAGAAGGTAATATTGAGGAAAACTTAGATTTAGTAGATAAATATTTATATACTTTTGACTACAATGTTAATGTAAACAGATACTTCTTAAGTGAAATTAAATATCTTAAAGAATAAACTTGTGTTTATTCTTTTTTTGTTGCATATATTTAAATGGGAGGTATTTATGTTTAAAAAGATATTTAAAAATTATCGTTTTCCTATAATTTTATTAATATCAATTATTATAGGTAGTATCATTGGAATAATTTTTAAAGATAAAGCAAATGTTCTTGAACCATTAGGGCAAGTATTTATAAATATGCTATTTGTTATTGTTGTACCATTAGTCTTTACAACGATAAGTTCTAGCATAGCTAATATGGGTAGTTTAAAAAGATTAGGTAAGATCTTTAAAAACATGATCTTTATATTTATTATTACTAGTTTAATAGCAAGTGTATTTATGTTAATAGGGGTTTTAATATTTAAACCTACAGGTATTGTAGAAAATGGCGAATATGTTAAAGAAAGTATTGATTTAGGCAGTAAAATTGTTGAAATGATTACTGTACCTGATTTCTATCATTTATTATCTAAAAGTAATATGTTACCCCTTATTATCTTTACTATATTATTTGGTTTTTGTGTTCGTTTATGTGGTGAAGAAGCAAAAGGGGTAGCTAAAGTATTAACTAGTTTATCCAAAGTAATGTTAAAAATGATTAATGTTATTATGTGGTATGCGCCAATCGGATTATGTGCTTATTTTGCAACTCTTGTTGGTACTTATGGGCCTGAATTAATAGGTAGTTATGCTAAAAGCTTTATTTTATACTTAGTTATGAGTATTTTATATTATGTTATATTCTATTCTTTATATGCTTATTTAGCTTATAAAAAGAAAGGTGTTAAAGTCTTTTATAAAAATATTTTATTATCAACGATTACATCATTAGGTACTTGTTCATCACTAGCTAGTTTACCTGCTAATATAAGTACATGTGATAATATGGATTTACCTAAAGATGTAAGTGAAGTAGTATTACCTATAGGTGCAACTATCCATATGGAAGGTTCTAGTATGGCATCTATTTTAAAAATAGCTTTTCTATTTAGTATATTTGGACGTAGTTTTACAGGTATTAATGATATCTTAATTGCTTTATTAGTCGCTATCTTAAGTGGCGTTGTTATGTCAGGTATTCCAGGTGGTGGTTTAATAGGAGAAATGTTAATAGTATCTTTATATAGTTTTCCTAGTATTGCTTTTCCTATGATTGCAACTATTGGTTGGTTAGTAGATGCTCCTGCTACATGCTTAAATGTGGTAGGAGATATACCTAGTACAATGTTAATATCAAGACTGGTTGATGAAGAAAGTAGATAATTCTACTTTTTTTATTTTTTTATCATAAAAAAAGGAAATGAGAAAGTTATCAATAATAATATAGTAGAAGGGAGTGATACCATGAAATGGTATTCGGGTCGTTATGACAGAGCTTTTAAAGAGGTCATGTTAAAAGAATCTAATCAAGATATCTTAAAATCATTGTTAGAGAAAATCCTTAATCTACAAATTAGTTCTATGCGTATTTTAAATAATGAACGTTTAAGAGATAATGTTCATATAAAAGGACAAAGGCTTGATCTTATCTTAGATACTAATATTGGTAAAATTAATGTTGAAGTTAACTCAAGCTATAAAGATTACGTTAGATATCGTAATACAGCCTATCTATGTGATATCTATGCTCATGATATTTTAGTAGGACATAACTATGATGGGAATATGAAATATATTCAAATAAACTTATCATATGATTTAGGATATAATAGTGGAAGTATCAATATATATAAAATAAAAAATGAAGAAGATAAGACATATATCGATAACTTTATCATTTATGATGTAAACATGGATTATTATATGAACTTATGGTATACTAAAAGTGAAGAGATAAAAGATAATGTCATGTTAGTAATGATAGGATTAGAGAAAGAAGAACTAACAAAGTTATCGAAAAAAGATAGGATGGTATCACGATATATGAGCGAATTAAATAAAGTAAATGAAGAACCAGAGTTTAGAGAATACATGAGTTACGAAGAAGATCAAAGAAAGATAAGGAATAGCTTAATAGCTGAAAGTAGAGCTGAAGGCCTTGAAGAAGGACACGAAAAAGGTCTTGAAGAAGGAAAGAATGAGCGTAATAAAGAGATAGCTAAAAAATTACTTGAAAAAGGTATGGCAATTGATTTTATAATGGATACGACAAACATGACTGAAGAAGAGATTCTAAAATTAAAGGAAGAGAACTAAATATTTTAGTTCTTTTTGATATTTATAAAAAAGTAATTTGACTTTTAAAAACATTTGTAGTATTATCTTTGATGTCGAGTGAGTATGTATAAGATTTTTCGAGCTACATAGGGTTAATAACTTACACGTTGTATTAAAACACGGAGTCACTATTAATAGTACTTCGTGTTTTTTTGTTTTGGAATTACTATTACGACACTTAATATTTTAGGTGAGTATGTATAAGTTTTACGAGCTACATAAGGGATTGCACCCTACACGTTTACACGGAGTCACATTATGCAATAGCGACTTCGTGTTTTTTCGTATATTTTATAGTATAATTAAAAAGAATAGGAGGATGAAAGATGAATGAGAAAGCTATTATTGTAAAGAACTTATCTAAAACTTTTAGAGTTAAAGAAAAAGAAAAAGGCTTCAAAGGGAGTATAAAAAGTATTTTTAAAACGAAATATCGTGAAATAAAAGCTGTTAATGATTTATCTTTTGATGTTGATAAAGGTGAGATATTAGCTTTTATAGGACCTAATGGAGCAGGAAAAAGTACAACTATTAAAATGCTTACAGGAATATTATTCCCAGATCAAGGAACAGTAGAAGTAATGGGAATAGATCCTAAAAAGAAGCGTAAAAAACTAGCTTATGAAATTGGTACAGTATTTGGACAAAAAGAACAATTATGGACCCATTTAACACCTTATGATAACTTTAAATTCTTTGGCGCTATATATGATATCGACGATTATACAGTTGAAAAAAGAATTAAAGAATTAAAGGATATGTTTGAATTAGATGAATTCATTAATACACCTGTCCGTAATTTGTCTTTAGGTCAAAGAATTAGATGTGAAATTGTAGCTTCCTTAATACATAAACCTAAAATATTATTCTTAGATGAACCTACGATTGGATTAGATCCTGTTGTTAAAGAAAATATTCGTACCCTTATTAAAAGAATGAATAAAGAATATCATACAACAGTCTTTTTAACTAGTCATGATGTAGGTGATATCGAAAAGTTATGTAAAAGAATTATTATTGTTAATCATGGACAAATAGTTTTAGATGACTCTATGGAAAACTTAAAGTATCATTATTTAAATAAAAAAATCGTTGAAGCTAAAATGAAAGAAAAAGTTAATTTAAATGATGAAGATGGTATTACTATTTTAAAAGACAAAGGTTATAACTTAAAAATAGAAGTAGATACAACGAAACGTAGTGTCGGTGACGCTATTAAATTATTAAATCCTAATAATATTATTGATATTAATATATCTAATATTCCTTTAGAGGATATTATTAGTGATATTTATAAGAGGGATAAATAATGCGTAAATACTTATATATATTTAAATCAGAAGTTATGACGAATATGCAATATATCTTTAATCTATTAGTAGGTTTTATTAGTTATTTTATCTTAATCTTTATCTTCTTAAATCTATGGAAATACATTTATAGTGATTCTAATGAATTAATTAATGGCTATAATATGAATCAAATGATATGGTATGTTATTATTACAGAAATATTATGGATGAGTTTAGGAGGACGTAAATTATGTCGTAAGATATGTGAAGATGTAAGAGGGGGAAACATTGCTTATAATATTAATAAACCTTATAGTTATATCGGATATATTTTATCTAGTCATTTAGGTAGTGTTGTTGTTAAAGGAAGTATATTTACTATTTTAGGTATGTTATTAGGCCTTATCTTCTTAGGTAAGTTTCCTCATTTAACATTATTTAGTATTATCATAGTTTTAATTACCTCTCTTTTAGCAACTATTATTAATACTTTATTTGTTATTTTTATTGGATTATTTTCTTTTATTATTGAAGATGCTAACCCATTCTGGTGGTTATATAGTAAAGTAATTTTAGTATTTGGTACTTTATTTCCAATTGAGTATTTTCCAGGTATTATTAAAACAATCTTAAGTTATAGTCCAATATATGCTGTATCATATGGACCTGCTAAACTATTTGTTGACTTTAGTATTCCAAATATGGTTAATGTTATAATTGTTCAAATTATTTACTTAATAATTATTTATGTATTATGTTTATTAATATATAGGAAAGGGGTGAGAAAATTAAATGTTAACGGTGGTTAAAAATATCAAGAATCAACTTAAAGTATCTTTTTTAACAGTTAAATATGCATTGATAAGAGAAATGATTAATAAGACAACCTTCTTAACTAATATTACTTTTATGATTTTAAATGATGCTAGTTTTATATTACAATGGATTGTATTATATGCTCTTAAAGATAATGTTGGAGGATATACTTTTAATCAAGTATTACTATTATGGGGTATAGCTGCTGGTACTTATGGATTTTCTCATTTCTTCTTTGAAAGTGCTTTTAACTTATCAGATACAATTAATAATGGTAAACTAGATGCTTTCTTAGTTCAACCTAAAAATGTTTTAATTTCTACTATTACAATGAGTATTAGTGCATCGGCTATAGGTGATTTAGCGTATGCTTATATTATGTTATTTGTATTCGGGTTTACAATTAAAAATTTCTTATTATTTACTTTATTTTGTTTTACAGGTAGTTTAATTATAGTTAGTATAGCTATTATCTTAGGTAGTTTATCTTTCTGGTTTAATAAATCTGATGTAATAGCTGATACAGGTAATAGCTTATTAACTAACTTTGCAACATATCCTGATGGAATATTTAAAGGTATTACTAAAATATTATTTTATACCATTCTTCCTTTAGGTTATGTAGCTTATATGCCTGTTCAAATATTATCAAGTTTTAATATCAAATTATTTATACTTGTTATAAGTATAACCATTATGTTTATTACTTTAGCAGTCATTACATTCTATAGAGGATTAAGAAGATATTCATCTTCTAACTTAATGATAGCTAGAACTTAAATAATATATAAAAAGGGGGTGATTATATGTCGAGAGTTAATGTTAACTCAAAAGTTTTTAAGACAGAAGCTTATTTAAAAGATCAATATAAATTTTCTTTAGTTAAACAAAATTTAGCTAGTGCAGAAGTACTTCTATATAGTGATGATGAGAATTATCTTTTGTGTCGTGGTAATGAAAAATATCCAACATGGGTATGGACTAAAGATCATCTTTCAAAAGATAAATATTTAGAAGTTATGGAATCGATGAAATATTATTTAACTAATAGAGAAAAAGATAAATTTACTTGTAAAAAAGAATTTTATGATTTTTTAGTTCAAGAAAATTATACATATTTAAATCTAGAAGATTATTTTGAAATGGGCTTTTTAAGATGTTATCAAGTTAAAGAGCCTAAAACGTGTGATGGCTATTTAGATCATGCTTTAGAAAGTGATTTAGATCTTTTAGCGCAGTATTGGTATCAATCTAATCAAGAAATGGGAGTAGAAACAAAAACATATGAAGAAGCATATGAAGAAATGAAAGATTTATATTTAGATGATACATTTTATGTATGGCGTAATAGTAAACATGAGGTAGTTAGTATGGCGTGCTACCGAGTAACAGAAGATGTCGCAAAAGTAGGACATGTTTTTACTAGTAAAGAAGAAAGAGGAAAAGGATATGCGGCTAATTTGGTTTATGCTTTAACTAAGTTATTATTAGAATATAATTATGTTCCATTACTATATACCGATTTACATTATCCAGCATCTAATAAAGCATATCAAAATGTTGGTTATGAAGATGAAGGAATGTTAGTTAACTTTTCTTGTTCGAAAGTTAAAAAAGATAGGAGGTAACTATGGATAGATTAAATTTAGTAACACCAACACTAGAATATAAAGATGCAGCCATTGATTATATCAATGAGTTTATTAAGTATAATTCTGATATTAATGGTGTTGGAGGTTTAAATAGATATTTAGATGATTATGAGGGTTGGTTAGTTAAAATAGAAGAAGATAAAAATAGAATTCCAACGGAAGAAAAAGTACCCGCTTTAACTTATTTCTTAGTTAGAGAAAGTGATAATCGGATAGTTGGAATGATTAATATTCGTTTAGCATTAAATGAAAAGTTAAGGAAGGGTAGTGGACATATAGGTTATTCGATTAGACCTACTGAAAGAAGAAAAGGGTATAATAAAATAAATTTATATTTAGGATTAAAAGTATGCTTAGAACATGGCATTAAAGAAGTTATTATGGATTGCGATAAATCGAATATTGCATCTGCTAAAACAATGCTTGCTTTTGGAGCACACTTAGATCGTGAAGATTATATAGATTCTGATGGTGACTTAGTACAACACTATACAATTGATACTGAAAAAGCTATTAATGATAGCAAAGATATATATGAATCTGATAACAAAGTAAAGAAGGTGAAACAATGAAATATTATCATAAGATAGATGGTGAAAAGATATATCTATCACCTGTTAATATGGAAGATATTGATAAATATACTAAATGGTTTAATGATTTTGAAGTAACTAAAGGAGTACATGCTACACAAAAGTTAGTTAATCAAGAACAAGAAAAAGAATCTTTAGAACAATTATTATTAAAAAGTCCTTATACATTTGCTATTGTAAGAAAAGATAATGATGAATTAATCGGTAACTGTAGTTTAAATAAAGTTAATTTTTTAGATGGTACGGCTACAATTGGAATCTTTATAGGAGAAGAAGAGAATCGTAATAAAGGTTATGGAACAGATACAATTAGAACTTTACTTAAGTATGGCTTTGATATCATTAATTTGCATAATATTGATTTAAAAGTTTTCTCTTTTAATGAAGGTGCTATTAAATGTTATCAAAAAGCAGGATTAAAAGAGTATGGCAGAAAGCATGAATGTTATTATTTAAATAATAAATATTATGATGAAATATATATGGAAATATTACGTGATGATTTCTATAATAATTAAAACAAAAATAAGGCACATAATGTGCCTTTTTATTTGACTTTGTAGTTATAAAATGCTACTATAAAAATGTTGGAACGTTTAGGGGGCAAAATGATGAATATAGCATTTGATATTGATGGTGTTTTAACAAATATTGAAAAATATCAATTAGAGGTTGCACGGGCTTTTTATAAAAAAAAGTACAATCGTGATATTGTAAATCCCGAGGGATTTAGTGTTAAAGAAATTTATGATGTAACTGATGAAGAATTTATGGATTTTTGGTCTAGTCATTTACTTTCATATTCAATTAAGGAATTATCAAGAGTAGGTGCTAGTGAGTGTATTAAAAAGCTTGCTAATGAGGGAAATAATATATTTATTATTACATCACGTGAATTAGCTGATAAAGATAATTTTTTAGGTAAATTAATGCGTTCAATTGTTAAATATTGGTTGAAACGTGAAGGGATTCCTTATAGTAAAATCGTTTTTTGTAATGGGGATAAGGTTGAGGCTATTAAGCAAAATCAAATTCAAGTAATGGTTGAAGATGATCCTAAAAATATTACTAGTTTATGTGAATATGTTAAAGTAATATGTATGGATGCAGGCTACAATGAAAAGATAAAACATCCTAATGTAACCCATGTCCGTAATTTTAATGATATTTATGAGGAAGTACAGCGTATTAGAAAAGATATACGAGCTTATTTAGATAATCCTATTACTGCTCGTAGTGGTAAGATGTCTATAGATCAAGTACATCGTCGTTTTTATAATGAAAAACAGGCTAATTTATTTTTGACTGATGAATCAATATATGAGTTTGTTTATCGTAATAATAAAGATAATATGAGGTCATTAGCTATAGATTATTATGATCATAAAATGACTTTTAAAAACTTTTTTGACAAGGTTGATGAATGTGCAAGGGCTTTAGTAGCATATGGTGTTCATCGAAAAGATATTGTATCTATATGTATGCCTAATACACCAGAAGCTGTTATTATGGTTTACGCGATTAACAAAATTGGGGCAGTTGCTAATATGATTCATCCAATGTCTGGTGAGGAAGAAATTAAACATTATTTACAAGAAACAAATTCAAAATTTGTTTTAGCAATCGATATGTCTGTTGATAAATTAAAACGAATTATAGGGAATACAGGTGTAAATAAAGTTGTTGTTACAACTCCTGCTATCTCAATGCCAATGTCAAAACGTGTTGGATATAAATTTTTATCTTTTATTAAAAAATATAATATTACATCATTAAATGATTCTATTGATGAAAAATCCAATGTAAGATTTAGTTTATCTCATAAATTTTTATCATTAGTGCCTAATAGTATTAAAAAACAAATGAAGAGTGTTACTCATGTTGAATTAGATAATGATACTTTTGTTAGTTGGAGTACTTTTATTAAGTCAGGTAAGAAAATTAAAGGCGATGTTCATGCTAAATTTGATAAAGATGAAATGGCGTTTATTCTTCATACAGGAGGAAGTACTGGTGCATCAAAAGGTGTTATGCTATCAAATGAAAATGTTAATGCTAATACTATTCAATTACAGTTTTCCATGCCTCCTTATCAAGCAGATGATAAAGTTTTAGCTATTACACCAATATTTCATGGCTTTGGATTAGTTGATTGTATTCATAATGCTTTTGCTGTTAATATGTCTGTTATTTTACTGCCACAATATGAACGTGAAAGTTATACTAAAGCTCTTTTGAAAAAACCATTTTTAGTAATTGGTGTTCCTACTTTATTAGATTCAACCATACATCTAAAAGAACTTCAAAATATTGATCAACCTTATACTTTATTTATTTCTGGAGGATCACCTTTATTTAGAGAAAAAGAAGAAGAGGCTAATGCCTATACTTTGAGTCATAATGGAAAATATTTAACTGCTAAAGGTGGAGGAATGACAGAAGCTACAGCTGCTTTCTCATTCACTATGGATGGAGCAAATAAACCTGAAAGCGTTGGAGTTCCTTTACCATTAAATAAAATTAAAATTATTGATCCAACTACTGGTAATGAGTTAGGACCTAACGAACAAGGGGAAATATGTATTTGTGGTCCAACTGTTATGTTAGGATATTATAATGATGAAGAAGAAACTAGAAAAGCTTTACAAGTTCATGAAGATGGTAAGACATGGCTACATACAGGTGATGTTGGATATTTGGATGAAGATGGAATATTATTTTATACAGGCCGTATTAAACGTATGATTATTTCATCTGGTTATAATATATATCCACAACAAATCGAAAAAGTATTTATGCAACATCCTAATGTTTGTGATACTGTTATCATTGGTATTCCTGATGATCATAAGGGACATGTTGCTAAAGCATTTATTGTTCTTAAAAATAAAAATGTTAATATTGAACGTTTAAAGAAAGAAATATACGATTTATGCTATAAACATTTAGCTAAATATGCAATTCCTATTGAAATAGAAGTTGTTGATAGCTTACCTAAGACTTTATATAATAAAACTGATTTTAGAAAAGTTGAAGAGGAAGAATTAGAAAAGATAAAAGGATATCAAAAGGTATTAAAATAAGGAGATAAATTATGCCAAAATATAATGAAAAAAAATATCAGTTTGGACGTGCTATTAGTGCGGTTGCTTTTACAAAAGCATTTCATCCTACTATTAAGGGTAGAGAAAATATTCCAAGTGATGGGCCATTGATTTTCTGTGGTAATCATCTACATGTATGGGATCAATACCCAGTTATGTGTGCTACTAAAGTCACTATTCATTGGATGGCTAAAAAGGAATACTTTGAAAGTAAACTGGGACCAATTTTTAAGTTTATGGGATGCATTTGCGTAGATCGTCAAAATAATCCTCATGAATCTAAAGAGATTGCTATTGAATATTTAAGAGAAGGTCATAATATTGGTTTATTTGCTGAAGGAACGAGAAATGGTTTAAAAGATAATCATATTAATGATTTGTATACTTATTTAAAAAATGTAATTGGGACTGATATTGAGTTTGAACAATTTAAAAGTGAAATAGTTAAGGATAATCCACGTTTTTCACAAATCGAACTAATAAAGAAATTATTTGAGGAAGGGTTAATACCACAAAGTAGTTTATATTATTGTTTAACACATGCTAAATTAGCTTTAAGTGATTTCTTACGTATGGGTTTAATTACAACTGAAGATTATAATAATTCCTTGTTATTACCATTAAAATATGGTGCTGTTTCTATGGCTCAAGAAACCGATGCTCGTATAGTTCCATTTGCTGTAACAGGTGACTATAAAACAAATAATAATAATTTAATGGTAAATTTTGGAGAAGCATTTAAAGTTGAAGAGGATTTATCTGCTTCAAATGAAAAATTAAAACAAAAAATATTAACATTAGTAAATGATAATTATCAAAGTAGACCATAGTCTACTTTTTTACTATATTTTTTTTAATATTTATGATATAATTTTTCAAGAAGAATGTTATATAATGGGGTGAATAGTATGACAAGCACTTTTTTTCAAATCTGTAGTTTATTTTATGTTATATTGTTAATCTTTGCTTATTTTTCAAGGCAAAGAGTTAAAAATTTAGAAAATAAGATTTATTCTTGCTTAATTATAAATGTTTTAGTAGAACTTTTTTTAGATTTAGCAAGCATTGTTACTATATTAAATAAGGATAAATTTCCTGTTTTAAATGATATAGTTGCAAAGTCATATCTTGCTAGTTTAATTAGTTGGTTATCATTTTTCACTCTTTATATTTTGTTAATATCTAATAAACATAGAAAAGAAGAAATCAAAGAAAGTGATTTAACTGTTAAATTTAGACATATTGTATATGTATTAGGAGGTTTTTATTTCTTTTATTTAATTGGTTTAATCTTTTTACCATTAAATTATCCAGATGTAGGAATTTATTCAGAAGGATTAGCTGCTAGTTTTTCATATGGTGTTGCAGGTATTTTAATTCTTGTTTCTATTATTAGTGTTTTAAAACGAATTAAATATATTCCACTTAAAAAATTAGTTCCTGTTTTTATTTTCGTTGTAATTGGTATAATTGCCATTGCTATTCAAATGAGTAATCCAAATATTTTACTTATTTCTGCTGTTGATGCTTTTATAACTTTTCTAATGTATTTTACTATTGAAAATCCAGATGTTAAGATGATTGAAAGACTTAATTTAGCTAAAGAACAAGCAGAAAGAGCTAATCAAGCAAAGACAGAGTTCTTATCTAGTATGTCTCATGAGATTAGAACACCTTTGAATGCTATTGTTGGATTTAGTCAAGGGTTATTAGAAGAAGATTTACCTACTAAATCTCGCGATGAAGTAAATGATATAATTAGTTCTTCACATAACTTATTACAAATTGTTAATGGTATTTTGGATATTTCAAAGATAGAAGCTAATAAGTTAGAGATAGTTAATACTGAATATTGTTTTGAAAAGATATTTGATGAATTAGTTTCATTAACAAGAGGTCGTATTGGAGAAAAACCTATTGAATTACGTTATCAATGTGATAAGACTATTCCTCCTGTTTTATATGGTGATTATATTCGTATAAAGCAAATAGTTGTTAATTTACTTACTAATGCAGTTAAGTATACGAAAGAGGGATATGTTAGTTTTACTGTTAATTCAGTATGTAAGGATGATATATGTCGTTTAATTATATCTGTTGAAGATAGTGGTATTGGTATTAAAGAAGAAAATATTGATAAACTATTTACTAAGTTTGAAAGATTTGATATTGAACGTAATTTTACAATTGAAGGAACAGGTTTAGGACTAGCTATTACTAAAAAATTAGTTGAATTAATGAATGGAAAGATAGTTGTACAAAGTAAATATGGCGAAGGATCTAAATTTACAGTTGCTATAGATCAACGTATTATTCCTAAGACAATTGAACAATATAATGAAGAGCATGCTGTTAAAGATATTAATTCTTCACCATTTACTGGTGATGGAGCTAATGTATTAGTTGTTGATGATAATGAAATTAATATTAAGGTAGCTGAACGTTTATTACGTAATTATAATTTAAATATTACATCTGTTACTAGTGGACAAGATTGTATCGATAAAGTACTGGAAGGTAATAAATATGATTTAATTTTATTAGATGATATGATGCCTAAAATGACAGGTATTGAGACTTTAAAGAATTTAAAAAAGATTATAGGGTTTAATATTCCTACTGTTGCTTTAACAGCTAATGCTATTGCGGGTATGCGTGAAAAGTATTTAGCTAATGGCTTTGATGATTATTTATCTAAGCCTATTGATAAGGAAGAATTAGATAATATCTTAAGGAAATTCTTACAAAAAGTTGTTCATAATGATGTAGAGGAAGTTAGTGTTAATGATACTTCTATGGATAATGTTAACTTATTAATTGAAAATGGTGTTAATGTTGATGCTAGTATTGAATTATTAGGAGATATGGATACATTTAATGAAACACTAAAAGATTTTCTTAAAGAATCAGAGACACGATTAAAAGATATAGAAAAATATAAAATAGATGGTGATATGCCTAATTATGCTATTTTAGTTCATGCAATGAAAAGTGATGCTAAATACTTAGGCTTAACTTCTTTAGCCGAATTATCTTATAATCATGAAATGGCAAGTAAAGAAAATAATATTACCTATGTTAATGAAAATTATGATATACTAATGAAGGAAGCATCAAGAGTAATAGACTTAATTAAAAAATATTTGGAAAAGGAATGAATAATATGAATGATTTATTAAATAAAATTAATGAGACTTTTGATAATAGTATTAGAACTAGTAATGAAGAAGTAGGATTACAATTAAAAATTCTTAAAAATAATATTAATATTTTATTTAAAGAAGCCAATTTAGATAATGAACCAAAAGAAGAAGTAACATCAGTTGCAACAAGTGATAAGAAAAAAGTATTAGTAGTCGATGATTCAAGTATTGTTAGAAATTATATTGAAAAGATATGTTCTCCAAGGTATAATACATTACTTGCTAATGGAGGAGAAGCTGCTTTAGATACTATTAAAAAGGATGAAGTAGATTTAATTCTTTTAGATTTAATGATGCCTGGTGTAGATGGCTTTGCTGTCTTAGATTATTTAAAAGATAATAATAGTAATATACCTGTTATTATTATAAGTGGTGATACTACTAAAGAAACAATTGATCGTGCTTTTACATATTCTGTTATTGATATGATTGAGAAACCTTTCCCAGAAAAAACTATATTAGATAAGATTAGTCGTGTATTAGAATAGGACTCCTATGAGTCCTATTTTTTGATATAGTAAATAAATATCTTTTATGATATAATCATTAGGAAATGGGTGATAATATGTTTATCGATGAAGTAATTATTAATTTAGAGGCTGGTAATGGCGGAAATGGTTGTATGGCCTTTAGACGTGAAAAATATATTGAAATGGGTGGCCCTTATGGAGGAAATGGGGGACACGGAGGTAATATTGTTTTTAAAGTAGATGAAGGATTAAATACCTTAATAGATTTAAGATATAGTAAAGTATATAAAGCTAAAAATGGGGGACATGGTGAAGGTAAAGGTAAACAAGGAGCTAATGCACCTGATTTAATTATTAAGGTACCTTTAGGAACTGTTGTTACGGATTTAGATACTAATTTTGTTTTAGCTGATTTAACTAAAAAAGATGATGAAGTTATCGTAGCGTATGGAGGACGTGGTGGTAGAGGTAATATGGCTTTTGCTACACAGTCTAATAAAGCTCCTGAATTTGCTGAGAATGGGGAACCTGGTGAAGAAAAGAGAGTTAAAGTTGAATTAAAACTATTAGCGGATGTTGGACTAGTTGGTTTACCTAGTGTTGGAAAAAGTACAATTATTAGTAAAATATCAGCAGCTAAACCTAAAATAGCAGCTTATCATTTCACAACTTTAAAGCCAAATTTAGGAGTTGTTAAAACAAGTGATAATAGATCATTTGTTGTAGCAGATTTACCTGGATTAATTAAGGGTGCTTCTTTAGGCGAAGGATTAGGAGATCGTTTCTTAAAACATATTGAAAGAACAAGAGTTATAGCGCATGTTATTGATATGTCAGGTAGTGAGGGAAGAGATCCTTATGATGATTATGTCACTATTAATAAAGAATTAGAAAATTTTAATAAGAAATTACTTGATAAACCTCAAATTATTATTGCTAATAAAATGGATATTGAAGGAGCTAAAGAAAATTTAACTAATTTTAAGAAGAAAGTTAAAGATGAAATATTTGAAGTATCAGCTAAAGATAATCAAGGATTAGATAAAGTATTAATTAAATTAGCAGATATGTTAGATAGTATAGAAAAACAACCTTTATATGATGAAGATCATTTTGAAAGTCATATTTTATATCGTTTTAAACAAGAACAACCTTTTACAGTTACTAAAGAAGATGATGTTTATGTTATCCGTGGTAATGAAATAGAAAAAATATATAAAATGACATGGTTTGCGACTGATGAAGCCTTTAGAAGATTTTCTAATAAATTACGTAAATTAGGAATTGATGATAAGCTTAAAGAAATGGGTATTCAAAATGGTGATACAGTTCGTATTCTTGATTATGAGTTTGAATATCGTGAATAAAGATAGTTATGCTATCTTTTTTTTATTTATTTGACTAATTAATTGTCCAATTTTGATAATTTGTTAATTAAATTTGCTATATTTGTGTTAAAATATTATTAGGTGACTATTATGGTATATAGTTCTTTAGATAACAAATTAGTTAAAGATATTAAGAAGTTAAATCAAAAAAAATATCGTGATGAGAGTGATTTATTTCTTGTTGAAGGTGAACACCTAGTTATGGAAGCCTATAAACATGGTTATTTAAAGAATTTAATATATATGGAAGGAACAGATATTCCTTTTGAAAAAGATAATATTTGTGTAACAGAAAAAGTTATGCGCTATATATCAGAGTTAGATAATCCTCAACCTTATATGGGAATATGTTATAAGTTAAAAAATAAGAATATTGGTAATCGTATTTTAGTTTTAGATAATATCCAAGATCCTGGAAATCTAGGTACGATTATTAGAAGTTCTGTAGCTTTTAATTTTGATACTATTATCTTAAGTAAAGAAACTGTTGATTTATATAATAGTAAAGTAATTAGAGCTAGTCAGGGATTAATCTTTAATATTAACTTTCTATATACAGATTTAGTTCCTAAATTAGAGAAATTAAAAAAAGAAGGATATATGATTATTGGCACTAGTGTTAATGGTGGTAAAGATATTAAAGAGTATAAGCATTTAAATAAATTAGCCTTAGTTATGGGTAATGAAGGTCAAGGTGTTAGTGATGCTGTATTAGATGTATGCGATACATATGCTTATATTGAAATGAATAAGTTATGTGAAAGTTTAAATGTTGGAGTAGCAACTAGTATAATGTTGTATGAATTAAATAAATGAAGTGTTAGTAGGTGACTTATGAACTATATATATATTGGTGATATTGTTAATACACATGGTTTAAAAGGAGAAGTTAGAATCGTTAGTGATTTTAAGTTTAAAGATAATGTCTTTAAAAAAGATATGACTTTTTACATTGGTAAAGATAAAAGAAAAGAAGTAGTTGCGACACATCGTACTCATAAGAATTTTGATATGGTTACTTTTCTTGATAAAAATCATATTGATGATGTCATTATATATAAAAATGAGTCTGTCTATGTTTCCCGTGATGATTTAGAATATGAAGGCTATCTAGATGAGGATTTAATAGGATTAGAAGTTTACTGTGATGATCGTCATTTAGGACATGTTGATTCTATTTTAAAAACAAATGCTCATGATATTCTAGTTGTTAAAAATGGTAGTAAACATATGATACCTAATGTTGATGAATTTATTAAAACCGTTGATTTAGAAAATGGACGTTTAGATGTTAATTATATGAAAGGTTTATTAAATGAAGATTGATATTCTTAGTTTATTTCCAGATATGTTTACAGGTTTTTTAAATGAATCCATAATTAAAAGAGCTATTGATGAGCATTATGTTGAAATTAATATAATTAATTTTCGTGATTACTCTAAAGATCCTCATCAAAAGGTAGATGATTATGGTTTTGGTGGAGGACCTGGTATGGTCTTAATGCCCCAACCTATATTTGATTGTATAAATGCGATTAAGACACCTGATAGTAAGGTTATATTAATGACACCACAGGGAAAAGTATATAATCAAAAAATGGCTTATGATTTAAGTCATGAGAAACATTTAATAATTATTTGTGGACATTATGAAGGCTTTGATGAACGTATTCGTTCTTTAGCTGATATGGAAATTAGTATTGGTGATTTTGTTTTAACAGGGGGAGAAATACCTAGCATGGCTATATGCGATAGTATTATTCGTTTAATAGATGGCGTTATTACATCAGAATCTATAGATAGTGAGTCTTTTAATGGTGATTTACTTGATTATCCTGTTTATACGAGACCTAGTGATTTCCGTGGTATGAAAGTACCAGAGGTATTATTAAGTGGACATCATGCTAATATAATGGCATGGCGTTTAGAAGAACAAAGAAAAAGAACGAAAGAAAGAAGACCTGATTTATTAGAAAGAGATGATTAATATGGCTAATAATCATTATAGTATTACTAAAAATAGTGATACTAAAAATAATATTAAAATTGATTTTAGCGCACTATCTGGTTTTGATATTACACCGAAAAATAGTATTATTTATGATGGTATTGTAGTTAATAAGTTAGTTATTATTAATCATGGTTTTATTGAGAAAATATTAAAAAGAAAAATTAAACGTAAATTAGAAGCTTATTTAAAATTTATTATGGATTATTTAGCTGATGATGATAGTGATGGTTCATCTCTTAATGAAGTATTAAATGATTTAAGTAGATATAGGGAAATTATTAATTATCGTTATCGTAAGCATTTAGGGGATGGCTATATCGATTTATTACTAAAAAAAATAGATCTTTTAGAATATGAATTAAAATTTAAATTATATGTTTTAGAAGAAAAACGTATAGCTTTAGATGAAAATAGTATAGGTTCAAAAAGTAGATAAATTTGATAAAGAGGTGAGGAATAGATGGAGATTAAAAATAAATATTTGAAGTCTTTGAAGTTTATTCCTAGTCCTATTCTTTTTGCTTTAATAGTAGCGCTAGGATTATTTTTAATCCTAGCTTTTTATGCTTTTGCGCATACTGATTCTTTTTATTTATATGATGATTTGATTACTTTAAGAGCTAATGGTACTTATAAGATAGATGCTTCTGCTGATTATGATGTATCTAAATTACATTGGTATACGCAAAATCCTGAAATAGCTACGATTGATTCTGATGGTACTATATCAGCTCATGCTTTAGGAGAAACAAAAATAGTAGTTAAATCACGATTTTATTTGTTTGAACAAGAAATAACTATTAGAGTATCTAATTTTAATGTTTATTCGATTGTTTTTGAGGAAGATGATTTAGAGTTAGATCCTAGTGATGAGTTCTTTTTAATGCCAGTATTAAATGGTGATGGTAATCTAAAAAGTAATTTAGATTGGAAGAGTAGTGAAGAAGGAATTGTTTCTGTATCTAGTACAGGAAAGATTAGAGCTCTTACACCTGGGAATGCTATCATAACAGCAACTGATAAGTATTCAGGTTTAGCTACTTCAATTAAAGTTAAAGTTCATGGTGAAGTAGAAGAAACAGAAGAAGTTATGGCTGATGAAGCAACTGATGAAGAGTTAGATAATACTATTCCGATTGAAAGTATTGAATTAAATACTAATCGATTAGAAATGTATGTAGGTTCTACTCGTAAAATAAGTTCGGTTATTGTACCAGATAATGCTAGTAATAAGACTTTAACTTATACTAGTAGTGATAGTTCTATAGCAACTGTTAATAGTAATGGTATGGTTACAGCTAAAAAAGCAGGTATTTGTAATATCTTTGTATCATCAGCTGATGGCTTGGTTAGTGTCTCTACTATTATCAAAGTAAGTGGTAAAAGTGTAGCAGTTAAATCTTTATCTTTAAAAGAAAATAATTTAAAGATAAAAATAAATGAAAATTATACTATTAGTCCTATTATTACACCTAGTGATGCTAGTAATAAAAATATTAGTTATTCTAGTAGTAATCCTAAAGTAGCATCCGTTGATAGTAATGGTAAGGTAAAAGGTATCTCACCTGGTAAAGTAACAATTGTAGCGATTACTAAAGATGGTATGAAAACAGCTTCAATAGGTGTTGAGGTTGCTAGTGATAAAATAGAAAGTAATAATATTAAAAAAATAGATATAGATAATTTTCAAGATACTTTAATTGTTGGTGATACTAATAAATTAAATGTCGATGTATATAATGATAAGGATGATAAACTAAAAGTTAATTTATCATCTACTAATAATGATATTTTAAGTATAGACCAAGATGGTAATATAGTTGCTAAATCGCCTGGTATGGTATCATTAGAGTTTGAAACAACGGATGGTAGTTATCATGATAATAAAATTGTTACTGTATTACCTGGTGAAACAGATCCTGAACTAGTTTATGTTAATAAAAATGCTATGCAACTAGTAAAAGGAGAAACTTATACTTTAATAGCGACTATTCTTCCTGAGATTGCATCAGGCAAAAAAATTGTATGGACGAGTAGTAATCCTTCCGTTGTATCTGTTAATACTGAAGGAATGGTAACAGCTTTATCTATGGGTACTTCAACTATAACAGCGCAAGTTCGTAATACTGGTGTTAGTCGTAGTGTTAAAGTTGCTGTCGTTAATAACGCCTCTTTAATAGATGTTAGAAAAATGAAGTTAACACCTTATATTAAAGGATTACAAGTATATGATAAAGGATCATCTACATCTCGAGCCTTACAAAATTTTGCGATTGCTAATATTGGTACTTCTAAAGAAACTTTATATGTATCTTATCCTCATCGTTCAAATATTAAAAAAAGTTTAAAAGCAACCAATACTTTAAAGCAACAAATTGTTCGTACAATTGTTGTTAAGATACCTAAATCAGAGTATAGTAAACCTAAATCAAGTAAACGTACATATATGTATTTAAAAAATAGTGGACACGGACAATCTTTTGATTTAGATAAAACTAATGGATATTTTTGGACTAATGGTTCAGGATATATATCTAAAAGTTCTGATGGTACTTTATGGGGAGCTAGTAAGCAATTAGTTAGAGTTAAGTTTAAGAAAAATACTAAGACATCTTCTTATACAGCTGCTCGTCGTATTACATTATATAATAGTGCAGGAGCTATATATGATAGTCCAGAATTAACCTTTAATTGGAATGAGAATTTAGCAGCTGTTAGATCAGGACGTAATGTTTTAATATATAAAGCTTCAGATTTTGTTAATGGTAAATTAACTTTACTATATTCTTTTGTTCTTGCTAATAAATCGATTGATGGAACTAACTATTCAAGACAAGGACATGCTTTAGCGAATGGTTATTATTATCAATATCGTGGATACTATAATAAGAAAATGTATATTGAAGCATATAATTATGTAGGTGAATTACAATATACATATATCTTTAATCCTAAATTAAAAGGACAAGAAACAGAGGGTATGAAAATTTATAATAATAAGATATATGTTGGTATTATCAATAAGTGTTCAGGATGTTCTGGTAATATAAATAGTATTTATTATTTTAAATAAATTAATTAAAAAAGCTTTTAATTTTATAATTATATGTTATAATATTAATGGCTTTTTTAAAAAACACATTTATGGATTTAAATGTCTAGTGCCTTATGGTGATGTTTAAAGTTGAGATAAATGGAAGAAATAACGAAAAGGAGGAATTTAAATGACAGTTGTGTCAATGAACTTATTATTAGAAGCTGGAGTTCATTTTGGTCATCAAACAAAAAGATGGAATCCAAAAATGAAAGAATACATTTTTACTTCAAGAGATGATATTTATATTATCGATTTACAAAAGACAGCTAAGAAAATTGAAGAAGCATATGCTGCTTTACATGAAATAGCTAAAAATGGTGGAAAGGTTATCTTTGTTGGAACAAGAAAACAAGCCCAAGAAGCTACTAAAGAAGAAGCTATTAAGAGTGATTCATATTATGTTACTGAAAGATGGTTAGGAGGAACCTTAACTAACTTTAGAACAATAAGAAAAAGAGTTAAAAGATTAGAAGAAATCGAAAAGATGGAAGCAAATGGTACTTTCGATGTATTACCTAAGAAAGAAGTAATTGGATTAAAGAAAGAATACGAAAAACTTAATAAGATTTTATGTGGTATTCGTACTATGGAAAAATTACCACAAGCTATGTTTATCGTCGATCCAAGTAAAGAAGAAATAGCTATTCGTGAAGCTCGTAAGTTAAATATTCCTGTATTTGGTATTGTTGATACTAATTGCGATCCAGATATGGTTGATTATGTTATACCTGCTAATGACGATGCTATTCGTGCTGTTAAATTAATAATTGGTGTTATGAATAATGCTATTATTGAAGCTAATGGTGGACATATTACTGATTATAGTGGTAAAGCTGATGAAAATGGTAATGATATTATGAAACGTGCTGTTGAATCAGTTAGAAGAAAAGAAGATAAAAAACCATTTGAAAAGAAACCTTTTGAAAAAAAGAATTTTAAGAAATCATTCAATAAAGTAGAAAAAGAAGTAAAAGAAAATCCTCAAGCTGATGAAGAGCCTAAAGAAGAAGAAACAGTTGAAACTAAAAAAGCCGTAGAAGTTAAAGAAGATTTAACTACTAAAACTGTATCTGAACTTCGTGAAATGGCTAAAGAAAAAGAAGTTAAAGGATATTCTACAATGAAAAAAGCTGAATTAATTGAAGCTTTAAAATAGAGACTTAAGGATGATTTATTCATCCTTATTTTATTTAGGAGGAGGAAATTATGGTAACTGCAAGTTTAGTTAAAGAACTAAGAGAGAAAACAGGAGCTGGAATGTTAGATTGTAAGAAAGCTCTTGAAGCATGTGATGCCAACATTGATGAAGCAATTAATTGGTTAAGAGAAAAAGGTATTTCTAAGGCAGCTAAAAAAGCTGATCGTATTGCTGCTGAAGGAATGGCTGCTATTAAAGTAGATGGTGATGTAGCTGCTATCGTTGAAGTTAATTCAGAAACAGATTTCGTTGCTAAAAACGCTGAATTTACAGGAATGGTAGATACAATTCTTGATGCTATTATAGCTAATGATGTTAGTTCATTAGAAGATGTTTTAGCGCTTCCATGTGAAGATGGAACAGTTAATGATTTAATTATTAATAAAACAGCTAAAATTGGTGAAAAATTAAGTCTTAGAAGATTTGAAAGAGTTGTTAAGAATAGTGATGAAGAATTCGGTGACTATATCCATATGGGTGGAAAGATTGCTGTTCTAACAGTTGTTAAAGGAGCAAGCAAAGAAGTAGCTAAAGATGTAGCGTTACATGCTGCTGCTATGCGTCCTACATACTTAAGATCATCAGATGTACCTAGTGATGTTCTTGATAAAGAAAAAGAAATTATGAGAGAACAATTACTTAATGAAGGTAAACCTGCTGATAAGATTGATAATATCTTAGTTGGAAAAGTAAATAAATATTATGAAGAAGTATGTTTAGAGAATCAAATCTTTGTTAAAGCTGAAAATAAAGAAACAGTTCAAAAATACGTTGCTAATAACGGAGGAACTATTGAACAAATGATTAGATTTGAAGTAGGCGAAGGTATGCAAAAGAGAGAAGAAAACTTTGCTGAAGAAGTTGCTAAACAAATGGCTGGAAAATAATAATTAATGAAGAAGTCTTAGGACTTCTTCTTTTTGACTTTTTAGTAATTTTATGCTATTATAGCAAACCAAAGAAAGCCAATATGGATAAAGGTGGGGGTTAAAATGTATATTAAGACGGGAAATCATATTAAAAAAACATTTATGAGTTTATTTATATCTTGTCAATTAGCTTTATTAGCTATTTTACCTTTTAATAATGTTAGTATTGCAAAAGAAGTATATAAAGATAAAGAAAATGTTGTATCTGGTAATATAATTGCTAATAATCTGACTATTAAAAATAAATATTTTGATTATTTAAGTATACCTATTAAAGATAATAATCTTGATGCTTTTAAAGTATTAAATTATTCACGTTTTCATGTATTAGAAGTTAGTAAAAAAGATGAAGCAGTAGAGGAAGTAGTAGAAAGTGTACTTCCCATAACACCTGTTAAAGAAGTGGTTACAAATAAAAAAAGTAATGTTACTAAGAAGGTATCTACTTCAATTGAACAAAAAATATTAAAAAATAATGATTGTATAGGTAGCGCTGGAAGATTATATTTTTCATCATTATATTCTGTAGCGTTATATCAAACAAGTTTTTTTGATCCTAGTATTCAAAAAATTGTTGATGCCAAAGATAGTGCAGCTTATTTTAAATATGGAAGTGTTTATTTAATTGGTGATCATAGTAATCAAGGCTTTAATATTATTAAAAGCCAAAAAGTAGGTTCTAAAGCTTATATTAAAGTAAAAAATAATAATGGCAGTTATTCTTTAAGAACTTTTAAAGTTAAAGAAGTTGTAACAGGATATAACTATGGTGATAGATTAGTAACAAAAGATGGAAGAGATGTAAAAAATATCAAAGCTTCTTTAGTTATGTATACATGTAATTCAGCTGATGGTAAAAAAGTTACTATTGTTATTTGGGAAGAATTAAATGTTACTACTAAAGTTGAAAAAAAAGAAAGTCCAAAAAAAGAAACAAGTGAAGTTAAACCTCAAGTTACTCCTAAAGAAACCGAAGAATCAAAAGAAGAAATAGAAGAGCCTAAAGTAGAACAATCTAAAGAAGAAGTTATTGAAGAACCAAAAGAAGAAGAGGAAGAAATAAAAGACGAAGATTAATCTTCGTCTTTTGCTATTAAAATATTAGTTAATTCTTGATAATTAATGAGGTAATCCTTAAGTAATGTTTTTATATTAATATCTATTGGTATATCAATGATATAGGTAATGATATCTTGATATTCTTTATTAACGATTTTATAGTCTTTTAATAAATAATCTATTTTTTGGATATCGTCATATTTAAATTGAATACTTACTTTGATTCCTTTAATTAAATTGATATATTTTACTAGTTTTAAAGTTTCTTTAACACTGTCAGCATAGGCTCTTATTAATCCGTTAGCGCCTAATTTAATACCTCCAAAATATCTTGTAACGACAGCTAATACATGATCTAAGTTTTGACTTTCTAAGATTTTTAAAATAGGCATACCTGCTGTACCCATAGGTTCTCCATCATCAGAAGCTTTTTTACTAGTATTACAAATATAAGCATAACAATTATGCGTAGCGTCTTTATATTCTTTTTTTATATCGTCTAAATACTTTTTAATATCTTCAAGAGAATCAACACGATATAAATGACAGATAAATTTAGAGCGTTTAATTTCTATTTCTTTACTAACATTATCTAATATTGATCGCACATAATCACCAAGTAAATTATAACTTATTCTTCTTATTTTCGCAAATATATGCTAAAATTAAAATGTGATTAGTATGGATGTTGAATTTAATAAATATTTAAATAAATTAGTAAAAGAAGGAGTATTCCCTGGATGCTCTTATTGTATTATTACGAATGATAAAATAATTAAGGGTAGTGTTGGATATAAAGCTTTAATTCCTAACAAAGAAAAAAATGATATTAATGCCTTACATGATATAGCAAGCTTAACTAAATTATTAGTTACCAATCTTTTAATTGCTCTTTTATTGCGTGATAAATTAATTGATTTAAATGATTATGTTATTAAGTATTTACCTAACTTTAAATATGATAATGTTAAAATTATTCATCTTTTAACACATTCATCAGGTATTAAACCTTTATTTGATAAATTTAATATAAAAAGTAAAGATGAGTTTTTAACTAATATTGAATTAGAATTTACACCAGGTACTAGTGCGCATTATATTGATAATAACTTTATATTATTAGGATTTATTGTTGAGAAGATATATAATAAACCTATTGATATATTAGCTAATGAATTAATCTTTAAACCTTTAGAAATGCGTGATACATCATATAATCCTACTGATACTGAAAGGTGTGTACCTACGGAAGATACTAAAGATCGAGGATTAGTAAAAGGATTTGTTCATGATGAAAAAGCCTACTTTTTAAATGGGGTAGCAGGTCATGCAGGTGTCTTTAGTACCATAGATGATTTATCTCATTTCTTAGAAATGATTTTACATGATGGATATTATAAGGGAAAACAAATTATTGATAAAACTTATATTGATTTATGGTTTACACCTCTATTTATAAGTGAGGATAGTATTAGAAGAACCGTAGGTTGGATATATGCAAAAAGTAGTGTTTTAGCGCAAGATATATGTAGTGATGATACGATTATTCATACAGGATTTCCTGGACATGAAATATTAATAGATCGCGCTAATGACTTTGCTTTTGTTATGCTATCTAATCGTATTCATCCAACAAGAGATAATAAATTATTATTAGAAAAAAGAAAAGATATTAATAAAAAATTATATAGTTTATTAAAAAAATATGAAATGATATACTAGGTGAGATTATGAATAAAATTAAAGAGAAATTATCATTATTACCAATGTTACCAGGTTGTTATTTAATGAAGAATAAAGATGGTAATATTATATATGTAGGAAAAGCTAAGAAACTAAAGAATCGTGTTAGTTCCTATTTTAATCGTACCCATACAGGTAAAACAGCTCGTTTAGTTAGTGAGATAGATGATTTCGAATATATAACTGTTAATAGTGAAGTAGAATCTCTTATCCTAGAAATTAATTTAATTAAAGAACATAATCCTAAATATAATATATTACTTAAGGATGATAAGAGTTATCCTTATATTGAATTAACTGATGAAAAAGTACCTAGATTAAAAGTTGTACGTGTTTTATCACGTAAGAAAAATCATAAATATTTATATGGACCTTATCCTAATGTAACCGCAGCTCGTAATGTTGTTAATTTATTAAATAGATTATATCCTATTCGTAAATGTAATACATATGAGTCTAAACCTTGTTTATATTATCATATTAAACAATGTTTAGGTTACTGCGCTAATAATGTTGATCAAAAAGAAATTGATGATATGCGTAGTGATATTATAAGATTTCTTAAAGGTGATCATTCTTTAATTACAAAAAGAATAAATGAAGAAATTAGTCATTATAGTGAAAATTTAGAGTTTGAAAAAGCTTTAGAACTAAAGAAAATGTTAGATTATATTAATATTACTTTAACGCATCAACAAGTTGAAACTAAAGATAATATTGATCGTGACGTTTTTGGTTATTATATCTTAAAAGGATATTTAAGTATTCAAGTCTTTTTTATTCGTGATTCCAAAATCGTTGAAAGACATTCTAAAATTATGCCTTTAATTGATGAAGTAGATAGTGAATTAACAAGATATATAGCAGATTTCTATAAGAATATATTAATTCCTAAAGAAATATTAATTCCTGATATTCTAGATGAAAATCTCTTA
This sequence comes from uncultured Bacilli bacterium, assembly GCA_947625505.1. GTDB lineage: Bacteria > Bacillota_I > Bacilli_A > RF39 > UBA660 > UBA5578. The sequence continues at coordinate 109,703 of CANQON010000002.1, forward strand.
AGTGAATATTTAGCAACCAATGTTAAAATACCTCAAAAAGGAGATAAACATAAACTTATTGAATTAGCTTGTGATAACGCTAAAATAGCTTTAGAAGAAAACTTTGAGTTAATTAAACGTGATGAAGCTAAAACAATTGATGCGAATGAAGAATTAAAAAATTTATTAGGTTTAGATAAATTAGATCGTATTGAAATATTTGATAATGCTCATTTATTTGGAACTTATAATGTATCAGGTATGGTAGTATTTATGGATGGTAAACCTAATAAAAATGAATATCGTAAATATAAAATAAGTGTTGATCAAAATGATGATTATGGAACGATGCGTGAAGTAATATATCGTCGTTATTTTAGAGTATTAAAAGATAATTTAGTTAGACCTGATTTAATAATCGTTGATGGAGGCTTAGGACAAATTAATGTAGCTGAAGAAGTCATACATAGTCTAGGAATGAATATATTAGTTGTTGGTCTTAAAAAAGATGATCGCCATGCGACTAATAAGTTATTAACTAGTAGTAAAGAATATGATATAGATCGTCAAAGTAATTTATTTTATCTATTAGAAAGAATGCAAGATGAAGTACATGAATTTACGATTAATTATCATAAACAAATACGTAGTAAAGGTAGTTTAGCTAGTGTTTTAGATAATATAGAAGGTATAGGTAGTAAAAGAAAAAAAGAATTATTAAAGAAATATCATACAATAACGAAAATGAAAGAAGCTAGTATAGAAGAATTAGAAGAAATATTACCTAGTAATGTCGCTAATAACCTTTATCATTTTTTAGAATCATATAATTTAGACAATTAACACAAATATTTCACAAAATAGATATATAGTTATTAAAGGTGATTTTATGAATAAAAAAATTAAAATTATTCTTTCAATAATCTTATTAATTCTTATATTAATGGGTATTATTTTTATTATTTATAATAAAATTAGTAATGTATCTGATGTTATATCTAATGAAGATATTATTAAAATTTCAATAACTGATTTATTCTGGTGGGAAAAATTAATAATATTCTTTATGATAAGTATATTTATATTTATGCTTTTAAATCTAGGAAGATTAGTCTTTAATATAACATCTTCTCATAAATTATTTATTATTAGTTTAATTATAAGTATTATATTAGGACTTATTTTAACTTTAGTTATTTCATATAATATAAATCAATATATGAGTAAACATCAAAGAATGGCTAGTGATAAAACGTCAGTTATTGTTTTACCTAAAGCTAAATATGAATTAGTAACATCTAAATCGATAAATAATACTAATTTTTATTATAATAAAAGTGATGAGAATGTCTTTCTTATTAAGAATGGTATTAACGTTAATATAAGTAATAGTATTATTACCAAAGCAGGCTCTAGTAAAGATATTATGCTTAGTAAAATATATGGTGTTAATGCGGGAATATTAGTATTAAAAGATTCTAAATTAACGATTGATAATAGTATAGTTACTACATCATCTAAAGGAAGTATTGGATTATTTAGTGCTTTAACTAATTCATCAATTGAAGCTAATAATGTAACAATTGAAACATCAAATAATAATAGTCCTTGTATCGGAACATCTTTTAATAGCTCATTTATTGGTAATAATTTATCTTTAAAAACATCTCTAACAAGTAGTGAAGCTATTAGATGTACTAATGGTAGTAAAGTAGAAATTACGGAATCTGATATAACAACTAATGCGACTAATTCACCATTTATTTATACAGATAGTGAAGTATCTTTATTATCATCTTTAGGTACTAGTAAAACATCTATGTTTGCAGTTATTAATGATAATGGCTATGTTAATATAAGAAATTCTAATTTAAAAGCTGCAGGATTAGAATATGAAGATGAAGTAGGTGCAGGATTCTTAATTAGAAAAGTAAGTAATAATTCTAAAAAAGCTAAATTAAGTATTTATAAATCTACTTTAGAAATATATGATTATATAGATGATTACCATGATATACCTTTAATTTATATTAAAGATAATGATGCTGATATTAATATTGAAAATACTAATATTAATTATAGCCAAAATAATTTTATGGTAATAAATAATCGTAATGATGTTACTTTAACTACTAAAAATCAATCATTAATAGGTAATATCTTATTTAATAATAATGGTAATTTAGTCTTTAATTTAGATATGACTAATTATAAAGGCATCATAAATAGTAATAAAAAAGGTAAGGTAACATTAAATATTGATAATGATAGTACTATTACTTTAACAGGTAATTCGTATGTATCTGTTATTAATGATGAAAAAGAATCATATAATAATATTATTACTAATGGTTATACTTTATACTATGATCGTAAATTAAATCCTAAGTTAAATGGTAAGACCATTATCCTTGATAAGGGAGGTAAATTAGAGGGTATTTAATCCTCTTTTTATTTGACACTTACTTAGTGATAAGTGATAATTATATATTTTTTTAAATATAATTATGGTATAATGAGATAAAGAAATGGGTGAATAAGGTGCGTGTAATTATTAGTGCTGGAGGAACAGGAGGACATATATATCCTGCCTTAGCTATTATTAACAAAATTAAAGAGCATGAACCAAATAGTGAATTCCTATATATAGGTACACATGATCGTATGGAAAAAGATATTGTACCTAAACGTGGTATTCCTTTTGAATCAATTGAAATATATGGCTTTAATCGTCAACACTTATTACGTAATTTTAAAGTAGCATACCATTTATATAAAAGTCGTAAAAAATGTCGTAAATTAATTAAATCTTTTAATCCTGATATTGTTATTGGGGTAGGAGGATATGTTACAGTACCTGTTATAAGTATGGCTCATAAATTAGGTTATCGAACTTTTATTCATGAACAAAATAGTATTCCAGGTGCTTCTAATATTTATTTATCTAAAATAGTAGATAAAATAGGTATATCTATGAAATCATCGATAGATAAATTTCCTAAAGATAAAGTTGTCTTTACAGGTAATCCTTGTAGTGAAGACGCTATTAAAAAAGAACCTATGGATAAAACGAAATTAGGTTTAACACCTAATAAGAAATTAGTCTTAATAGTTATGGGTTCTTTGGGAGCTAGTACTATAAATAATTTAATGGTTGAAACATTACCAAAGGTTTCTAAAGAAAGTTATGAAGTTGTTTTTGTAACAGGTAAACAAGATTATGAAGAAATAAGTAAGAATAGTTTTCCTAGTAATGTAAAAGTAGTGCCTTATATTGATGGTATGACAGGTTTAATGAAGAATACCGATTTAATGGTTACGAGAGCAGGAGCTTCTACTTTAAGTGAGATAATAGCGCTTAGAGTGCCTTCTATTTTAATACCTAGCCCTTATGTACCTAATAATCATCAATATATGAATGCTTTAGATTTAGTTAATGTTAAAGCAGCCCAAATGATTGAAGAGAAAGATTTGTCTTCCACAACTTTAATTAATAAAATAAATGAAATATTATATGATCACAATCAATTAAAAGAGATGCGTGATAATTTAGTTTCTTTAGGTGTTAATGATAGTGGAGAACTTATATATAACTCTTTACAAGATTTAATAGAAAGAAAATGATTATGAATATTATTGAAAAGATAAAAGAACTTAATATTGGGGAAGTTATCGAGAATGTTAATCTTACAAGTTATACAACATATCGAGCAGGAGGAACAGCTTTAGGAATGGTCTTCCCTGATGATGAAATAGGTCTAATTGAATTAATTAAATTATTAAGAAGTGAAAACATTAAATATAAGATTATTGGAAGAGGATCTAATCTTATCTTTAATAGTGGATTATATAATGGTATTTTAATTAAATTAGATCATTTTGATAATTTAGTAATAGATGGTAATGAAATAACAGTAGGAGCAGGATATCAATTAATCAAGCTCGCTACTAGATTATCACGTATTGGTTATACAGGATTAGAGTTCGCAACAGGTATTCCAGGTACGATTGGAGGCGCTGTCTTTATGAATGCAGGTGCCTATAAAAGTGATATGGGATATATAGTTAGTAAAATAAAAGTTATAACTCCTGATTTACGTATTAAGGAATTAACTAATCGAGATTTAGATTTTCATTATCGCTCTTCTTTTTTACAAAAACATCCTGATTATATATGTATTGAAGCAACTCTTTTACTTCATAAAGGCGATGTTGATGAGATTATGCAACTAATTGATGATCGTCGTAAAAGAAGAATAGCTTCACAGCCTTTAGAATATCCATCTGCAGGATCTGTTTTCCGTAATCCTGAAGGAGATTATGCAGGACGTTTAATTGAAGAGGCAGGTTTTAAAGGTAAAAAAGAAGGAGGAGCCATGGTTAGTACTAAGCATGCTAACTTTGTTATCAATGTTGATCATGCTACAGGCGAAGATATTAAAAAACTTATTCTTGATATACAAAAAACAATTAAAGAAAAATATAATATTGAATTAAAAATCGAACAAGAATTTGTAGAATAGAGGGGACTATGTCAAAGGTAATCCAGAAGAAAAAACGTGTTAGATATAAAGTAAAAAATATTTTAATATGCTTATTTAGTTTTATTTTTATTATTGGTGCTATTATCTATACTGCTAATCATAGAATAACCAATATATATATTGAAGGAAATAAAATGCTTAGTGATCAAGATATTATTGATATGGCAGGCTTACATGATTATCCTAAATTATATAAAATAAGTCATGAACGTATTAAAAAGAAACTAAATAAGAGTATTTATATATCTAATGTATCTATCAGTCGACATAATTTTTTCCGAGAGATTACTATTCATATTGATGAGAATATCCCTTTAGTATACTATGCTTATAATGATGAATATTTATTAAAAGATGGTACAGCAACTAAGGAGAATTTTGATGTACCTACGATTATTAATCAAGTACCTGAAAGTATTTTAACTAAATTACTTAGAGAATTAAGTAAATTAGATAGTGATGTATTATATCGTATATCGGAAATAAGATATGTTGATGAGGATTTATTCTTTCTTACAATGACAGATGGTAATGGCGTTAATATTAATATAAAGAATTTTAATAAGTTAAATGATTATCTAGATATATTAAGAAGATTAGATAAAAGTAAGGGTATACTAAATTTAGATCGTGGCGATTATTTAACTAAATACAAAGATTAATTCTTTGTATTTTTTTGTGATTTTAAGAAAACTTTTTACATTTTAAGTAATTTATAGTATAATTGTTATGTAGACTATAGGAGATGATTATATGAAGCATATTTATACTAGTCTTGATATTGGATCTGATAGTATAAAGGTTGTTGTTTGTGAATTATTTCAAAATAAACTTAATTTATTAGCAGCATCTTCATATAAAGCAAATGGTATTAAAAAAGGATTAATAGCTGATCCTGATGCAGCCTCTAAAAGTATTAAAGGCGCTATTAAAGAAGTAGAAGATATCTTAGGTATTAAGATAGATAAAGTTATTGCTTCTGTACCTAGTTATTTTGCTGAATATTCTGTAGTTAAAGGTGAGATAGATATTGAGGTTGAAGGTAATGCTGTACCTGTAACCCGTGATCATATTAGAGAAGTTCTAGATAAGGCAGCTGCCTCTAAAGAATTAAATAATCATGAGATTGTAACAGCTATACCTGTTGATTTTCGTCTAGATGATGAAACAGGTATTAAAGAACCATTAAATAATATGGGAAAAAAATTAGGTGTTAGAGCAATTCTTGTTACAACACCTAAAAAGAATATCTATTCTGTTGTTGGTTTATTAGAAAATATTGGTATTACAACTGTCGATATATCAATTAATAGTATTGGAGACTTATATGCTTTTAAAAATAAAAATATTGATAAAACTGTAGGCGCTATTATAAATATTGGAAGTGAAACAACAACCGTATCACTTTATAATCGTGGTATTATCGTTAAAAGCTCTATAATAAATATGGGAGGTAAACATATCGATAATGATATCTCTTATATGTATAAAACAGATGCTGAAACAGCAACTGATTTAAAACTTCATTTTGCTTTAGCGCATAAGAGAAACGCTAGTACTAGTGATATGCATGAAATAAAAACAGCTTATGATGATGAATTACGTATTAATCAATTTGAGATATCAGAGATTGTTTCTTCAAGGCTAGAAGAGATTCTTAACTTAGCTAAAAAAGAGATTAATATATTGACAAGCAAGACAATTGATTATATTATTATAACAGGGGGTACAAGTAATATGGCCGATATTGAATATATCGCTAGTGATGTATTTGGTAAGGATGTAAGTATTGGTAATATTAAGTTAGTTGGTATCCGTGATAATAAATATTCATCATGTGTTGGAAATATTGTTTACTTTATTAATAAATTAAAGTTAAAAGGTCAATCATTTTCAATGATTAGTAATGAGGATGCATCTTTGTTAGCAAGTATTCGTAAAAGCTATCAAGAGATTAACAACGAAAAAATGCTAGGACGCTTGATGGAATATTTCTTAGCGAATAGGAGGATATAAATAGTATGTTTGGATTAGAAATGGATCAAATCGCAAAGATTAAAGTTATAGGTGTCGGTGGCGGTGGTAATAACGCTGTTAACCGTATGATAGATTCTGGAGTTAAAGGAGTAGAATTCATTGTAGCGAATACAGATTTACAAGTATTAAATGTTTCTAAAGCTCCTGTAAAAATACAAATAGGTGAAGCCTTAACAGGTGGAAGAGGAGCAGGCGCTAAACCAGAAATTGGTCGTGAAGCTGCTATGGAAAGTAAAAAAGAAATTGAAGATGCTTTATCTGGTGCTGATATGGTTTTTATCACTTGTGGAATGGGTGGTGGAACGGGTACAGGAGCTGCTCCTGTTATTGCCCAAATAGCTCAAGAATTAGGTGCTTTAACTGTAGGTATTGTTACTAAACCTTTCTCATTTGAAGGTAAAAAACGTATGGAACAAGCTATTGAAGGCTTAGAAGAGTTAAAGAAAAACGTTGATACTTTAATCGTTATACCTAATGATCGTTTAAGAGAGATAATTGATAAGAAGACACCATTACTAGAGTCATTTAGAGAAGTAGATAATGTTTTAAGACGTGGTGTTCAATCTATATCTGATTTAATTGCTGTAGCAGGATTAATTAACTTAGACTTTGCTGATGTTAAGACAGTTATGGAAAAACGTGGAAATGCTCTTATTGGTATTGGTATAGGTCAAGGAGAGAATAGAGCTACTGAGGCTGCTCGTCAAGCTGTTGCTAGTCCACTTCTTGAAACTAGTATTGCGGGAGCAACTGATGCTATTATAAATGTAACTGGTGGTAGTAACTTAACTTTATTTGAAGTAGAAGAAGCTAATGAGGTAGTTCGTACAAGTGCTAATACAGATATGAATACTATCTTTGGAGCTGTTATTAATGAAAATTTAAATGATGAGATTATCGTAACTGTTATCGCTACAGGATTTGAAGAAAAGAGTGAACCTTTATATCATTCATATTCTCGTCCTGAAGATCCAGAAGAACGTAATACTAGTGATGATTCTTCTGATGATGATAGTGGTATTCCAACATTCTTAAGAAAAAGAGGAGGATTTTAATAATTCTCCTTTTTAATATAAAACGACATAAATTATTATGTCTTTTTTTTATAATTAAATAGGTGATAAGATGAAAATTTATCTAGATCTTGTTTTATTAATTAATTTCTTTTTTGATTTTATCTTACTTATGAGTGTAGGCATTATTTTAAAAAGAAAGATTAATATTAAATATATATCCTTGGGAGCTTTTATAGGTAGTTTAAGTATTCTAATTTTATTTTTTAATATTCCTAATTTTTTATTATTTATCCTAAAAATTATATTTAGTATTTTAATGCTTTTGGTAGCGTATCCTAAAGGTGATCTTAGATATCAATTTTATAATTTAATTATCTTTTATATAACAAGTATTTTTTTAGGAGGATGTCTTTATATGCTTAATATCAATATGAATTATAATCATGTAGGCATAATCTTTATTCATAATGGTATAAGTATTAATTTTATTGTTTTATTACTCTTAAGTCCGATAATTATCTATCTATATATAAAAAATACCCAAATGATTAAGAATAAATATAATAATTACTATTTAACTAAGATTAAGATTTCTAATCATGAAATAACAGGTACAGGATATATAGATAGTGGAAATAACTTATCATTTAAAGGTAAACCTATTATCTTAATCGATAAAAGAAAAGTTATTTTTTTAAATGAGGGATACCGAATTATTCCTTATAAAGTTGTCAATAAGATATTGATGTTAAAAATATATAAATGTGAGGAAGTGATAATAAATAATAAAGTAATTAAAAATATTTATTTAGGTTTAAGCGATGAGAAGTTTAATATTGATGGCGTAGATATTTTATTAAATAATAAATTAATGGAGGATCTATGATTAAAAAAATTATAAGTTTTATTAAGTTATTTTTTATTAAACATATTTATTATGTAGGCAGTTTAGATAAGTTACCTGAACCTTTAACGAAAGAAGAGGAAGTATATTATGTTAAAGAAGGAACTAAAGAAGCTAAAAATAAACTTATTGAACATAACTTACGCTTAGTTGTCTTTTTAGCTAAAAAGTATGAAAATACAGGTATTGATTTAGAAGATTTAGTTAGTATAGGAACGATAGGTCTTATTAAAGGCGTTGATACCTATAATTTAGATAAAAATATTAAATTAGCAACTTATGCTTCCCGTTGTATAGATAATGAAATATTAATGTATTTAAGGAAAAATAAAAAAAGAAAAGGCGAAATTAGTTTTGAAGATAGTTTAAGTTATGATTCCGAAGGCAATGAGTTAAGATTAGAAGATATATTAGGTACTGATGATGATATTGTGACACGTGATTTAGAAAGAGAGATAGAAAAGAAATTACTATATGAAGAAATAGATAAATTAAATCCTCGTGATAAAGAGATTATGATTATGCGTTATGGCTTAAATAATCATAAAGAATTAACCCAAAAGGAAGTGGCTAATATATTAGGCATTAGTCAGTCTTATATATCTCGTATTGAAAAGAAAGTAATAAATAAATTACAAGTATTAAATAAATATTAAGACATTAATGTCTTTTTTTCTTGTCAAAAAGAGTTTGTTATTATATACTTATAATTGACTAAGAGAAATGAGTGATAACATGTTAATAGTAGATAATGTTGGATTAAGATTTGGTAAAAGAGTATTATTTGATAATGTTAATTTAAAATTTGAAGGTGATAACTGTTATGGTGTTATAGGCGCTAATGGAGCAGGAAAATCAACATTCTTAAAGATATTAAGTGGTGAGATTGATTCCACTAGTGGCGAAGTTATCATTGGTAAAGGAGAACGTTTATCCGTTTTACTTCAAAATCATAATGCATATGATGATTATAATGTTATAGATACTGTTATTATGGGTGATAAAGAATTATATGATATTAAAACAGAAAAAGAAGCATTATATATGAAAGAAGATTTTACCAATGAAGATGGTATGCGTGCAGGTATCTTAGAAGATTTATTCTTAAAGAAAAATGGTTGGCAAGCTGAATCTGATGCAGCCATTCTTCTTACAGGATTAGGGGTAGATATAAGCCTTCATAATAAGATGATGCGTGATTTAAAAGAATCAGATAAAGTTAAAGTAATGCTTGCCAGGGCACTATTTGGCGAACCTGATATTTTATTATTAGATGAACCTACTAATGGTTTAGATTTAGATAGTAAGAATTGGTTAGAAGAGTTTTTGTTAGATTTTAAAAATACTGTTATTGTTATATCTCATGATCGTCATTTCTTAAATAAAGTATGTACGCATATGTTAGATATTGATTATGAAAAAATAACTTTATTTGCCGGTAATTATGATTTTTGGTATGAATCTAGTCAATTAATTCAAAAACAAATGCGTGAATCAAATAAAAAGAAAGAAGAAAGAATTGCGGAATTACAGGATTTTATTCGAAGATTTAGTGCGAATGCCTCAAAGTCTAAACAAGCTACGAGTCGTAAAAAATCATTAGAGAAAATTCAGTTAGAAGAAATACGTCCTAGTAGTCGTAAATATCCTTATATAAATTTTGAACCAGAAAAAGTATTAGGTAAAGAAGTTATTCATTTTGATCACGTCAATAAAGATATTGATGGCATACCTGTAATTAAGAATATGCGTTTAACTATTAAACCTGGTGATAAAATAGCTTTAATTGGTAATAATGAATTAGCTAAAACAACATTACTTCGTTTATTATCAGGAGATTTAATGCCTGACAGTGGAGAAATTAAAATAGGGGTAACAGTTACGAGATCATATTATCCTAAAAATAATGATGCCTATTTTAAGAATGATGTTAATATGATTGAATGGTTAAGAGAATATTCAACGAATAAAGAAGAGACATTCGTAAGAGGATTTCTAGGCAGAATGCTATTTAGTGGAGATGAAACTTTAAAAAAAGTTAATGTATTATCAGGAGGAGAAAAAGTAAGATGCATGTTATCTAAAATGATGTTAGAACACGCTAATACCTTATTTTTAGATGAACCTACTAATCATTTAGATATGGAAAGTATTTCAGCACTCAATGAAGGATTAGAACGTTTTACAGGGTGTGTTGTCTTTACAAGTTATGATCAACAGTTAATTGAAACAGTAGCGAATCGTATTATTGATATAAAAGATGATGGTAGTTATATCGATAAAGAAGTTACTTATGAGGAATATATGAAAAGATATGCAAAATAATGTATTTATTAAAAATAATATTGAAAAAGTTATAAGAGGGGAATATACTGATTTTTTAGATCCTATTGAAAGAAAAACAATTATTGGATTATTAAATAAGAAACATATATCTTATCAAGAATTTATTCCTTATAAGGATGCAACTAAAACAATTATTTATCAAAGTTATCCTAAAGTTAGTTTATTAAAAATTAATAGTAAGTTACCTTTAAAACATAATGAAATATTAGGCGCTTTATTTAGTCATAATATTGTACCTCATAAATATGGAGATATTATTATTGATGATAATCAATATATTATTATCTTAGATAGTATTAAAAAGTATTTATTATTAAATTTTAAAGAAATAGGCAATAATCATATTTCTTTAGAAGAAATAAATTTGAATGAAATAAGTAATTATGAAGTTAAATATGAAGAAAAAGAATTAGTTGTAAGTAGTTTAAGATTAGATAATCTCGTTTCTCATCTTACTAATAAAAGTCGTAATGGTGTTGATGAGATGTTTAAAAGCAAATATATTTTAGTTAATTATTTAATAACTAATAAAAAAACATATATTGTTAAAGATAATGATATTATTAGTATTCGTCATTATGGTAAGTATTTATTTAAGGAAATAATTAAAAAAACAGCTAAAGGGCACTATATAATAAAAATTTGTAAATATAAATAAAGTATGCTAAAATATTTACTCGTGGAGTTGAAATAAATTTTATATGTCGGAAGATTATTATTATTTGAAAGATATTGTTTTTGCTTTAAGAAATGAATATTTAAGAATTCAAAGTGAATTAGATAAATTAGAGGGAGTAATTATTCCTACTAATCCTAAATATCTAAAGGGAAGATTTACTATCAATAATGATGGAGGATATGATAATAATCATATCTTAATTACTTTATATGAAAGACAAAGAAAAATTAGTTCTATTTTAAAATCTATTAGTGGATATATTGATCAAGATGAACATAAAAAGAAAATTAGATTAAATGATAAGTTATGTAATCCTCTTAAAGATATTGAACCTTTAAGTATGGGGACTAAAAGTTCATTATTAACTTTATTATCAGATCCATTTATTTCTGATACACCTAGTACGGAACTATTATGTTATCCTTATTTAGCGCATTTTGATCTAGGACCTAATCATATTAAAGTTTTATCAAGAATGATTACAGGTAATCCAGGATTTTTATTTATGTATGATGCTTTTGATGATAATATAAGCTTTATAACTAGAGAGTATCATAGTCAAGAATTATTAAATAGTATTTTACATATTAGAATTAATAGAGATATTATATCTAGTTATCATCAAGAAATAATTGATAAAAGTCCTACTTTAGGAAAAGAAGTAGTTATCGCATCACCAATTAGACGTCGAATAAGTAATTTTGGTGGTAATACCTTATCTATTCAAGAAACTGAAAAGCAAATAATATTACAAAAAAAATAACATTTTAAATGTTATTTTTTTATTTCAATACTAAAAGGAATACGTTCTTCAGGAGGTACTACTGCATAATATATAGCAATAGCTCCTATACAGGCAATAATAAATAAAAATATATATTTAGCAAACCCTTTCATAATTCCTCCTATATTAATCTTAATTCTTGCTCAGTATAAAATTTCTTATTAGGATCAATGCGATCATAGAAAAGAATACCATTTAGATGATCTATTTCATGTTGGAAGGCAATAGATAATTCTTCACGAGCACGAATACGAATTAAATTACCATCCATATCATATCCTTCAACAGTTACACGAGCATTTCTTTTTATATGTCCTTCAACATCACGATTAACACTTAAACATCCTTCTCCTGCTTCAGCAGCAATCATTTCTGATGATGAACTAATAATACGTGGATTTATAACTACATAGTTATCAAATTTCTGAGGTTCTACTTCATGAACAATAACGATTATTCTTTCATTAATACCTAGTTGAGGAAAAGCAAGCCCCATACCAGGTCTTAAGTCATATTTAGTTGCTAACTCATCTATTTGACTATATGTTAGTTCATCAATCATTCTTTGAATTAATTCACGATATTCTTTTTTTAAAGGTAGTTTAGCGTCTACACTAATTTTACGTAAATGTTTGTCTTTTTCATCAAGGATGTTTAACTTTTTAAACATAAAATCACTTCCACGTTTAATTATAACAATTTTTTTAAAAATATACAAATATATAAAAAAGAAGATAATAAATTATCTTCTGTTATTTGAACCATCAAAAGCACGTGCTCCTATAACGATTACTAATAAAATAAATAATACTAATATAATTGCTGCACCATATCCTACATTATTGTTATATCCTCCGTTATTACATCCTCCAGTAGGATATCCTCCATATCCTTGATATCCACCATAATAATACATATAATCCCTCCTAACTATTCACTATATCTTATTAATATAAATAGGAAATGTTAATTATAAATAACTAATAGTCTATTATTTATTATTAGTTTTTAACAATTTGACAAAAACAATAAAATATGATAGTATATAGCATGTTGAAAGGGAGTAGTTCTCATTTTCGAATGATTTTAACTCGTCAATCGATGATTCGTCATCCGGGTTAAAAGGTATTTAATATTGAACAAGACTTTTACATATTGTGTAGGAGTCTTGTTTTTTTGTTTTTTAATGATTCCTCACAATTAATTAACTAAAGGGGGAATATATATGGAAGATTATGAAAAAGCAAAGTCAATGATAGAAGAAATAATAAAAAACATACCAGAAAGTATTAAAGGAAAGGATCTTGAATTAGTAGCATATATCTATGTTAAAATTGGACATATGATTAATTATGATCAACAAGCTGCTGATATAATCGATGCTCATTTAGGGGGATTAGATCGTGAACGAGCATATGATATGGTAGTAGAGCCTGCCAGTGATATTAGATCTTTAGCAAGAAGTAGAGCTCTATGCAAAGGATATGCTGAAGTATTATGTTATATATTAAATAGATTAGGTATTCAAACTATTGAAGTTAGTTCAGGGGATCATGCATGGAATCAAGTATTGATTAATGGTGTTTGGTATAACTGTGATTTAACTAATGATACAGAAGCAACAAGAGGAGAAAAAGATTTTCGTTTCTTTTTAGTTAGTGATGAAGAAATGAAAAGAAAACCTAAAACAGAGACTCGTACCTGTGAAACTTCATTAGATGACATTAAACGTCGTGAAGTAACTAAAAAGACTATAAAAGTTGTTGAAAGAGAAGAAAACATGCAAACATTTAGTGAAATTATGGATCAGTTAGAAGGAAAAATTAGTACTGATGATTTACTTGTTGCTTGTAAGGTAGAATATGATGTCCATGTATCTTATACTATTTATGATCATTATGAACCTACGGATATGATTGAACATTTAGTTAGAATAGATCCTATAAGAACTTTAATTGTAAAGCATAAAACATTAACAAAGGAAATGTATTTAGATACTGATACTCTTGAATTTATAGATCCTATAGAATATAGTCAGTCCTTTGATACAGAGGAATGCCATTTTGGGGGACGCATAAATGACCCATATTTAGAGGCTCGTCTTGAAAAACTAGAAGCAAAAAATATGAATCGACGTGGATATTTTATGACTTTTAGAGAATTTATTAAGATAAAATTAGGTATTGATGTAAGTGAAGTTACTTTAAGACAAGCTAGTATCTTATTAAAACTTGCTAACATAGTAAGATCAAAAAAATTCACTTTAAGTAAAAGTTCTGTAACAGCTAAAAAACAATTAGATGAAAAAGTTTATTTGAAAAAACCTCAAAAAAAATAGAATAATTATTTCTTTATAGTTGATTAAAGAAAACTACCATTAAAATTTATGGTAGTTTTTAATTTATATTTTACATGTCATTTCTTATAACTATAAGTTAAAAATTATTTAAAAATTATAATAATTATGATATATTATTATATGAGAGGATAGTAAAATGGTGATGAGGTTTGAAGAGAATAAGAAAAATACGTGACTTTATTGCTAATATGGATAAACTTACCTTATTACTAACCATTGCTTTATTTGGTTTTGGACTATTTAGTATTGTAACAGCATCCACACGTGAAGCTGTTAATAATTTAAATCAATCAGTATATTATTATTTTATTAAACAAATAATTATCTTATCGATATGTTTTGCAGTATATTTATTTGTTTTAATGATACCAACCGATAAATATAATAAATATTTAGTATTTATAGGCTGGCTCATTGTTTTAGTGCTTAATATATGGGTTGCTTTAAGAGGTAGTGTAACAAGAGGAGCTAGTAACTGGATTAAAATACCTATTATTGGTTTTCAATTACAGCCTAGTGAATTAGCTAAACCTATTTTAATAGTATCCATGGCCTTATTTATTGAAAGTACAGCTAAGTTTTTTCGTAATAAAAATGAAAACCATATACCTGGTATTGTCTTAATGTTAGGTTTTGGTTTAATAACTTCTGTTTTTATTGTTTTACAAAAAGACTTAGGTACTATGATTATTAATGTTGGTATCTTTGGTGTTATGTTTTTAGCTAGTCCTATCGTACCTAAAGAAAAATTCTTAACGATTGTAACTTGTTTAGGAATATTATTAGTAGGCTTTGCTGGCACTAAAGCTTTAGGTATTGATATTATAACGGAAGAACAAAAATCGCGTCTTACTAATTTTATTGATCCTTGTGATGAAAAGAATCGTGTCGATGAAGGATATCAAATATGTAATGCTTATATAGCGATGAATTTAGGAGGATTAGGAGGAGTAGGAGTAGGAAAGAGTACTCAAAAATATTCTTATATTCCTGAACCTCATACGGATATGATTTTCTCTATTATAACAGAAGAGGGAGGATTTAAATTTGGTGCTCCAATAATCATTGCTTATATGATTTTAATAACTAATATTTTATTATTATCTAGTCGTGCGACAACAATTAGTAATAAATTTATATGTTTAGGGGTTGCTACATACATTTTCTTACACGTATTAATTAATTTAGGAGGATTATTTGGGGTATTACCACTTACGGGAGTTCCTTTACCATTTATGTCATATGGTGGTAGTTTTGCCTTAATGTTAACACTTTCTTTAGCAGTTGTTCAAAGAATTCATGTAGAAACCAAACAGTATCGTTTAAAATTTTAGAGGTGAACTATGATAGATGAATATATAGAAAAAACACATCTTGCTATTAACGAAGGAAAGAAAAATTTACTTAAAGGAAAATTAGATAAAGGTACTTATTATCGCGTTTTAGAGGAATATTTTAGTAGTATATATCAATATGTTAAAGATCATATTAATGAGATAGATGCTAATACATTCGCACGTATTACTAGTCTTGAAAATAACGTTGATGATTTCATTGTTCCATTTAAGACACATATGGAAGCACCTAATGAAGTAGATAATAGTGATGATTATTTATTAGAAACGATTGTTTACTTTACTAGAAAACAATTAAAAGTTAAAGAATCTGTTGAATTTAGTACAGATAACTTACGTAAGTATGATAGTACTGCTAATACATATGTTAAAGATATGTGTAAGCGTTTAGGATTATTATGTTATTGCTTTAATATTGCCGATATATTTGATATTCCTAAAAATCATAATATTGCCATTGTTAAAGTAGATGAACGTTATTATTTAGTTGATACAACATACCAACAATATTTTATGTTAGGTCAGAACTTTAAAGATCGCTATTTAAAGAGTGAAGAACATGTTGTTACTTGTGAAGTAGGAGCACGTATCTTAGGTATTAATAAAGAGGGTACTATCGAATTATTAGAAAGAGGATTTATCGATACCCAAGACATTATGTTTGAAGATTATTTTACAACGATGTTTGAACAATATAGTAAAGAACCTTTAGTAGGAGAAGAATATTTAGATATAATCTTAAAACATTTTAATAATTAAAGTATTTGTTTAACCATAAAAGACTTGATTATCTATTTAAAATAGTGTATATTATGTATGTACTTGTTCTTGGATGTGAGATACTCCAACTTCATCTAGGAATAAAGCGAATTATAATGAAAGGAGAATATATATGGCATTAAGTAAAGAAAAGAAAGCTGAATTAGTAAAAAGATTTGGTAAAGATGAAAATGATACTGGATCTATTGAAGTTCAAATTGCTATTTTAACGGAAGAAATTAATTCTTTAATTTCACACTTTGAAACACATCCACAAGATCATCATTCTAAAAGAGGATTACTTCAAAAAGTAGGACAAAGAAGAAGTTTATTAAACTATTTAATTAAGAATGATGTTACAAGATATCGTGCTATTGTTAAAGAATTAGGTTTAAGAAAATAAAAATTTATGGAAAAAACAAAGACACTCTTTTTTGAGTGTCTTTAATTTAGGAGGAAGTATGAAAAAAGTATATGAATTAGATTTTAGAGGAAGAAAATTAATTGTTGAGCATGGTGAATTAGCTAAACAAGCTCATGGTGCTGTTTTAGTAAGATATGGAGATACTGTTATCTTAAGTACTGTTGTTGTAAGTAAGACAGCTAATATCCTATCTGATTTCTTTCCATTAATGGTATTATATCAAGAAAAATTATATTCTGTTGGTAAAATACCTGGAGGTTTTATTAAAAGGGAAAGTAGACCTACCGAAGCGGCTACTTTAGCTGCTCGTATGATTGATCGTCCAATGCGTCCATTATTCCCTGAAAACTTCCGTAATGAGGTTCAAGTAGTAAATACTGTTTTAAGTGTAGATCCTGATAATTCACCAGAAATGGCTGCTATGTTTGGTTCATCACTAGCTACATGTATTTCTAAAATTCCTTTTGATGGACCTATCGCTGGAGTTAAAGTAGGACGTGTTAATGGTGAATTTGTAATCAATCCAACTGCTGAACAAGCTGAGATTTCTGATATTGAACTTACTGTTGCTGGTACTAAAGAAGCTATTAATATGGTTGAAGCAGGTGCTAAAGAAGTATCAGAAGAAGATATGTTAGAAGCTTTAATGTTTGGTCATGAAGCTATTAAAGAATTAGTAGCTTTTGAAGAGCAAATTATTGCAGAAATTGGTGAAGAAAAGATGGAATATGATGTTCTTGAAATCACTGATGAATTAAAAGCCGAAATTAGAGCTTTATGTGCTGATGAATTAGATCAAGCATTACGTATTAAAGGTAAATTAGAAAAATATGCTGCTATTGATGCTTGTAAAGAAAAAGTTGTTCAAAAATATGAAGAAGAAAATAGTAATTTAACAGAAGAAGAATTAACAGAGTTAATAACTAAAGTTAAATTAGTATTAGAAGAAGTAGAATATGATTTATTTAGATCTATCGTTGTTAAAGAACATATTCGTGCTGATGGAAGAGAAATGACTGAGATTAGACCATTATCAACGGATATTGATTTACTTCCTAGAACACACGGTTCTGCTTTATTTACAAGAGGCGAAACTCAAAGTTTAAGTGTAACTACCTTAGGAGCTTTAGGAGAACATCAAATATTAGATGGCTTAGACTTAGAAACTGAAAAAAGATTTATGTTACATTATAACTTCCCTCAATTTAGTGTAGGTGAAACAGGTAGATATGGAGCTCCTGGACGTCGTGAAATAGGTCATGGAGCTTTAGGAGAACGTGCTTTAGCGCAAGTTATTCCTGATGAAGATACTTTCCCATATACAATACGTGTTGTAAGTGAAATATTAGAAAGTAATGGATCTTCAAGTCAAGCTAGTATTTGTGCAGGATGTATGAGTTTAATGGCTGCTGGTGTACCTATTAAAGCCCCTGTGGCAGGTATAGCTATGGGATTAATTACTTATGGTGATAGTTATCAAATCTTAACTGATATTCAAGGTATGGAAGATCATTTAGGTGATATGGACTTTAAAGTTGCAGGTACAAGAGATGGTATATGTGCTTTACAAATGGATATTAAGATTAAAGGTATTACTAAACAAATATTACAAGAAGCTTTAGCGCAAGCTAAGGTAGCTCGTATGCAAGTATTAGATGTAATGTCAAAACAGATAGCTGAGCCACGTAAAGAGGTAAGTAAGTATGCTCCTAAGACAGTAACATTTATGATTAATCCAGATAAGATTAAAGATGTTATTGGTAAAGGTGGAGAAACTATTACTAAGATTATCTTAGAATGTAGTAATGTAAAAGCTGTTAATGATGTTAATGCTGTTAAAGTTGATTTAGAAGATGATGGTAGAGTTATTATCTATCATACAGATCAAGAAATAATTGACAAGACAGCTAATATGATTAAAGATATTGTAAGAGAACCAGAAAAAGATAAAATATATACAGCTAAAGTTGTTAAAGTCTTAAGTGATAAAGGATGCTTTGTCGAGATATGGCCTGGTTGTGAAGGTATGGTACATATTAGTCAGTTAGCACCTGAACACGTTAACAAAGTAGAAGATGTTGTTAAAGAAGGCGATGAAATAATCGTTAAATGCTTAGGATTTGATAATAAAGGAAGATTAAATTTCTCAAGAAAAGAAGCTATTAAATAGTCTCTTTTCTTTTTTTATGCTATAATGAGGATAGTAGGTGAGTGTATGAATAAGAAGAAGATAATAATTATTATTTCTATTTTTATTGTATGGGTTTTAGCGCTCCTATTAGCTTACATAATAGGATCTAAAAACAAAGTATCCGAAACGCCTAAACAAGAGAATAAGACAAATAATACTAATTTAAAAGGTATATCAGCTTATGATACATTTGATGGTAATAGTTTAAATATTAGAATAATTAATGTAAATGAAGATAATTATTATCTACAAATAGAGGGATTAAAAGATAAACAGGTTGAAGATAAAATCAATAAAGAATTATTAAGTATTTATACGGATTTAACTAAACAAGTAAGTAAGAATAAATATTCATCTATTCAAATGAATGTTACATCAAATATAAATGATATTTTATCTATTACTTGTGATGTTCTGACGGATGATGATTCAGGTATATATAAATCCTATAATGTTAGTTTAATTAATGGAGAAGAAATATTCTTTGATGATTTATTTAATGATAAAACAATTATTAATAGTATGATAACTAATGGATTATATTCTCAAATGTCTTTAACTAATGGAATGGTATGTGCTATAGATGATTGTGATTCAGATATTGAAAATAGTACCATTGAAGATACTATTTATAGCCTTCTAAAAAATATTGATTATCATGATATAGAATTTAATATATATAGTACCCATATTTATTTCCAAATAGGTGAATATTATGGATATGCCTTTATAAGTGATTATGGAAAATATATAGATTATCCTTATAAATATAAATCTTCTAATTATTTATATACTAAAGATTTTGCTGTTAAGAATGTTAATTATAATATAAGTAATAGCTCTTTAATTTATTTTAATCGTAAATATTTAAATGATAATATCTTTGTTGATGTTGCAGGTTTTGGTACTTCTTATGTTAATGAAGAAGATGCTTATACTATAAACAATATTTATAAAATTGATGATGTTGTTAAGATGTATGCTACTAATAAAGATAAAAATAAAATGAATTATTATAATATAAGTGTTGAATTAGAAACTAATGATGATTATAATTTATATGGTACTTATTATACTTGGCAAGAGTGTACGACGACACCTGATTATTTTAAAAATAATGTCTATAAAATGATTTATAATGATGAAGAACTTGCTGAATCAAATAGTAATTATTTAGTGTTAGAAGAAGATAAAAATGTAAAATGCGTTGATAAAGAGATAAAAGAATTGGATTATGTATACAATAATGATAATAAAAAAATAGAGTATCTTAGTGATTTATTTAAACCTGGATATGATTATTTATCAGTTGTAAAAAAATATTTAGAAACAGAGGGTATTGATACAAGTAATATTGATGAAAAAGCTGATTTTCAGATAGATGTATATTCCTTTTATTATTTATATAATGGTGATACGATGTCTATTGATTATAATATATTTGATCGCAATGGATTTGCTATGTAGGAGGATTTATGAATAACGAAGAAAAAAAAGTTGAAGAAAAAAAGGATAATGTAATTAAAACAAATAAAGAAATGGATCAAGATTTAATAAAAAATATTGAAAATTTAGAAGTATATAAGGATGTTAAACCTAAAAAGAAAAAGAAATTTTGGAAAATATTTCTTGTTATTTTAGTTTGTTTATGTATGGGATTAAGTGTATATGGTGTATACTACTTATCTAGTCATAAAACTAAAGAAGAGAAAATAGATATGGAAACAATTTTATTTACTGAAGAAAATCTACCTAGAGTAGATGCTTCTTTAGCAACTCAACCTTTAGTCGATGCCGTTATAAAAAATTTTACAGGTAAAACTGTTAAAGATTTTGGTATTGAATATACTAATACACATCCAGGATATGTTAAATTAATTAATAATGAAGCCGATTTAATCGTTGTAACAGAACCTAGTGATGAAGAGTTAAAATTAGCTAAGGATAAAGGTATTGAACTAGAAGTTACTAAAGTAGTTAATGAAGGCTTTGTTTTCTTTGTTAATATTGATAATCCTGTAGATAATGTTACTTTAGAACAAATACAAAAAGTATATACAGGAGAAATAACTAATTGGAAAGATTTAGGAGGAAAAGACGCTAAAATAGTTGCTTTTCAAAGACCTGTTAATTCAGGTAGTCAAACAGGATTACTTAGTTTAGTAATGAAAGATAAGAAAGTAAAGGTACCTACAACAACAGAGCAAATTTCTTCTATGTATGGTATTATCGATGTTGTATCCGATTATGATAATGGAATAAATGCTGTTGGATATTCCTATTATTACTATGCTAATACAATGTATAAAAATGATAATTTAAAATACTTAGGTATTAATGGTGTTATTCCTACATATGAAACGATTCAAGATGAATCATATCCTTTATTATCGGCATATTATATTGTTACACGTAAAGATGAAACAAATGATAATGTTAAAAAATTAAAAGATGCTATGTTATCTAAACGTGGCCAATTAGTAGCAAAAGAAGCTGGATATATACCTTGTATTAAGTAAGACTATTGACAAGGTATATTTAAAAATGATATATTAAAAGTGCTAAAAGATATGGTTTGCTGAATTATGAAAAACCTACTAATTAACGTATTGGGAGTTAAAGTAATATATGCTGTGTTGAAGACCTTTTAATTAAGGGATCCTGACGCCTATAGCTTGACACCCACCTGGTAGAACAGGTTTTAATCGTTAACTGGCGCCGATCTTTTGGCTTTTTTTATTGTCTAAAACAGCTTATTTTGTTATAATAGAAAATGTTTGTAGGTGATAAGATGAAAAAACATAATGGAACTATCTCATTACTTAAATTTATATTTGCTTTTATTGTTATGATGTATCATTTTCGTATTTCTTTTTTTCCAAGTAATAGGCATTTACTCCCAATTAATTTAGGCTATCTAGCCGTTGATTTTTTCTTTATTGTATCGGGATATTATTTTGGCTTAAGTGCTATTAAAGATTGGAATAAAAGAAGTAATATATATTTAGATAATCTTAAAATGCTATGGAAAAAAATTAAGAAGTTACTTCCATATAGTATTATTGCCACTATTATTACTTGTATTGGTGTCTATTTTTTAAGAAATTTTTCTCTTAGCCAATTATTGCCTAATTTTTTTGGTATGTTTTTCTTATCTAGTTTTGGAATAGGAAATAATCTTGTAGGAACCATATGGTTTATATCTTCAATGCTAATTAGTATGGCTATAATATATCCATTGTTGAGAAAGTTAAAAGTTAATTATATATACTTTTGGGCACCATTAATTATTTTCTTTGGCTTTGGTATCCTATATCGTAATTTTAATAACCTTAATATCTATAATATTGTTTTAAATAACTATATATATGGAGGCTTAATAAGAGCATTTGCAGATATAAATATTGGTGTGATATTAGGATATGTTATTAAAAATAGTCATTTAACAGTCAAGCCTGTTAAATTATATATATATATAATTACTTTTATTGAATTTTTATTATATGTTTTTATAATAGGTATAATATTAATTTATCCAAAAAGCAGTCATTTAGATTATCTACTTATTCCTGTAATTACTTTAGCTCTTACAATAAGTTTTTCAGAAATAAGTTATTCATCGAAATTATTATCTAATAAGTTTGTTTATTATTTAGAAAAAATATCAATGCCACTTATGTTTAATCATCTTATGATTTTTAAAATTTTTGAAGAATTTAATTTTAAAAATTTTTCAAGTACTTTTGTATTGCTTGGATTATCTATCTTAACTATTATTTTTACCATTATTGAATATCATTTATTAAATTTTATAATACCTAAAATAAATTTAAAAAAGTTTTTAGTAGAAAAGTAAAAGAAGGATTTAATTATCCTTCTTTTTAAAATATTCCTTAATAAAATATGTTATACCTGAATGATTATTATCTAGAGTTATATATTTAGCTTTCTTTTTTAATTCTTCTTTAGCGTTATTCATAATAACACTATATTTACAAGCATTAAACATAGCCTGATCATTTATATTATCACCAAAACATATAGCGTTATCTTTTTTTAAATGTAACTTTTTTAAAAGATAATTAATGGTATATCCTTTAGATACATGATTTAAATTAATATCAACGGATATAGACTGATCATTATTATCACTATAATAAACATTAGATATATATGTTATATGGACATTAATATCTTTTAAATAATTTAATAAATTAGTTATTTTATCTTTATCATAACTTGTAAATACTAATTGATATACCTCAATATTAATCAGTTTATCAATAATGATATTATCACTAGATGTAGTTGTTGCGTATTTATTACTATAACGTTTTCCTTTAGTATTTAAAGTTAATCCTATATGATTATCTAAGGAATATTTCCATAATTTATTTAATAAAGTAGGATTAAATACATCTTTAAAAATGATATTATCTTGTTTATCATACATTAATGCTCCATTATTAGATATTAGATAGTCAACACAACCTAATACTTGAGCATATTTACTTACTATTTTATCAAAACGTCCTGATGCTAGAACTATTTTAATATCAATATCATGTAAATAATTAAGGGTTTCTATATCTTCTTTACTTATATCTTTATTATCATTTAATAGTGTACCATCTAAATCAAAGAAGGCAATTTTGATATCTTCTTTCATCTTATCACCTATACTCATATTATAGCATATAATATTGTGTTTTTTCTTTAAAAGTAGTAATATATCACTAAGAAGAGGTGAATATTATTTAATATTAATAATTAGTATTAAATAGAATTATAGAGAATTATGAAAAGAATATTTAAAGGAGTTATAGCTATTATTTTATTGCTTACTTGTTTTCTTATAACTGATTTAGAAGATAGTAAGCCTATTTTATCTTCAACTTATGAAGAATTACCAGTAACTGATCGCATTCCTATTTTAACATTTCATCGTTTAGTACCTGATGATGTAAAAAAAGAGAAGTATCCAGATAATCAATGGGTTGGATCTGTTACTGTATTCTCTCAAATGATGGCTTATTTATATGAAAATGATTATACAACGATTAATACTGAAGATTTCTACGAATGGTATATTGGTAATAGAGAATATGATTCTAAGACAGTTATGATAACATTTGATGATGGCTTTTATGAAGATTATTATTTAGCTTTACCAATATTAAAGAAATATAATTTTAAAGCTACATCATTTGTTGTAGGTAATCGTATTGGTGATATAACACGTCCTTATGATAAAAATGTAACTTCATATTTAGGTTTAGATGTTATTGAAGAAGTACGTAAAACATATCCAAATTTTGAATTTCAAAGTCATTCTTATAATATGCATTATTATACGAAGAATGGTAAACATCGTATTAAAAGTATGAGTAAAGAACAAATATTAGATGATACCCTTATGAATAGACAGTTTAATTTTACTACTATGGCTTATCCATATGGTGATTATAATAAAAAAATACAAGAAGTATTAAAAGATGAGGGATATTTAGTAGCGTTTAGATTTGGGCCTTCTAACTATGCGACAAGAAATAGTGATCAATACGCTATTCCAAGAATTAAAATAAATGGCTATGCAACTCTAGAAACAATGAAAAAATGGATAATATTTTAATAAAAAATAATATAATTTATTATATAAATATATTATTTTTTTAAAGGATGATTAGATGTTTGGATTATTTATTATTTTTATTATATTTATTTTAATAGCTATATATTTTTATACTTATTATTATTTAAAACAGATATATATAGCATTAAAACTTAATATCAAGTATTATTATATTATTTTAGCAATTATAAGTATTCTTATAGCTTTATTAAGTTTAAATATCTTTTCTTTTAGCGCCATTATTATATTACATTGGTTTATTTTTGGCGTATTTATTAATTTAATCCTTTTAATAATTAATAAAGTTAGAAAAACAAATATTAATTATCGTAAGATAAAACTTATCATGTCATGTGTTTTAACTCTATTAATAATGATATATGGCTACTTTAATATGACTAATGTTATTAATACAACCTATAATTTAAAAACAAGTAAGGATCTAGAACAAGATTATAAAGTATTATTTATTTCAGATTTGCATTTTGGTACGACAATGGATATTCATAAATTAGAAAATATAACAAAGAAAATAAATAAAGAAAATTATGATTTCGCTATTTTAGGAGGCGATATCGTTGACGAAAACACATCTCATGAAGAAATGATTAATTGTTTTAAATTACTAGGTAATATTAAAACTAAATATGGTATTTATTATACATATGGTAATCATGATACTGAGCCTTATACTAATGATAAAAATTATACAGAAAAAGAATTAA
Source organism: uncultured Bacilli bacterium (assembly GCA_947625505.1). GTDB lineage: Bacteria > Bacillota_I > Bacilli_A > RF39 > UBA660 > UBA5578. The sequence goes on from CANQON010000002.1 coordinate 135,437, forward strand.
TAGATAATATTAAAAATAATAATATTATTATTCTAGAAGATGATATTGTAACAATTAATGATGATATAATGCTTTTAGGAAGAAAAGAAATAAGTATGGATTCCTTAAGATTAGATACTAAAGAAGCTATAAATAAAATGGATAAAGATAAATATTTAATAGTTGTTGATCATCAACCTTTAGATATCTCATATAATGAAAAAGTAGGTTTTAATTTACAATTATCTGGTCATACTCATGCGGGACAAGTCTTTCCTGCCGGAACTTTTATTAAATTATTTTTAAATGAAGTAGCTTTTGGACATGAAAATCGTGAAAATTATGATATAATAGTATCAGCAGGTATGGGAGGATGGGCATATAAATTCCGTACAAGTGCTCACTCTGAATACATTACTGTTAATATTTCTGGGTAGGAGTAACAATTACTTGGAAGAATAAAAAGAAAAAATAAAGATTAATTCTTTATTTTTTTGTATAAGGAAAAGAAAAAGTTGTCATAAAAGATTGAAAGGAGTCTTTTATGGCACGATATAAAGTTGAAATATGTGGTATTAATACATCTTTATTAACTGTACTAAGTAATGAAGAAATGGAAGAATTATTTAAAAAATATAAAAATGGTGATTTAGAAGCTAAAGAGAAATTAGTTAATGGTAATTTAAAATTAGTATTAAGTATTTTAAAAAAATATAATAATCGCTCGGATAATATGGATGATCTTTTTCAAATAGGATGTATAGGACTTATAAAAGCTATAGATAATTTTGATTTAAGTCATGAAGTTAAATTTTCTACTTATGCTGTCCCCATGATCTTAGGAGAAGTAAAAAGATATTTAAGAGATAATAATAGTGTACGTATTGCACGTAGTATTAAGGATTTAGCATACAAAATAAGTAAGGAAAGAGAAAAATTAAGCTTACAGTTAGGAAGAGAACCTAGTGTTCAAATGATATGTCAAAACTTAAATATAAGTGAATATGATTACTTCTTAGCTGATAATTCTCTAAAAGAAAGTATTAGCATGTCAGAGCCTATCTATAATGATGGAGGAGATGTCATCTATTTATCTGATCAGTTAGAAGATAAGACGAATAAAGCATATAGTATTGAAGAACGTTTGAGTGTTAAAGATGCATTAAATAAATTAAAAGACAAAGAAAAATATATACTTAATTCACGATATATTTATGGTAAAACCCAAATGGAATTAAGTGAAGAATTAGGTATTAGTCAAGCTCAAATATCGCGTTTAGAAAAAAGTGGTTTAGAAAATATTAAGAAGATGATTTTATAGCTTATTTGCTTTTTAATTATTAAAAGAATATAATATTAGATGAAAGGTAGTATATATGAAACAATTAAAAATAGAAGTAAAAGAAGATGAAGACTTAGTTAATTATATATGTCATCATAGTGATTACTCTAAAAGTAAGATTAAATCTTTATTAAAGTATAAGAAAATACGTGTTAATAATCATAAAATAGGAAAGTTACCTTTAAAAGTAATAAAAGGTGATATTATAACTATTGATTTAGAAGTTAAAGAGGTATTACCTTTTGATATATTATATGAAGATGATGAAATATTAGTTGTTAATAAAAAAGCAGGATTACTTACTATGGCTAATATGTATGATAACGAAAATACATTATATCGTCTAGTAAGAGAATATGCAAGTAAAAATCATTTCTTAATCTTTATTGTTCATCGCTTAGATAAAGAAACATCAGGCATTGTTATGTTCGCTAAAAGTGAAAGAATGAAGATGTTATATCAAGATAATTGGAATGAATTAGTTAAGAAAAGAAATTATTTAGCGGTCGTTGAAGGAATAGTTCCTAAAGATGGGCGTATTGAAAACTATTTATATGAAGAAAGTAATACTTTCGTTCATAGTTCTAAAATAGGTAAAAAAGCTATTACTAATTATCATATTATTAATAGTAATGATAAATATACATTGTTAGATATTAATATTGAAACAGGGCGTAAAAATCAAATAAGAGTTCATATGAGTGAAATGGGATTTCCTATTGTTGGTGATAAAAAATATGGTAGTAAAACAGATCCTATCCATCGTTTATGTTTACATGCTAATGTCTTAGAAGTAAAACATCCTATTACTAATGAAATATTACATTTTGAAACCACTAATAATAATTTATTTGATAAATTAATAAAGAAACCTTAATGGTTTCTTTATTGCGTTTATAATAGAATAATGGTATAATTTAATTACAGTAGAGGAGAGTAAAAATGAATGGGGATGAAAATATAACTAATGAAGTTAAAAAAAAGAAAACACCTGGTATTCTTATACCTATATTATTAGTTGTTTTACTAATTATTGTGTTGGAAGTTATTTATTATGTTGTTTTATCTAAACCTAAAACTAATGATAATAAAAAAGAAGAAGAAACAGAAGAAAAAATTGATTATAGTCCATATTTAAATACGACTAAAGATATTACTCGAAATGGAAAGAAAACTGATATATATAAATATTCTTATTTAGAATATGAAGCGGAATCATATGATATCTATTCTACAGATTATAGTCCTAAAGAATATAAAAGTGAAAAAGTAGGTACTGTTACTTGTATCACAAATAATTGTGAATTTTATAGTGCGTATGATAAGTATGCTATCTTTATGGAAGATAATCATTATTACTTATATGACTATAATAAAGATAAATTGGTTGTAGGCCCTATGGGTAATATTGATGTTAATAATCCATATGATAATCAATTTTCTGCTATTTTTGATGGTAATCAATTATATGGCTTAGAATATCAAGAGGATAATCACTTAGAACTTTATTATTTAAAAGAAAATCTTTATTTTAAAGAATTTGAAAAGTTATTTCCAAATAGTTCTTTTGGGTTAATGGATAACTATTTATTAAAGTATGGTTATGTATCTACTTTTACTAATGATGAAAAATATGGCAATATTTATGATATTACACATTTAAAAACATCTTATACTTTTGAGAATACTGATATAAGTTTTATTGAAGGCGATAATGCTGTATACATGATTAAATATGGTGATCAAGATGATAATACAGGTATAGGTTTACAAACAATATATGATTTAAATGGTAATAAATTATTTGATGGACAGAAATTTTATGATATTTGCTATACTAAAAATAATGAGTTTATTACTTATAATGGAACAAAATTTACGGTATATGATTCCAAATTTAATAAAGTAAGAACAAGTAAAGATTATACGAAAATATTAATGATTGGTGATGACTTTGTTGTTGCACTAGAGGGTACTAAATTAGAATTAATCAATTCTAAAGATGAATTGTTAACAACTTTTGTTACGGATTATAATGAAAAAAGATATTATTTACATGATGCTTTATCAGGTTGGTATACAGATAATGGTAAGAATGGTATTTATATTGTTTTACAAGATAGTAAAACCACAGTAGCAGAAGTAGTAAAAGATAATCCTGATATGCAAGCAGATGACTTAGAGGGTTATGATTTAGGTTATGAATATTACTATATTCCAACAACTAAAGAAACAGGACGTATCGCAACTTATATTGGAGGATATGCTAAACCAGTATTATATCTATATCCAGAAAAAGAAACAAAAGTTACTATTACCTTTGAACATAAAGATAATCTAACAACGACTTATCCTAAATTTAATAATAATTGGAGTGTTCTAGCATATCCAAATGGTAATTTAATAGATAATAAAGGACGTCAATATTATGCTTTATATTGGGAAGAAAATAGTAATCATTTAACTAATTTTAATGAAGGATTCTATGTAACTAAAGATAACGCTATTAATTTTTTAGAAGAAAAATTAAGTATTATTGGATTAAATGAAAGAGAAAGTAACGAATTTATTATGTATTGGTTACCTATATTAGAAAGAAATGAAAAGAGTTTAGTATATTTTGAATTAACAGAAGAAAGAGATTCATATAATAAACTATTAATTAGTCCAAAACCTGATTCTATCTTACGTCTTGCTATGCACGTAAAGAAAGTTGATAAGGAAGTAAAAATAAAACCTCAGACCTTAACACCATTTAAACGTCATGGATTTACTGCTATTGAATGGGGAGGAATTAATTACTAAAAAAGAACTTATGTTCTTTTTTCTTTATCATGACATATAATTCTATAGGTGATTGTATGAAATTATCAGATCTACAATCAAAAGATGTTATTAATGTTCAAGATGGAAAATGTATTGGTAATATTATTGATGTTAGTATTGATGGAGAGGGAAAAGCTATTGTTCTTTTGGTTGAAAAATATCATTTTTTTACCTCATTATTTACTTCACATATCATTGAAATAAGATGGCATCAAATAAAAAAGATAGGTAAAGATGTTATACTTGTTAATATTAATGAATAATGCTATAATACTTATAGAATAGGTGAATGGTATGTGGGTTGTAGTTTTATTAGGAATAGTAATTATTCTAACTAGAAGAATTAATATTAAAAGTAAATTAATTATGTGCTCATTAGTTCTTATGCTTATGTTAATACCCGTTAAAAATAATCCTAAAGTTACTGATGATATAACTTCTTCATTAAAAGATATAAAAACACGTCTTGTTACACAAATAATTAAAGATATTTAATATCTTCAGAGTGTAGACAAACCCCTAGATTTTTTCTAGGGGTTTTCTTATGCAAATTTTAAAAATCAAATTTTGAT
>CANQON010000003.1 GCA_947625505.1 uncultured Bacilli bacterium
AATACTAATAATTTATCGATAGGTCAAAGACTTATTATTAAAGGTAATAAAGATAACACTTATATAGTAAAAAATGGTGATACATTATATTCCATAGCTCATAAGTATGGAATTAGTGTTAATGAATTAAAAGAAGTAAATAACTTAACAACTAATAACTTATCAATAGGTCAAAAATTAATTATACCTAAAGATAATATTATAGAATATACTGTTCAAAAAGGTGATAACTTATATATTATCGCTAATAAATATAAGGTTAGTATTAAAGATATCATGAATATAAATAATTTAAAAAGTACTAACTTAGCTATTAATCAAATATTATTAATACCAGGTAGTAATTAAGTGTTAAAAAGCAACTTGTTTTTTCTTCCTTTTATGATATAATGTATATGATAGAAGGCAAAGTAATTATATATATTTATTTATAATGAGAATAGAATTGTGCCTAATATTAAGCCAATTTTTTTGTTTGTTATAAAAAAGATTTATATCGTAGTGGAGATGATAGTGTGAAGAAAAAAATACCATACTTAATATTATCGGTTATAGTATTTATCATTGGATGTATTAGTATTTATCCTAGTCAAACTAGTCGTATTGTAAAATATATAAATGATAATATCAAATCTAATGGTTTTTTTAACTCTATTCTTACAAGAGAAACTAATATTGATAGTGATGATCTAACTAATTTTTTAGATAGTGTTACTATTACAGATTCTGATGGGAACCCCATAGATGATAATATCTTACATGTTGGTAGTAAATATAATATAACTATATCATTTAAGGAACAAGGCGCAACAGGGGCTCAATTTAAACCATCAGGAGAAGAAAATAGTATGACTTATACGTTTCCTCCTAACTTTAATATACCTCCAATATCTAATCAAAAACTAGAAGTTGAAGTAGCAGGACAACCAGTAGAAATTGGTAGTTATTCAATAGATGAAAATGGTAAATTAGTTATTAATTTTACTGAACAAGGCATGCAAGCTATAGCAGCATCAACTGATTTAGACCTTGTATTTAGTTTACAAGCTATATTAAAAGCTATTACAGGTGATCCAGATGAATCTACTAATTTTGGATCTTATGATGATAGTTTTACTTTCCAAGTAGATAATAATCCAGACTTATCACTTGAAAAAATAGGCTCATATAATGGAAGCGAACAACTTTTAAGCTACCAAGTAACAGCTAAAGTATCTAGTGGTACACTTAATGACGTTGAAATAGAAGACAATATTTTACCTTATAATAATGATGCTATTAAAATAAAAATAGTAACAGAATCTATCAAGGTTAAATTAAAACGTGGAGGAACAGAGATAGATTTAACGACTGATGATTATGAGGTAGAATGTCTTGATGACATGCATTTTAAGATTAAGATTAAAGGAACAAGTCAATATCAACAGTTATTAGCGGGTGATGAGTTAATCGTTAATTATGATTACAAAACGGAGTTTGTTGAAACTCAAACGGGTACATATTATGCGACAGTAATCAATGCAGCTGAATTTGGTGGAAATGTTATAGGACCAGATGGAAGTAAAACACCTTCATCAACTGGAGGTTCTACAACTCTTCATGTTTCGCCTGTTGCTCCTAATAATGTTTCAATTATTAAAAAGCAAGAGTGGAATCCTGACACAAAAACACTTACATATAGAATATATGCTGAAGTAAAGGCAGGAACTTATTTTAATTTTTGGCTTAATGACTATTTAAATGTATATTATGAACTAGCAAGTCACTCATTAACTAGTCAATTAATTAAGGGTGATGTTAAAGTATATGCCACTGATATAGAAGATTATGAAATGTTTTCCATAACAAATTCTGATTCTATAATCGCAAAATACGAAAATAAATTAGAACAACTTAAAGTTATTAAAAATGAAGAGTTAAAAAATGGCGCTTCATATGATCCAGGAGATATGGATTCGGTAATTTTTAATGAAGGACCAACAGCTACATCTTATTTTTTTGGCTATGATAAAGATAAGGGGACTTCAAGTTATTCTTATGGTAAAAATCGATTCCTTAAATTTGAATATCAAATTGATTTATCTAATGGTGTTACCTTTTATGACAGTGACCAAAAATTAACTTTTGAGGAGTTATTGAAAGCTGGAATTACCAATAGTGCAGATCTTAGATATAATAACTATGAAAGCTTTAACGAAGTTTATTTTGCCAAAGGTAATGATTTGGAAAAAAAGGCCGTAGTAAATAATCGAAAAAATACAATTGATTACACTGTATCTATTGATGTTGATGATACTGAAAACTATTATTTTATTAAAAGGATTTGTGAAGAATTTTATACTCCTTGGGGTGAGTCTGTTACTTTTGTCGATGATTATGATGATGGCTTTGAATATGTTGAAGGAACATTAAAGCTTATCTATAAGTTTAAAGATGGTACTTATTTAACATTTAATTATGTTGGCAATGATGAGACAGGTGAACGTTGGCGTCCAGAACAATATAATGATCCGGATCTTAAAAAAGGCCGTATTCAAGCTAATTATCGTTCTTTTCTCCTTTCTCATGAAGAAAGTACTCATGATATAGTAGCTTCTGACTATCCAGAAAATTATTTATATGGTCGTATGGAGATTGATAGTATTGATTTTGTCTATACTCTTCAAGCAAAAGATAGTTGGTTAAAAGAACATGCTAACGATGATAATGATACTATTGTTAAAAATAAAGCTATGATAACAACTTCAGAAGACCCAACAGGTAAAAATTTTCATGCTGAAAACGAAGTACCATTCTTCCCAGCACGTGTTTTAAAAGATGCTGAACAAGAAGGCAATAGTAATTTAATTCATTTTACTTTAAAGGTTAATCCTAATGCGATTGACTTAGATAAAACTAGCCCTAATTTAACTATTACAGATACTAGTTCTGGTATTTCTATTCAGTATGATACGATTTCTATTACAGATGAAAATGGTGAAGTAGTTGAGTACCAACTTATTAATGATGAAGATGATCATGTATTTAAACTTATTGTACCTGATAATAAAGCACTTACTATTAAGTATGACGCTATTACTTATTTAAAAGGTGAAGCAGTAAGTGTAAAAAATTCTATTATAATAGCTAATGCTACTCGATCTGAAGATACTTATAGTAAGGTATTAGAAGTTAGTTCAACATCTGGTGGTGGAGGCGGTAGTGCCTTTGAACTTACAATTAAAAAAGTAGATAGTAAAGATAAAAATAAAGTATTAAAGAATGCTAAATTTAAATTTTATCTTGTTGTACCTGAAGGTTCAGCTCTTGAAGCTACTGATAAAATAGGAGACTATAACGTTTATAGTGAAGATAACTGGAATATTGAAACAAATAGTGATGGTAAATTTAAAATAGAAAAAGCTATGAATTGGCGTTTAGAAGGAGGTAACTATTATATCCTTGTTGAACAACAAGCTCCTAAAGGTTATGTCTTAGATAAAACTCCTATATTATTCTATTTTGGTCCTAATGAAACGGTTGATCATGATAATTATCCTGATGCTCGTGTAGTAGCGCCTAATGGTACGATAACGATAACCAATGTTGCTATACCTGAAGAATTACCAGAAACTGGTGGTAATGGTGTATTACCATACTATGCTATTGGATTAATAATCTTAGTAACAAGTTTATCTTTATACAATCGTAAAAGAAGATTGATTGGGAGGTAAGAATGAAAAAAATATTTAACAAAGTAAAAATATTTATCTTAGCTATCATTTCATTTTGTACTTTAATATCAATGGTTAATGCCACAAATGAATATAAAATTGAAATAGCAGGATCTAGTAGTACTCATAAGTATGGTGCTTGGCAAATATTTAAAGGTAGTGTTGGACCTGATGGATCTCTTAGTAATATTGAATGGGGTTCAGGAATAGATAATACATCAGATTTAATAAATGATTTAAAACAAGATAGTATTTTAAACACATATTTTACTGATGTAACTGATGCTTATGATGTTGCTAGAGCATTAAGTGAAATAGGATCAGGTGATGATTCAAAGGAAGCTAAACAATTTGCTGAAATAGTAAGTAAATATTTAAAATCTAATACTAGTAATGAATCAACTTTTAGCAATAATAAACATACTATTAGTAATTTAGATGCAGGTTATTACTTTATTAAAGACGTTAGTCAAGTAGGAATTGGGGAAGCTTCAACTAGATATATTTTAAAAGTTACAAATGATACATCTATTAATGTTAAAGCTGATGCTCCTACTGTTAGTAAACAAGTAAGTAATAAAGGCGCTAATAATTATCATGATGCGATAAGTGCTGAAATAGGTTCTATAGTAACATTTAAAATTACAGGAACATTACCTAGTACATATGCTGATTATAAAACATATTATTATCATTTTATTGATACATTACCTAAAGGATTAAAATATCAAGAAAATACTCTTAAAGTAACAATTGGTGAACAAGATGCTACTAGTTATTTTACCATTAATAATGGAAATACCCTTGATATAACTATTAATGACTTAGTATCACTAAATGCATCTTTAAGCATTAATGATAAAACTGAGATAGTTGTAACTTATGATGCTAGAGTAGAAAAAGATGCTGTTATAGGTAGTCAAGGTAATACTAATATTGTTCAATTAGAATACTCTAGTAATCCTAATAATGCTGGATCTAGTGAACATCAAAAAACTGTTCAAGATGCAGCTACTGTATATGCATATCAATTAGAAATTATTAAAGTAAATAGTAAAAATAATAATCCATTATCGGGGGTTAAATTTAAACTATATAAATATATAGGTGAAGAAAAGAAATATGCACAAATAAATAATGGTATTATTAGTTGGGGAGATATCGATACAGCAACAGAGCTAATAACCGAAGATGGCAAGATAACTATTAATGGTTTAATGGCTGATACTTATTATTTAACAGAAACATATTCTTTACCTGGTTATGATTCAATTACTGATGTCAAAGTTGTTATTGAGGAAAAATTAAGTGAAGATAATGCCCTTGTTCAAGAATTAAAACAACTTACCATATCTGTTGATAATGGGGAAAAAACAAATGGTGATACGACATCAGGCAAAGTATCTTTAACTATTCAGAATGTACCTGGTATATTACTTCCATCAACAGGAGGTATTGGCGTTATTATAATTTATGCCATAGGTATTTGTTTATTAATTTTATCTATTGCTTTATTATTACGAAAAAAATATGAAAAAAAATAAATTATCTGATAAATTATTAAATATTGTCATTGCTTTATTATTTATAGTGGGTATAGGATTAATTCTATATCCATCACTTAGTAATTATATATCATCTTTAAATCAATCAAAAGCTATGGCTAATTATATTAATTCAATAAATGATAATGGCTATAATGAAGAAATAATTACAAAAGCTAAAAAATATAATGAAGAAATATATAATGATAATATTAAATTTGCTAGTAGAGATGTTAATGAAGAGTATTATAATTTATTAAAATTTGATAATACGGATATAATGAGTATTATTAGTATACCTAAAATAGATTTAATATTACCTATTTATCATGGAACTAGTGAAGGAGTTTTACAAAATGGCATAGGTCATTTAGGAGGATCATCTTTACCAATAGGGGGTATTAATACCCATACGGTATTAATGGGTCACAGAGGCTTACCTAGTTCTAAATTGTTTACTTATTTAGATAAGGTAGAGATAGGCGATATAGTATATTTACAAACAGGTAATATTCATTTAGCCTATGAAGTAGATGATATAAAAATAGTTGAACCAAATGAATTATTTGATTTGAAAATATATGATAATAAAGACTATTTAACATTAATTACTTGTACGCCCTATGGTATTAATACGCATCGTTTAGTAATAGGCGCTACAAGAAAAGAATTAAGTTCGGAACAGTCAAAAGAATTTGAAAATATTAACTTAAAGAATAATTCTAAAAATATCAAAAAAAATTTAATAATATTAGTTAGTAGTGTAGTAATACTTTTATTAATATTACTACTAGTAATCATTTTTTATCATAAAAAGATTAAACATCCTAAGAAAAGTTAGTAAAAGAAGGAGATGACATGATGAAGAAAATATTAAATATATTTATTCTCTTTGTAGCTATATTTTTCACTACATATAATGTTTTTGCACTTGAATATGTAACAAATAAGACACCTAAGATAGATTTAAACAATAAAACATCACTTAAAATAGAATTTAAAACAACAGAAAATCTTCCTTTAAGTGAAACAAGTTTTAGTATTTATAAGGTAGCTGATATTGATGATAATAGTCATATGATACCTATTGCTATATATAAAACTTTAGTTACTGATTTTAATTCTTATAGTGAAATAGAATGGCAAAGTTTATCTGAATCTTTTATTAATTATATAGATAATAATAAAATAGAACCTACAAAATCAGGAATAACTGATAGACAAGGTATAGTAGATTTTGGTGAATGTGAGAAAGGTTTATACTTAGTACGTGGTGTAGCTCATGTTGAAGAAACAAAGTTATACACACCAATTAACTATTTTCTTACCTTACCTAGTTTAGTTAATAATGTGTGGGTTTATGATGTTAATAGTAATCCTAAATATAATTTAGATGATTATGATAATTTAATTAATATAGAGATAATAAAAGTATGGAATGATAAAGATTATGAAAATAAGCGCCCTGAAGAAATAACTATCTCTTTATTAAGAGCTAATAAAGATAGTGATGATTATAAACAATATAAAGAAGTAAATTTAAATGCTTCAAATAATTGGACTTTTACTTGGAATAACTTAGATAATGCTTATGATTATTCAGTAGAAGAAATAAATGTAAATGATAATTATAAGGTAGATATCAAAAGAGAAGGTAATACTTTTATTATTACTAATACATATATAGATAATTCACCTCATCTACCTCAAACAGGACAATTATGGTGGCCTGTACCTATACTTTTAGGTAGTGGACTTATCTTAATTGCTTTAAGTATCCTAGTAAAGCATTCTAAGAAAGATAAGCAAAATAATGAAAAGTAAAAAATTATCCATAATTTTGAAAGTTATTGGTGTTATTTTGGTGATTGGCGCTACAGGATTAACAATTTATAATGTTACGACTGATTATCTAAGTGGAAAAAAAGCCGAAAAAATATTAGAAAAAATAAACATAGAATTAGATAATAAAAGTAATGAGCCAATAACTGATGATTATGATGTAAATGATGATATGCCAACTATAGATATTAATGGTAAAGAATATATTGGTATTATAAATATTCCTAGTATTAATATTAATTTACCTGTTATGAAAGAATATAGTGCTGCTAATATAAAGATTGCTCCTGCACTATATAAGGGAACAATATATAAAAATAATGCTATTATAGCAGCTCATAATTATTCATCACAATTTAAACGTATCCAAAATTTAAAAATAGATGATATAGTAACATTTAAAGATGTTAATGGCCACATCTTTACTTACAAAGTAATTAAGAAAGAACGTTTATTTAAAAACGATATTGATCTAATGACAAGTGGAGAATGGGATTTAACCTTATTTACTTGTACAACAACAAGTGGTAATTATAGAGCAACAATACGTTTAAAACTAATAAATGAATAAAAAGAAAGCTTACAATGCGTAAGCTTTTTTAATATATATATAAGGGCAAATTATGCCCTTGCTTGTATTAATAATATATGTTATAAAGAAAATGTAACTATTTATTGAAAAATGGAATGGTGAATTACCAAAAGTTACTAGTGGAAATAACATGATTGATATTAGTGGTTTATTAAAATAAATATAGTTTATATTACTAAGAGTTCCTCAACGAGCACTAGCTTGAAGAGGGCTCTTTTTTTTACAGGCTAAAGCAAAAGTGTGATTGAGTAATAAATTACTAGCAATTATCTTTTGAATAAATAATAGTAACAATATATTATAGTGAATATGATATAATTAAGTAATAGGAGGTCTAAATTATGACTGAAAAAGAACTAGATTCAAGTGTTAATGAATATGAAGAAGAATATAAAGCTAGTAATTATATAAAACAATTACAATGGGATATGGCTATTGGTCTTCAAGAAGTAGATAATTTAAAGCCTTCTAAATATTTAGAAAAACTATTGGAAGAAAATGTTGAAGGTAATTTAACTATAAAAGAAGTAGAAAAAGAATTAAAAGAATATTACATAGAAAAAGAAAATAATAATGAAATAAATCATAATGAATTAGAATGTGATTTTGTATCTGCTAGAATAGTTGAATTATTAAATGAAGATAAATTTGAATTATCAGTTGATTACTTAAAATATGTTCATAAGTTTTTATTTCAAGATGTTTATGAATTTGCAGGTGAATTTAGAAAAATAGACTTTTCTAAACATGAGAAAATATTAAATAATGATTCAGTAGCATATGGAGATTGTAATACTTTAACAGAATCATTAGAATATGATATATCGTTAGAAAAAGAAAAGAACTATAAAGAAATGAATATAGTAGAAGTTATCAATAGTATTACTAAATTTACTTCTAATATATGGCAAGTACATCCTTTTAGAGAGGGTAATACTAGAACAACAGCAGTATTTATAGAAAAATATTTAATTAGTTTAGGTTATAATGTTGATAATAACTTATTTAAGGATAAATCAGTATATTTTAGAAATGCCTTAGTAAGAAGTAATTATTTTAATAATGATTTAAATATAAAAGAAGATAATAGTTATTTAATTAAATTTTATGAAAATCTATTATTAGGTAAAAATAATAACTTACACTCAAAAGATTTAATTGTACAAGAATTATTTAATCAAGAAAATTAGCTATTTTAGAATGTTGTCATAGAGCCTTGATAAAGAGAATTTGATGTTAATAAGATCAAAGAAAATAATTTAACAAATAATATTATAAAGCAACAATTTATTGAAAAATAGAATGTTGATTTACCAAAAGTTACTAGTGGAAATAATATGATTGACATTAGTGGTTTATTAAAATAAATATAGTTTATATTACTAAAAGTTCCTCAACGAGCACTAGCTTGAAGAGGACTTTTTTTTACATACTAAAACAAAAGTGTGATTATCTTGGTAAAAAAGCCTGCAAAAGTGTGATTAAGTAATAAATTTATGTACATTTGTGTAGAAATATAATCTTAAATTTATTAATGATGAATGTAATTGTATTCTTTTTATCACTTTGAAATAATGGTATAATAAGTAAGAAAAGATTAAAAAAATAAAAACCAAATAATGACTAGGAATGATAGAATAATATTATTTAGAATATCTCTATTATAGAATGAGGTTAGGTATATGAATAATTATATGATTATATTGGATAATAAACCAATTACTAAGAAAGTGTATAAATATGGTTTTAATAATCATAGTAAAACTTATTGGATTAAATTCAAAAATAATAATACAATCTATAATTATTCACCTAGCCGTTTTTGTGTTCTTAACAATGCACGCATTGTAAATTTGAATGAATATGATTTTTACTTAAATAACAAACTTTTAGATAATGTAATATCTATATTAGAATATGAATATTTTAATAAATATTTTTATTGTGTACTTTTTTCTAATCATGAACAAAAAGAATATTCGGATAGTGAATTGCTTAAGCGTCATAAAGCATATAAAAACGTTTTAGAATATATGAAAACTATCTCAGATATTATATCTTTAGAAACAGTTAATGGACAAAAAATATTAACAGAGCAACTTAGCAAAATAAAGATTGATGATTTAAATTCTCCTTTAGCTAATTATTTACAGCTTTCAAATAGCATGAATGTTGAAAATAAAGTAGATTGTTTAATATTTCCATTTGGATGTAATGAAAGCCAATATATGGCAGTTAATAATGCAATAAATAATAAAATAAGTATTGTAGAAGGTCCTCCAGGTACAGGAAAAACCCAAACTATTTTAAATATAATAGCCAATTTGATTATTAGAGATAAAAATTGTCAGGTAGCATCTAATAATAATGCTGCAATTCAAAATATTGAAGAAAAACTTCAAAAATATGATTTAGATTTTATAATAGCTTTACTAGGTAAAAGAGAAAATAAAGATTTCTTTATAGAACATCAAAGTAATAATATTCCATCATTCAAAGAATTTGAAAATTTAGACTTAGAAGACTTAGGACAAAAAGTTAAAAGTTGCTATAAAACAGTCTTAGATTATTATCATCATAAACGATTACTAGCTAATTTAAAATTACAAAAATCTGAATATGAACTAGAATATAAGTATTTTAAAAATAGCTTAGATACTTCACTACTAAGTTTAAAAAAAATTAATTATAGTAAAATTTTTAATGTATGGAAAGAAATTGACATATTAGAAACATTAACATTATTAATTAAATTAAAATATATATTTCTTTATAGAATAGGTACTTTTAAATTTTATAAAAATGATCTAGGATTAATTAAGGATACTATAAAAGATTTATGCTATCAAAAAGCATTAAAAGAACTAAATGATAAAATAGATAGTTATACTATATATGTAAATGAGAGAAAACATTGTGAAGAAATTTTTATTGATTATTCAATGAGGTATTTAAAGAAATACTTATCTAGCAAATATGTAACTGAAAGAAAGCTATATACTCAATCAGAAATTAGAAATGATAGTAGTGCCTTTATTAAAGATTATCCTGTCATATTAAGTACAACATACTCATCACGTAATACATTTAAAAATAATTTTAAATTTGACTATATTATTATGGATGAAGCAAGCCAAATAGATGTTGTAACAGGCACTTTAGCATTATCTTCAGCTAAAAATGCCGTTATTATTGGTGATGAAATGCAACTAGAAAATGTTGTTACACCTGAAAATAAGCTAAAAGATGAAAATATCTTTAAAGAATTCTCTATAAATAATAACTATTGTTACTCCTTAAATAGTTTTCTTAAAAGTGTAAAAAATATTATTTTTTATGCACCTAATACTTTATTACGTGAACACTATCGTTGTCATCCTAAAATAATTAATTTTTGTAATAAAAAATTTTATAATAATCAACTTATTATTATGACAGAAGACCATAATGAAGAAGATGTAATTAGAGTTATAAGAACTAATAAAGGAGACCATGAAAGAGATAATGCTAATCAAAGACAACTAGACATAATTATGGATATATTAAAAGATAATCAAAATGATATAGGTATTATAGCACCTTTTAATAATCAAGTAAGTCTTATTAAAAATAGTCTTCCTAATATTGATGTAAGTACAATCCATAAATTTCAAGGCCGAGAAAAAGATACAATTATTATATCAACTGTTCAAGATGATATTAAGGACTTTGTTGCTAATAATAATATTTTAAATGTAGCTATTTCAAGAGCTAAAAAACATCTCATTTTAATTGTTACAGGTAATGAAATTAATAATAAAAATATAAGTGACTTTATAGACTATGTATCTTATAATAATATGGAAGTTACAACAAGTAATATTAACTCTGTTTTTGATTTACTATATAAACAATATGCTCTTGAAAGACTAGAATATTATAAAAAGTATAATAAAGTATCAAAGTTTGATTCTGAAAACTTTATTTATCATCTTTTAGAGAAAATATTAAAAGATTATAGTAATCTAACTTTTGACTTTTTATACCCAATGCGTGATTTAATAAAAGATACATCATTATTAACTATAGAAGAAGCTAGATATGCTAAACATCATGCAACACATATAGACTTCTTAATATTTAATGAAATTAGTAAAAAACCAATTTTAGCTATTGAAGTAGATGGATATAAAGTTCATAAAGAAGGAACAACACAGCATGAAAGAGACTTATTAAAAAATAGCATTTTAAATAAATATGATATTCCTTTAATAAGATTAAAAACTAATGGTAGTGAAGAAGAAAATAAGATTAGGAACATGTTAGATACTTACTATCTTAATAAATAATAATTGAGTCATTTATCACTAAAAATCCTCCTTAGCATACACTATGTTGAGGAGGATTTTATGTATAATAATGTTAGAGGTATAGTCATAGATCCTGGTCACCCAAGTAAAGATAAACCCAATTAAAATAGAACTAGTTGTAGCAAATGATAATCTATAAGTAATAGTAAGATACTTCGGTGAAAAGTATCTTTTATTATGTTTAAATAATGATATATTATGTTAAATATGATATAATAAATGTATTAAAAAAACTTGAGAAAGTGAGTGATTTTAATGATTAATAAGAAACAAACTGAAAAAGAAATTCAAGAGAAAATAAAAAAAGTTAATGGTGCTATGGCACAAGAAGGAATGCCTTTAACTGATGAATTAAAACAAAAACTTTATAATTGCATAATTGGTAAGTCTTCGACAGAAATAGAGCGTAAAAAAATTTTAGAAAAGTATAGAGGCATTTATGGATAATAAATACAAGTATTCTTATGAAAGAACTGCTGATTATTGTTATAATGATACTGATGTTTTAATTAATAAACTAAATATTACTAATGATGAAGATCTATTTAATGCAGAAAGAGAGCTTGTATCCTTAAGAACTTATGAATTAAATGAAACTCCGTTAAAAGGTAATTTTGATTTTCAATACTTAAAAGATATTCATAAATATTTATTTCAAGATGTTTATAGATGGGCAGGCGATATAAGAAATTGCAATATTGCTAAACAAGATCTGTTTTGTTTAATAGAACATATAGAAGCATTTGGTAATGAAATTTTTAATAAATTAAAAAAAGAAAAATACTTCGTAGATTATGATAATGAAACTACATTAGAAAAGTTAGTAGAATTATTTGCTGATATTAATGCATTGCATCCTTTTCGTGAAGGCAATGGTAGAAGTCAACGAGTATTTATAGAATCACTTGCTAAAATAAATGGAGTATATCTAGATCTTACAACTGTTTCGAAAGAAGATATGATTATTGCGAGTCATGATAGTATTAACGGAAATTATAAAAAATTGAAAGAAATGTTTAAAAATAACAGTCATATTATAAGTGAAGAAAAAAGAGAACAGTATATAAATATTTATTGCTGTGATGAATTGAGAAAATTATTATTAAAAGATTTATGATAAATAAGATAGAACAAAAAATAAATGGTGATTTGAAATTTTTTAAAGATAGTTCTTTTTTCGACAATAATATAAAACAAAAAATACAAGTTTATGCTAATGTAAGATTTGAAGCTCTAATTAGGTGGTGTAGCCTAATGGATTTAAAAAAGCCTAGACAAATTAATTATATTGGAAAGAGAGAGTATGTTGAATTTTTCTTATTTTGCATTTTTAGGCAAAAGGAAACAATTAATAATTTATGGAATACATGTGGTAATTTATTGAATAAAGGTTTTAAAAAAAGTATGATAAGTGGAAGAGAACACTTCATGGGATATTTATGGGAACTGTATTTAATTTATTTTTTTTCCATAAAGAAGTTATCAATAAGTAAAAGTAAGAAAAATAATGGACCAGATATAAAGATTGAATATCAAAATCAGATTTTTTGGGTAGAATGCGTTTGCCCCAAATGTGGAAATAGTGAGTTCAAGGTACCAGAAATAGAGCTTAATAAGAGTTTACCATTACCAACATATCAAATTGAAAAAAGACTAGAATATAATTTAATAAATAAAGCAGAAAAATATCAAAGCTATATTAAGAAAAAGTGGGTATTGCCTAATGACAAAAAATACATTGCAATTAATACTAGTGATTTATCACAATATGGAAGCTTGCTGGATTCACATGAGCTTGAATTGCTATCTCTTACTAGGAAAATAGACTTTTTTGAAAACTATAAAGAAATAGATGGTTTAATATATTCTCATGCATCAATATTCGATTATTCTGACAAAATTACACTATTTATTATAAAAAACGATTATTCTGTGAAAGAGGAAAGTTGCCAAATATATAAGGGAAGTATTAATTAAATCCCTATTGTCTTTAAATTATAAGAAATTGTTATATGTATTATGGAGATATGTATAGAAATTAATATGTATTTAACAAACAAAGTGAAACTAATTAAACTTTGTAGAAGATTATCACTGCATAAACCAATTAATATAAAAAGGAGATACTTTTATGATAGAAAAATATTTAAAATCACTGAATATATCAAAAGAAGAATTATTAAAGTTATCGAAAAAAATTAAATTAAATCAAAAAGAATTTGAATCTTTAGAAAAAGGGAAAGAATTTGTTGATAAGCAAATGGAGTTGCCCAATGATGCTATGAGGCAAGAAATAGCGATTGTTTTATTAGCTTATACAATAGAGAAATATAATAATAGTTAAACAAAAGGATAATTATATTTTATGGATGAATTAAAGAAATTCTTAGATAAAAATAAAACTCATTATGATATAGGTATAATCAATAATGGACACTATTATAAACTTTTGACACCATTTGAAAACGAGTTGGTTATACGATTTAAGTGGAAAAAAAATTCTATTAATAAATTAATAGAAAAATTAAAAGGTAAAGATATTTGTTTAACAATTACTGATTATGGAAAATATAATAGCTTATATAGAATAGAAGGAACAAATTATAAAGTCTTGATAATACATGCCGTTGATTCACATGTTCAACTACCAGACTGCTTATTACGACAATTCAGGACGGATAATCATTTATATTACATTGATATATCAAAAAATAAGATTATACAAGGTTCAGCACGAAATTATAATACAGAATTTGGATACTATTCGTTGTTTTTTGAAAACTATTTAAGTGATAATTATGAAAAAATAATTTCTGAAATTATTAATAAAGTATATCCATTTGTAAAACAAGAAGTAAGAGAAATAACATTTGTTGATTTAAATAAAAAAATAAATAAATTATTTTTAATGGCAATATTTAGAAATCCTAAAAATATTAAACAAATAAATGAAGAAAGTATATTTTCACAATTGTTCGATGGTGGCTATGATACGGAATATTTATTAATGACGGAAGAGGAAGAAGATGAAAATCTTATAAGTGATTATGTACCTGTATTACTTGTTAATAAAACACATAAGGGACTTTTTGTTACAAAATCTTTAATTTCTAGAATATGCATCAAGCCAAACAATAATTTTATGATTATTCCATTGCATCCAAAATTTGCTTTTGTACTAGTTTTAAAAAAGTATTATCATGATATGGTTAAAGAAGTCGGAGAAAATTCTTATATTGAAATTGAAGAGGAAACAGGAATAGAAAAATTAAATTTTCAAATTTATTTAAATGCCAAGAAAAATAATGATGATTTGATTGGATTAAAAACTGATTTAGACATTTTTCTGTTGTCTTTAAATAGTAAAAGTGATTAAAGTAAACTTGCAACATTTTGTTGCTTTTTTGGTATGAACGAAAGGAGGATTGATATATGAATTTAAATTATGCAATATTTAGAAGTGAACCCATTATGACCATCCATGATTTAGCACAAATTGGATCACATAACAAAAGAGAAAAAAAGGCTTATAATTCTAATCCAGATATAGATATAGAAAAAAGCAAAGATAATATAGAACTAGTCCCCTTAACAGACAAATATGTTAAGGGGTTTTATTATATTGTAAAAGATTATAAAAAGGAACATGAAGATAGAATGAAAACAGAACGAGCAGATAGAAGAAAGACTTTTAAACAAATGTTGGATAAATCTAATAATGTAGTTGCTGATGAATTATTATTTACAGCGACTAACCAATTTTTTGAAAATATGACAAGAGATGATATAAAAAAATGGGCTGATACCTGTATGGAGTTTGTTTATGAAGATTTAGGATATACTAAAGAACAAGTTTTACATGCTACAGTTCATTTAGACGAAAAAACACCACATATTCATTGTGTTGTTGTTCCTCTTGTTAAAAAGTTTGATAAAAGAACTAATATAGAGAGATATACTATTTCTAAAAAGCAATATATAAGAGATAAAGCACATTTATCAGAATTGCAAGATAAATACCATAAAAGATTAATTGGTAAAGGTTATGATCTAGAGCGAGGAATTAAAGGTAGTGATAGAAAACACATCAAAATTAAAGATTACAAGAAAATAAATAGAAAACTAGAAGAAAATCTAAGTATTAGAAACGATAAACTTGATAAAGCGATAAATGAGTTTGATGAAAAGATGAACAAAACTAAAAATATTCCTTTTAATAAAAATCAAGTAATTGTTAATGCAGATACTTTTAATAGTATGCAACAAATAGTTAATGAATCAAAAAAAGTTGTAGAATTACAACCTAAAATTAAAGAAGTTTTTAATGAAATAGATAGTTATGCTATTGGATACAAAACGCTTGAAAAAGAAAATCAAAGATATAAAAAGGAAGTTGATAACTTAAAAGAAGAAAATAGAAATTTAATGTATCAAATAACAAGAATATTAAATTCAATTAAACAATTTTTTAGAAAACTTTTGAAAATAGGTACGGAATCTGTTAAAGATTACGCTGAAAATGAGATTAAGGAATATTATGATAACTATGATTTTGAAATGGAAGATGTCAGAGATATTGCTACAGGTACAACAAGAGAAGCTAGTTTATTTGAATATGCTAATGTACCTGATTATTATAAAACTATAGAGTGTCATAAGGAAGATAAAAATAAATTTGATATAAGTGTTTAGAAAAATATGTAATTACGGATTTGGAAAAACAAGAAAAAAGAAATATGAATAAAATCTTCATATTCCTTTAAATTTTATCGTATAACTCATAATTATGCGACATTTATCAACACTTAAAATATATCATAATTTGGCAAATATTGGAATATTTTTCATAAATTATTCCCAATAAATTTATTTTATGAAAATATAAGAAATGGAGGTGTTTTATGAAAGTGAGAAAGTCGATAACTTATAATGATATTTTAAAACTTTGGTTAAATAGTAAAACGGATATAAAAATACAATCCAAATTAAATTATGAAAGTCTGATTCTAAGGTATATAAAAGATTCTATTGGGATCTTATCCATTAATAAGATTAAAAAAGATGATATACAAAAATTTATGGATTCTTTTCAAAATAAAATAACAATATCAACGCAGAGAAAACTTATTTATATTATTAAAGCTAGTTTATCTTATGCCTATCATAATCATTATTGTAATTATTTAGATTTGTCCGATATTAAACTTAAAGTAACAAAGAGACCAATTTTAGTATTATCTAGAGAAGAACAAAATACTTTAGAAATAACATTAAAAGAAAAAGTAAATATCCGTAAAATCTGTATCTTATTATGCTTATATACAGGCCTTAGAGTTGGTGAAGTTTGTGGTTTGAAATGGGAAGATATCAATTTTAGTAGTAAATTCCTTGTCATTAGAAGGACTATTATTAGAGTTAAGAATTCAGATTGCAGTAGTTCTAGAAAGACAATTTTAATGGAAAGTACTCCTAAGAGCGAAACTTCTAAACGAATGGTTCCTATACCTAACTTTATTATCGAATTACTAGGAAGATATAAACAAAAAGATAACTATTTTCTTCTATCTAGTAGTGAGAAATTGTATGATCCTAGATATTTAGAATCGTTTTATTCAAGGATATTAAAAAAATGTCATATTAAAAATAATAAGTTTCACACCTTGAGACATACTTTTGCGACTCGCTCAATTGAATCTAAAATGGATGTGAAGACATTAAGCGAACTTTTAGGACATTCTTCTATTGAAATAACATTAAAACTATATGTACATCCTACTTATGAGATGAAAAGAACTTCTATTGAAAATTTAGTTGAATTTATGGCTATTTAATATCGAATAATTATGAGTTATACGATAATTTTATAGGAAGGAGTAAGGATTATGGCTAAAGAAAAGTACGAAAAAATGAAAATTTTTCTGGATAACAAAGATGTGATAAATAAACCAATAACTATTAATGAAATAGAAAAATATTTAAAAATGAACTTACCTAAAAGTTACTACACTAAAAGTTATTGGAATAATAGTAATTATGGTATAGGGAAAATTTTATACGAAAAAGGATTAAGGGTAAAGTCAATTACAACAGTTATAGAGTTTGAAAAAATAAAAACTATAAATAATAAACAAAAAGTAATCGTAGAGAGATGAGATTTATGAAAAACCTTTGATTTATATAGCTACAGAATATTTATAGATAATTTTAGAAAATAAAGTAAAAAAGTAAGGAGTTAACGAAAGATGAAAAAGAAAATATTAAATATATTATTAATTGGTGTTTTGATTTTAGGTTTAACTGGTTGTGGCAAAAGTAAAAATTCTGATGTTGAAAATGAAACAAATAATATCGAAAATATGATAAAAACTGCTGAAATTCTTAATTGGAATGAAGTATACCATATTGTGCAAGAAAATGGTGCAAAGGCCGAAGATTATGAAAATAAATTATATGTTTATACTGGTGAAGTTTATTCAATTGAAGGAAATTATTGCCAATTAGAATTTACAAATCCAATATATGCATATCTTGATAAAGAAACATTAAAATCTTTAAATAAAGGTGATGTAATTACAGTAATTGGAACAATGGTAAATGTTAGAACTTTTCCTGAATTAAAGAATGCTATAAAATTGGATAATGAAACGATTAAAGAAAAATTCATAATGGCTAAGACAAGCGAAGAGAGTTCGGGATTTGGACCAAATAGTACTTATAGTAATTACGAAATAGATGAAAATACTGGACTTGTTATTTCATATAAACAATCTGGAGATAGTAATGGTACTCATAAGTTAACTTACGATGAAAACGGTAATTTAATTGAAGATTTATTTGAATATGCAATTGATTCTTATGGAAGTGATAAAAATATATATACTTATGATTTTAATAATAATGTTCTAACAGAAGATGTATATTCAATAGATGAAGGCAAGGAAACTAGAGAACAACATTGGGACTATACTTACGAATTTGATAATAATAATAGAGTTACAAAAAAAACTGGTATAAATACTTTAGGCGATAATTATAAAATGGTTTATGAATATAACTATGATGAGAATGGAAATGTAAGTGAAGAAACTCAAACCAGTTCTAGAAGTACTTACAAAATTAAATATACTTATGATGAATTTGGTAATGTTATTAAAAGAACTACAGATGGAAGTACAACATCATATACTTATAGTATAATTGCAAAAAAATAGAATGGAGAATTATAAATGAATATTTTAGCATTTTTAAAAGATAAATTTTTAATTATCGTTGGTGTTGCTTGTATAGCATTAGGCATATATGCATGCGTAGTTGGAAATATATTAATGGATTCAGGACATAAAGCTACACATGAAAACTCTTCAGTTTATTATGATTTGACTTATAAAGCTATTCAAGATGGAACAATTAAAACGGCAAATAATGTATATGAATTAAACGTTCTTGTTGGGGATGTAAGTTGCTGTATTATGACTTTTATTGGAATAACTTTCATTGTAGTTGGAGTATTAGTATGCTTTTATTACATTTCTAATAATGGCATTAAACTGAATCATATCAATCCAACCATATCCACTAAAATTAATAAATAGGTGTGACGTGTATTGAAAAAAGCAAATGATTAATGTAGAAAAAATGGAAAACTTAGAACAAACATGAAAAGAAACATATAGAATTTAAGGAGTGTAAATTATGAAAAAGAAAATATTAATAATTATATTATGTGGAATTTGTCTATTTGGAATAGTAGGATGCAAATCAAAAGTCAAATTAGAAGGAAGATATGAATGGCGACCATATAAAAATTTGAATGATGCTTATGCGTATTATGAATTTAGCAATGATGGTAAGTGTATATTTACAATGCAACTTGGAAATCAATATCAAGTATTACCAATAAATTATAATTATACCATCAGTAAAATAGACAAAAATAATTATGAAATAACGCTAGTAACTACTGAAAAAGATGAGACAGTAACTTTAAAATATAATGCTAATGACGATATTCTCGTAGACGAATATTTTAAAAATATTGAAACCTCTTTAGAAGAAACATCTAGACCAAGTGACAACGATGAATATGGTCAATTTGTAAAAATAAAGAAATAAGATGAAGGTTTAGTTATGAAAAAGAAAATACTAAAATTTCTGGTATTATTTATTTCTATTTTAGTTGTAGGATGCTCAGGTGCAAAAGAACAAGAGAAAATAGAAGAAACACCAAAAGAGTCTTATGAATGGCAAGATATTAAAGACAATGAAAATTATGATTGGACAGATTCATCTTCATCAAAAGTAACGGATATTTTTCTTTCAGCAGCACGATATGTTTCGAGAAATGTTTTTGAAGAAACTGATGATACTAGTGAAGTATGGTGGGGTTCAAAAGTAAGCTCTATTTATAATGAAATGAAAAAAATAGAAAATGATAATCAGTTTGCAAAACAAGTGCTTAATAAAATTGATGATTTGAAAATTGATGAGATGTCGACTCTAGAGGAAGATTTTTTAGATAGTTATATTAAATTAATTTTTTTCAATATAAATTATGAGTATGAAAATGAGTTAACTTTTGATAAAAATGCTTTTATAAGTATTAAAGATATTGGTAAGGCATCTGAAGTATATATAGAAAATTATGATGATGATTATAATGTATTGAATGAAAAACACTATCGTCAGTTAATGATATATTATCCTAAATTGGATATGTGGGTATATTCTATGTCATCGAATATAGCAGATGATAAATATAGTGTTTATATAGAAAAAAAAGAAAATTTAGGCGTTTCAGAGTGCACTACTTGTAAAAAAATAAGCCCTGATATTATTAATGATATGACACAAAAAAAATTAAAATTCTTCAATTTTTTAATTGCTTATCGAGATGGAGTATATTATAAAGCGCTACAAAAATATATAGAGGAAGCCAAAAAGTACGAAGCTAGTCATAACCCACCTATGATAGGTATGACTAAGGAACAGGTTCTTAGATCTTCTTGGGGAAGCCCTAATCACATTAACAAAGATACCTATTCATGGGGAACAAGAGAACAATGGGTATACAATAAAAAAGGTTATGTTTATTTTGAAAATGGTATTGTAACAAGTATTAGCGAAAGATAATTATATAACTAATGAATCTAACTATTTTAGACAAAATAGTAACCCACTACGCTATTGGCAAGCCAATAACAGTGGTCAAAGGGAAAATCCCTTTTGAAACCCTATTAAAGCAATAATATTACAAACTATCGTAAGTAAAGTTATTGCCTTTTTATTTCAACAAGTTTAAATAAAAAGAAAAGATACGCACTATATTGGCTATTAAATTAAATCAATAATGCGTATCTTTTATATGAAAATAATCTTAATGCCTAATCTTGCGAAAAGACAAAAAGATTATTTTTTTTGACAAAATTATGGATGAATAAAATGCCTTTCGCCATTTTATCCTTTTGGAAATAATCCTTTATCAAATGATGGATATTTTGATTTATCGAATTTTTCTAAATTTGGTCTGATCATAGGAATCAATTCTTTTAATCTATCTAGTATTTCATCATTTGAAATGTCTTTCTTTTCTGTCTTAGCTAATTCTAATTTATCAATTAAATCAGCAATACCACCTTTAATAGCAAAGTCTACTTTTCTTCTGTTTTCTATTTCTTCTAGAACATCAAAATAAAAGTTTTCATAACTTTCTATTTGCTTTTGATAATCAGTAGTAGATCTTCTATTTGAAAAATCTTGTCCCCAATTGATATCTATATCGTCATAGCCTGCAAGTTTCATTAGATCTACCATACTTAAGTTTAATGTTTCGGCAATTCCTTTTAAATATAGAACATTGGGTTTTAATCTTTTTCCAGCTTCTATTCTTGATACTTCTGCACAGTCCATATTTGCTTGCCTTGCTAATTCTCTTTGTGAGATACCAACTTTTTCTCTTGCTTCACTTATTACTTTACCTAATTCAGTAGTATTTTTCTTTAACATGTTATGCACCTCTTTCTCATTTGATGAAACAAGTATAACATAATTTGATGTAAAAATCAACAAAATTGTAATTATAGTGTTGACAAACTCAAAATATAATGCTAGACTAATAGCAGTTTTGATGTAAAACTCATCAGAAAAATAGAAAGGAGGAATGCTATGAATGATGATGAAGCACCTAGAAATATCGCAAAAGATTTGGAAAGATAAAAGGATTCCAAAAGAAACAAAATTGATATACTCATATATTTATACCAAAGGATTTGATAAAATTCTCACAGATATAAATGTTGGAGAGATACAAAAAGTAGTGAACATTAAAAATGTTGGATTGAGAAGAAGTCTTAAATTATTAGAAGAACTAAAATATCTAATATATAAGGAATACGATAATGGGATGTACATCATAACACTTAACTAATTTGCTAAAAGCGTTAGTAAAGAGGGCTCGGTAAGATATTAGGCTTATATTAGAACCTATCTTATAGAAATATAAGATGAATACAAGTTTGAACTATAACATATTTCAAAGAACTAAAATTAATAAAAATATATATGTTATAGCTCAAACTATGACGATTGGAAACTATATTTATATGGATGGGATTATATGGCTTTCATAAGGTATTTTATTGCTGTACCAAGAATAATATTAAGTGACCAAACTTGTTCCCAAACAGATAAGTTAGTTTATGGAGTGATTAACTCATTATCAAATAATAAGGAGTATTGCTACGCTAGTAATAGTTACTTTGCTAATATATTAGATGTGAAAGAAAAAACAATATCTAATTCTATTAATAATTTAAAAAGGAAAAAATATATAGTAGTTATTAATGTTTTTGGAAGACGAAGAATCTATTTAAATCAATCGATTGTCAGTCAAGAAAATTCTAAGGTGTTAGAAAAAAATGAGAATACAAGTATAGAAAAAAATTACCAATATAAAAGAAAAGAATATACAAGAAAATGTTATAAGAAAAATAAAAGATTAGTTCCATATTGGTTAGAACATCCAGAAGTGTGTAAGGAAGATCCTGCAACTCCTGAAGAACAGGCTTATATGGAAAAATTATTAAGTGGATTTAAGGAGGATTGATATATGAATAAAATAGGAGGACATTCTTTATAGAAAAGAAAATGGGGGTAGATAAAATGGAGGTAAATTATAATGTAGTATATGTAGTAAAAAATGATCAAACAATTGAAGAAAATGAATTAAAAGACATTATAGCAAAAAAGTTATTACGAGTTATTTTAGCAGAAGAAGAATTAAGCGTAGCTTTAAATAATTCGTGATATGTTATATAATGCACATATAGATTTAAGTTTGCTACAACTAATCAGAATTGAGGTGTTGTAGTAAATGGAAAAGGTAGGTGTATATTGTAGGTTATCCGATGAGGATAGATATAAGAAGAATAAGAATGATGATAGTGAGTCAATCGCTAATCAAAAAAGTATGCTTTTAAAATATGCTTTGGATCAAGGTTGGGAAGTTGTAGATATTTATTCCGATGATGATTATTCAGGAGCAGGAGTTGAAAGACCTGATTTTAATAGATTGATTAATGATTGTGAAAATGGAAGAATAAATATTGTACTATGCAAAACACAGAGTAGATTTTCAAGAGATATGGAAGTAATAGAAAAGTATTTGCATAATAAGTTTGTTGAATGGGGCGTTAGATTTGTAAGCATTGTTGATAATGCTGATACGAATAATGAAGCCAATAAAAAATCAAGACAAATTAACGGACTAGTTAATGAATGGTATTTAGAGGATTTATCTAACAATGTTAAAAAGTCATTAAAGAATAAAAGAGATGATGGCTTGTTTATGGGAAGTTTCGCACCCTATGGGTATATAAAAGATCCTAATGATAAACACAAACTTATTATTGATGAAAATGTTGCTCCTATTGTTAGAGAAATATTTGAAAAATATAAAAATGGACTTGGTTATTATAGAATTAGTGGAAGTCTAAATGAAAGAAAGATATTATGTCCATCTCTTTATAAAAAGTCTATTGGAAGTAATTTTGTATGTTGCAATTTTGATTATGATACAACAGGGATGTGGACATCAGATACAATAGCAAGAATGTTAAGAAATGAAACTTATGTTGGTAAATTAGTACAAGGGAAAAGGACAAACATTAGTTATAAAAATCACAAATCAAAAAAAGTACCTAAATCAGAATGGAGTGTTACAGAAAATGCTCATGAACCAATTGTTGATAATGAAACATGGTATTTAGTGCAAAGAAGATTAAAAAGCCATCATAGACCAACAAAAGATAATGGGCATGTGCATGTACTAAGTAGTAAGGTTTATTGTTCTGAATGTGGAAGAATCTATATGAGAAATCAAAGTAATATCAAATGTGCTGGTGGAGTAATTGAAAAAAGAGCATATCTACAATGCAAGGGAAACAAGAAGTATCATACTTGTGATAATAATAGAGCTATAAGATATGATGTTTTAGAAAGTTATGTTCTGAATGCTATAAATGATTTATTAAAAAAATGTAATAAAAAATTACTAAAAGAAGAATTTAACGAAACACTAGAAAAACAGAATAGACAGGATACTTTTATAACTAATTTGAATAAAGAAAAATCTAATCTTGAAAAGAAATTAAATGAAAGTAAATTATATTTTAAAAATCTTTATACAGATAAACTTAAAGGAGTTATATCAGATTGTGACTTTGAAATGTTAAGAGATGAATATACAAAAGATGTTGAATCTTATCAGACAAGATTAGAAGATATACAAAACCAACTAGAAGAAACACAAGAGAGAAAAGAAAGTTCAAAAAATATCGAAAGCATACTAAAAAAATATAAACATATCAAAAAACTAACGAGGACAATTGTTGACGAGTTTATAGAAAAAATATATGTTGGTGCATTAGATAAAAATACTAATACGAGAGAAATTAAGATTGAGTGGAATCTTGATTTATAAAATATAACCTATAAATAAAAAAATATAGTTTCTGGGTTTGTCAGATACCAGCCATGGCGGAGTGGATAGTGGAGCCGTAGGTAATGGAATAATAGAAAAAGACTATACCTTAAAAATATCTAAATATATGTATGATCGATTTAAAGATTTAGGAATACCTGTAATTATGACAAGGACAGAAGATGTAACTTTAACACCAACTGAAAGAGTTAATAAAGTAAAATCAGCATTTGGTAACTATCAAGATGTATTAGTTATATCTAATCACATAAATGCAGGAGGCTCCGATACTAGTAATTATCAAGATTTAAATTAAAAAAAATGATATAATGTTTATATATGGAGCTGAAGTATTATGTTAAAAATGAAGAAAGAAGATTCTTTAAAAAATTATTTGGGTGAAAATAGAATTAAAGATTTAGAGAAGTTGCATGAAGTCGTTGAAAAGAGTAATAATGACATTGACGACAAAGCATATATGGATATGATAAATATATTAATTAAGTATTCCTGTGATGAATTAAACTATTTCTACGCATATTTTATCATTAAAGATATATTAAATAGGTATTATGATTTAAGTTACAATATAATTTCCAAAATTAATATTCAAAAAAATGAAGAACTATATAAGATGTTTGAATTTATTAATAAATATACAAAATATAATATAGAGTTTAAACTATCAATAATAGATGAATTTTCAAAAATAGGAATAATAGAAGAGCGATCTTTATTTGAACCAATAACACATAATTTATATAAAAAACTTTTACAGATTTTTAGTGTTAAATATAAAAAATGCTATAGTAAAAAATCAGAAGAACTATATGCTAGTTCTAGATTAAGTAATATTCAAAAAAAAGCTGATAAAATCACAAAATTAATAGTACAACATAATAAGAATTCTTTTTTGATTAATCAAGATTATTTTGTAAAACCAACTATTTCTACGATGGAAATAGTTTGTTATTTACCAGATATTATAGTGGATAATGAGGAAGATTTTAAAAAACTTATAGATTATTTATATAAATTATTTTGGGAAACTAAAGCCAGAAACTATGCCCAAAAAAAGGATTTAGATTTTATAAATAATATTAGAAGATATTATTATCACGACTTAGAACATGGGAAAAATTCTGATATAAAAAGAAAATTTAATGATGTAAAAGAATTTTATAAATCTGCTTTGGGTAAAAACTTTCCAGAAACAGCAAAAGATTGGCAAATTGTCCAAGAGTATATTTATGACTTATTGATTGAATTTTTAGAAAGCATACAAATAAATGAATTAATTATAGCCTAGTTTTCCCTTTTCTACCATATGGATTGTGAACTCTATTATCCTCGTATTTAAATGTATGAATGTCTAAAATATCATACTTAAATGTTATTGATATGTTTCTATCTTTATCAGCTTCAATTCTTTCTATTAAAGCAAAGAGTAAATCTCTATTAGGGTTGCTTAAATTCAGCAACTTTTTTATTTTGTTTATATAATTTGGTATTTTATTAACATTATGTTTTCTTTTTATAATTTCCATATTTATATCTTCTAATTGTCTATTTAAATTATTAAGTTTTTCTTCAATAGGCAAAGATAATAATTTATATTGATCAAGAGAAATATTTCCATCTAATCTATCTTGATATAGTGTCTGCATAGATTCACTAATTTTTATCTGTTCTTTTTCAATATTTTCTTTTTTTCGAAGAAAGTCATTAGAATTGTTTTTTGTCCTTTTTATTATTTCATCATTTAGATCATTGTAATTTAAATCGTTAAACAAACCATCTAAGCAATTTTTAATTTCTTTAAGAACTAATTCTTCAAAATAATTATAAGCAAAGAAATGTGGCTCACATAAACGTCTAACAGGATCTCTTGCATATCTATTACAATTAATACACCAGTAATCTTGTTTTTTTCTATAAAGGATACCTAAACGATTTCCACATTCTTTACAAAATAATAATCCTTCTAAAAGTCTTTCTGGTCTTTTTCTTTTTTGATAAGTTCTATTTTTATTTTTCTTCTTTCGATTAATTAACATAAATGTTTCTTTATCTACTAATGGTTCATGAGTATTTTCAACAATAATCCATAGATTCTCATCAAGAGTTATTTTTTTCTTTGATTTATAACTTACATTGGTTTGAGTATGTTGAACCATATCTCCTGTATACATTCGATTTTTCAAAATATTATATACAGAATGAGCTGACCATTCATCTTTTTTTCTTACTCTTGGTGATAGAGGCATATTCTTATATTCAGCAGGTGTTGGTGCACCTAACTTGGTTAATCTAGTTGCTATTTCACTAATCCCTATTTCATTACTTTTCCATTCAAATATTTTTTTAACATATTCACATACTTCAGGATTAGGAATTAAATGACCTTTATCGTCTGGATCTCTCATATAACCATAACAAGGTTTACTACCTATAAATTTACCTGCTATTCTTTTAGAATCTAATACATTTCGAACTTTTAAAGAGTTTTGTTTACTATAATAATCATTACAAGCAATAATAAAAGTAGATGAATCGTTACTAGCTTGATTTTTCATACTATCATAGTTTTCAACAATAGATATAAATCTTACTTTATTTTCTGGAAAATAAGTTTCAATATAATAACCAGTCATAACATGATCTCTACCTAATCGTGATAAATCTTTTACAATGACAAGATTTATTTTTTTTGCTTTAATATCTTCAATCATTTTTGCAAATCCAGGTCTATCAAAATTAGTTCCAGAGTAACCATCATCAACATATTCATTTACTAAATTAAAGCCATTATGCTTACAATAATTTCTCAATATTTCTTTTTGATTGGAGACACTTTCACTATCAGATTCATATTTCTTATCTTTATCTTCTTGAGAAAGCCGAATATAAATACCAGCATTATAATCTAAATTAGATAAGTAACTATTATTCATTGTTTCCCTCCTTTTCATGCTACTTATCTTCCATAAGACAAGAGCATTGTATTAGATTCAAAAAAAATAAGCAAATGTGTAAATTAATTATTTTCAGTTATTTGCTTAATTAAATATTTAATAATTATTTCTTTAAAAATTTCTTTTTTATCCTTATCCATACTTAAATTTATGTTTTTAGAATAAGTGTTATTCATTAGCATCACCTGTAATACTTTTAATTAGTTGATCCATTTCGTCTTGTTCTTCTTTAGTTGCTAAAATAGATTCACATCTTTTTCCATCCCATAAAGGAGTACCATCAGTATCAATTCCAAATTTTTCTTCTAAATCTATGTTGAGACTAATACCATTGTATTCAAGTACATGGATATAGTTTTGTCTAAATCCTCTTTTATCGACATATCCTTTAGGAATTCCACGAATGGTAACTTTGTCATTTAAATGAATATTAATTTTATTCTCATAACAACGATTAATTCTTGCACTAAAAAAGGATGAATTAGATTTCACTATTCCATCCTTATCTGTATAAAATTCTAATTTTCCTATATCAAACCAAATGTATTGTTTATCAACGTTTCTTCTAATGCTAGAAATTCTTCCACTATATACAATAATATCTTCTTCCATAATTTCTCCTTAAAGATACAAGGCCTTAAAACCTTATTATTTATTTTCTTATCTCTTATAATTATTTATTGTGATAGAAAAAATTTTCTATCAACAACAAAGTAAAGTTCTAATTAGTAAGACGTTCTTGATTTATTTTGATTCTTCTTTTAAAAGATTGACCATCTTCTATTGTGATGTAATAATGATCTTCCAATATTTTTAGTAATTTAGTAATAGTTCTAGTAGAGCAATTCAATCTTTCAGCATAGTATTGGTTTCTACCATAAGCATAACCATATTGCTTTGAATTAGACATGAGTAGACCAAATAATAAAATAGCTTTAGTTGGTAATGATGAATCTAAAACACTTAATGGAATCATTATAAAACTATCCATAATATCCTCCTTTCAAATTGTTGCATGAAAAAAAGAGAAACTCAGTTCCTCTTTGCACAATTTTTCAATTTTACTATATTTTATCATGTTGGATATCTTTTTCAAGGGTAAAAAAGGTGGTAAATTATGCGGTAAAAAAGGTGGTAAATTTTATGATAGATGGTAGAACCTACGCTTTATATTAAAAACTTTAAAAAGGAATTGGGAAATTCCCCATCAATTATTTTTTTATGTAGAACAAAAAAATACGAATTTTGTATATGTAATACAAATTCAGTGCTTGCTCGATAATTGTTATAGTAAAAAGTAGATATTATTTACATAAAACATTCAATTTGAATTGTAAGTAAAATAAAAATTTAAAATATATAAATTAGTCTATTCTTGTCTTATTATGTCATGCAACATATGCTATAATAAATATGTCGAATGTAAGTTGTATAGAGGTGTTAATATGAGAGAAAGAAAAAGTATACCATTTGCGCCAAATCTTATTGAATCTATGAGATCATTAGGTTATTCGTTTGAAACGGCAATTGCAGATTTAATAGATAATAGCATAAGTGCCGAAGCATCAAGAATTGATATTTTACTAAGCCCTATAGATAACCCATATTTAATTATTTTAGATAATGGTCATGGGATGAACAGAGATGAACTAGAAGAAGCTCTAAGGTATGGTGCTAAGAATCCGTTAGAAAAAAGAACCAATAACGATCTTGGTAGATTTGGATTAGGAATGAAATCTGCATCTTTATCACAATGTAGAAAGTTAGTAGTTGCTAGCAAAAAAAACGGATTGATATCATGTTTTTCATGGGATTTAAATTATATAATCCAAAAAAAAGAATGGATGTTATTGGAATATGGTAATGAAGAAATAAATTCATTACCTCAAATAGAATTATTAAAATCGTTATCAAATGGAACATATGTAATGCTAGAAGATTTTGATAGAATTTCTTCATCGACGTATGACCTAAATACAACTATAAATAGTTATATGAACTCTACTATAGATCATTTATCATTAGTTTTTCATAGATTTTTAAATGATGGTGTAGATATATATGTAAACAATAATAAGATAATCCCTAGAGATCCTTTTTTATCTAGCAATCGTGGAACTCAACCTTTACCTGAGCAATTTATAACAATTAATAATAGTAAAATTAGAATTAAACCATACATTCTACCTTACATCAACAAACTAACTTCTGAAGATTTGCAAAAAGTTGGTGGAAAAGAAGATTTGAGAACTAATCAAGGATTTTACATTTATAGAAATAAAAGATTAATATATTGGGGGAGTTGGTTTAGGCTAACTCGTAAAGAAGAACTAAGCAAATTAGCGAGAGTCATGGTAGACATTCCAAATGATTTAGACGAAGTTTGGGGTGTAGATATAAAAAAAAGTACTGTTCATTTACCTGATGCAATAAAAAAGAATCTATATTCTTGTATAGAAGAGTCTATATTTAAGAGTAAAGCAGTTCATGAATATAGAGGAAGAAAAGAAACAGTTAACAAAGATATTAATTATATTTGGGAAAGAGTCGAATTAAGAGATAATTGCTATGAATATAAAATTAATCGTGATCTTCCACAAATTCAATTGTTTGAAGAATCTTTAGATGCCAATCAATTAAAATATTTTGATAAATTGATTACAAACTTGGAAAAGATGTTTCCATCTACGTCATTGTATATAGATGCATCAAAAGGAAAAATAAATGAGGAACCCAAAAATGCAAATGAAGATGAAATACAAGAAATGTATAACGAAATATGTGATTCTTTAGATTATAGCGAAAAAATGGGTTTAAATAAAAGTAGCGTTTTGGAAAGCTTACTAAAAAGCGAACCATACTGTAATTATAAAGAATTGATTGATAAGTTTAAAATCGGAGGTAATAATGAATAGTAATGAAGAAAAATTAAAAAATCTAGTTACAACTTATGTTTATGATAACAGAGGGATGAATGAGCATGAAATTGATAATATTATTGACTATTTTGTTCATGCACCTAATTTTGTAAAAACTCCTTTAACAGAAGAAGAAATTGATAATGTTAGAAAACAAATTCATGCTGATTATTTAATTAAGTTAGATTTGGGAACGTCAATTACAGCAAAAGACTTCGTTCCATGGTTTATGAATCGAAAAAAAACTTTAAACATGGGGTATTGGAATAGATATAAAGAATATTTATTAAGAGATAAAAGCTTTTCACCAAATGTTGTTGGAACAATGAATAACGTCACAGATGAAATAACTGATTTATTAGGGGACCCCACTTTAGATAAAAAGTTTCAAAGAAGAGGACTTATTATTGGAGATGTTCAATCGGGTAAAACCGCTAATTATACGGGCTTGATTTGTAAGGCGGCTGATGCTGGATATAAGGTAGTTATTTTATTAACAGGTACTATTGAAAAACTTAGACAACAGACACAATCAAGATTAGATGAGGGTTTTATTGGAATGGATTCCAATGGAATGATAAAGAACAAGGAAAATAATTATATAGGAGTTGGAAAATATGATAACACATTGCATCCAGTAGTCTTTACATCAAAAAGTAGTGATTTTAATGCTACAACTGCTAAAACACTTGGATTGACATTAAATACTTTAAATGAACCAGTATTGTTTGTACTAAAAAAGAATGTATCTGTTTTAAAAAAGTTAAATCAATGGTTAAAGTTATTTAATTTGAAAGAAGGACATAATTTTATTGAAACATCATTATTGATGGTTGACGATGAAGCAGATAATGCATCTATCAATGTTAATGATCCGGAAAGTAATCCGACAGCTATTAATACTCAAATTAGAACTTTATTGCATCTATTTGAAAAGGCTAGTTATGTTGGATTTACAGCGACTCCATTTGCTAATATCTTTATAGATCCTAATACGGATGATGAAATGCTTGGACAAGATTTATTTCCAAAAGATTATATTTATTCGTTAGATGCTCCTTCCAATTATATAGGTGCTAGGAATGTATTTGGCGAAAATGGTTTTTATCAAGATATGGTTGAAGATTTGTATGATGGAGAAGAATATTTCCCTTTAAGTCATAAAAAGGATTATTTCGTATCCGAGCTGTCTCCAACATTAAAAATAGCTATTAATGAATTTTTACTTGCTAATGCCATAAGAGATTTACGTGGAGATAATAAAAAACATAGATCAATGATGGTTAATACTAGTAGATTTGTAAACATACAAGACAGATTTGGTGTACTAATAGTTAATTATTTAAACGAAATTAAAAATTCTGTACACCTATATAGTAAATTGCCAGTTGAAAAAGCTTTAAGCGATGATAATATTGAATTTTTATATAACGTTTATAATAAACATTATTCTTATTTAAATTACAAATGGGATGAAATACAAAATATTTTAGATTCAGCTATAATGCCAATAGATGTTGTTGCTGTAAATGGTAATAATTTCACAAAATTAGATTATGAAGAACACGAAGATACAGGATATAGAGTAATAGCAGTTGGAGGAATGAGTCTATCTAGAGGACTTACATTAGAAGGATTAATTATAAGTTATTTTTATAGAAATTCTAAAATGTATGATACTCTAATGCAAATGGGTAGATGGTTTGGATATAGACCAAATTATGCTGATTTATGCAAGATTTGGATGGACGAAAACAATAAATCTTGGTATCAACATATTAGTGATGCAACCGACGAGTTACGTAGAGATGTAAAAAGAATGAGAGAAAACGATAAAACGCCAATGCAATTTGGGTTAAGAGTTCGTAATGACATTAATTCACTTTTGGTAACAGCTAGAAATAAAATGAGAACTGCAAATGATGCAGAGAGAATTGTTTCATTAAGTGAAACATTCTTAGAAACTACAAAACTATATAATGATGAATTTAAAAATGAAAAAAATCGTGAAGTTGTAAATAATTTAATATTAGATATTAATGATGCAGAAGATTGTATATTTGAAGAAAGTGGAAAAAAACGCGGATATAAAAATGTCCCTAAAGAGTTAATACTAGATTTTTTAGCAAATTTCAATGCATCATATGCAAATTTTCCATTCGATACAGAAACAATAAAAAATTTTATCAATAATTATGGTGGATATGAACTTAATAAATGGGATGTAGTATTTATTAATGGTGAATCTAATGTGACTTTTGATATAGGTAATAGTCAAAAAATTCATTGTGTAAAAAGGAGTTTTATATTCAAACATAGTGATGAATTGATTCAAATATCAGGAAAACGAAATAGATTAGGTACAGCTGAAGATTCTAAATTTGGACTAGCAGAAAAAGATATTAATAAAATAAAAGAAAAATTTTATTCTATTTCTGAAAATAAAGATAAAAGTATGCCACAAAAAGCATTTTTTGAATATGTAAGAAATCCATTATTAAT
Source organism: uncultured Bacilli bacterium (assembly GCA_947625505.1). Classification (GTDB taxonomy): domain Bacteria; phylum Bacillota_I; class Bacilli_A; order RF39; family UBA660; genus UBA5578. Next base: position 33,412 of record CANQON010000003.1, read on the forward strand.
GATTTATCCGATAGAATTGAAAGATGTGTTAGAAGAAGATGATCAAGTTAAAGCAAAAGAAAGACTTAGAGTTTCTAACATATTAATAGGAATAAGTGTAGGATTTCCGGTTTTGGCAAATAGCGAAACAAAGTACGCAAAATATAAAATAAATTTAATAGAATTAAAGAAAATGGAAGAATATGATACAGATGGAGGAGAAGAAAATGACAATTGATGAAATAAAAGAAAAATTTTATGAGTGTAAAAATTCGTTGTCATATAAAAGAATTAATCCTGACCATCCGATGAATATATATATTGGATATAATGAAAAGGGTAACCAATCGTTAGCAATAATTTCAACCAAGTGTAATGTTGATTATGAATCAACAAAATTAATTAATGTAGAGTTGAAAGTAAGAAATGATGGAGATTACGTTTTAAGTTTTAATTTACTTGATGACTCATTTAGTGATATATTCTATCAATTTGTAAGCGATATAATTGATAAATCTTATAATTTAAAAGACTATTCACCAATTGCTTTTGTTATTGAAAGATGGAAAAAATGGATTAATATGTTTAAAAATCCTAGGAATGTTTTTTTATCGGAAAACGAAGTCCGAGGATTACTAGGAGAACTCATTTATTTGGAAAAATACATGTTTAACAAATATGGAATTGATAAAAGTTTAGAATCATGGATAGGGAGTTCCTTATCTCATAAAGATTTTGAAATAAATGATACTTGGTATGAGCTAAAAACAATTAGAGAAAACGCATTGACTGTAACTATTAGTTCAATGGAACAATTAGATTCAAATGAAAAAGGTGAATTAGTACTAGTAAAATTAGAACCAAGTAACGAATCAATTAATGAACCTATAAAATTAAATGATTATATTCAAAGAATAGAAAGCTATTTTTTAAACGATCATCAATTAAATGTATTTAAGGAAAAACTTGATGAAAGAAAATATTTTTATACATTAGAATATGACAAATATGTATATTCAATAAAATCAATTGACCATTATGAAGTAAATGAAGAATTTCCAAGATTTAAAGTTAGCGATTTACCCAATTCAATAGCAAGAGTAAGTTATGATTTATATATAAAAGAAATTGAAAATTTTAAAATTAATTAAGAGGTTTCGTATGAATTTGGATGAGTATAGAATAGAGTTAATAGAAGATGTTAAAGTATCAGCCGCTAGTGAAGATACTAACGAAAGAAGCAAGTTCGTAGATACAGTTGTTGATATTTTAGAATCTGCAGAAGAGTTTGATGATTTTACTGAAGGATATTTTGAGGGTATCGGCGAACGCGGAAGAAAAATGGTTATGGATGGATATTATTTTGATCCATATGATAAGTCATGCTTGTTATTAGTAAGCGATTTTTCCGGTGATGTAGAAGCAGCGAATATTACTAATACAGAAATAAATAAACTTTATGATAATATGAGATATCTTATTGAGGCTAGTATTGATGGATTTATTTTAAATGGCGGTTTTGAAGAAAGTTCTATAGGATATGGATTAGCTAAAGATATATCAGATAATTTGAATGATATTGTTAAATTTAAATTTTATATAATTACTGATAGAAAACTTAGTGATAGAGTAAAAAATATAAAAAAAGATCCAATAAGTGGAAAAATTGTAGAATTAAATGTATGGGATATAAAAAGATTATATGATATTTATAGTTCTACGTTAGGTAAGGAAAGTATAGAAATAGATTTATCAAATATTGGTGGAATTCCATGCGTTAAAGCTGTAGATAATGATGAATATGATGCGTATTTAGCTATAATACCCGGTGATGTATTAGCTAATATGTATATTGAATATGGTTCAAGATTATTAGAAGGTAATGTGCGTTCATTCTTAAGTATTAAGGGTAAAGTAAATAAGGGTATAAGAAATACAATATTAAATGAACCTAATATGTTTTTTGCGTATAATAATGGTATAGCTGCTACATCGACAGAAATAGAAACACAAAACAATTCCAAAGGTTTAGTAATAACAAAAATTAAAGATTTACAAATTATAAATGGTGGTCAAACCACTGCTTCAATAGCAAATGCTGTTTTGCAAGATAAGAAAGACGTAGCAAAAATTTCAGTTCCTATGAAACTTTCAATTGTTGATCATGATAAGGCCCAAGAAATGATTCCAACTATTTCAAGATGTGCAAATAGTCAAAATAAAGTTGATGAAGCCGATTTTTTCTCAAATCACCCTTATCATATTAGATTAGAAGAATATTCTAGAAAAATAATAGCTCCAGCAAAGAACGGAGACCAATTTGGCACTATTTGGTTTTATGAGCGAGCTAGAGGTCAATATACACAAGCACAAATGAAATTAACTAAAGCCGAAAGGATTAAGTTTCAAACTAAGAATCCTAAGAATCAATTAATTAAAAAAGTGGATTTATCTAAATATATTAACACCTTTGAATGTTTACCTCATATAGTAAGTAAAGGTGCTCAAAGTAGTATGAGATATTTTGCTGAAAAAATAGATAAGGATTGGGAAAAGTCAAATACACAATTTAATGATTATTATTATAAAAAAATCATTTCTTATGCGATTATTTTTAAAGATTTGGATAAAATGATTGCAGATCAAGATTGGTATAAAGAAATAAAAGCTTATAAAGCTAATATTGTAACTTATACAATTGCTGTAACAATTAATCAATTAAAAAAGAAATACCCAAATAAGAGTATTGATTATAAGAAAATTTGGAATGCTCAAAAAATGTACCCATCTTTGTCCAAACAATTGTTAAAAACATCACGTGCAATATTAAACTTTATCACATTAGAAGATAGACCTATATTAAATGTTACAGAGTGGTGTAAAAAAGAAGCTTGTTGGGATAGAGCTAGGTCATTGGATTGGCCACTAGATAAAGAATTTATTAATGACTTAGTTGACTTGGATTTTGAAAAGCAGGATGAAATTGCTGCAAAAAAGGAAAGAAAAGTTGACAATGAATTGAGTTTAGAAATAACCGTTATAAATTATGGAGATGACTATTGGAATAAAGTAATTCAATGGACAGAAGGAAAAGGATTTCTTACTCCAATGGAAAAAGATTTATTGCTATTAGCAAGTAGAGCTGTATCTACTGGAAGAATACCATCGTCTAAACAAGCAGCAATTATTTTACAAACAAGAGAAAAACTTATAGAAGAAGGAATGCCAAAAGAATTTTAAATTTTTTTAATTAGCTCTGGAAAAAATAATTAAAACCTGGTAAAATGGATACTATAAGATAGGGAGGAGTCATATAATGCTAAAAATGGTAGAAACATTTAGCGGTATAGGTGCGCAAGCTAAGGCACTTAAGAATGCTAAAATAAGTTCTAAAATTTTAAATACTGCTGATTGGGATATTAATGCCATATTAGCATACGACTATATCCATAATGGTGATTATGTTGAACCAAATAAATATTCAAAAATGAGCAAGGAAGAATTATTAAAGATTCTTTCTAAATATACTTTGAGTTTTGATGGAAAACAGCCGGCTAAAGCCGGTCAGTTAGAAAGACAAAATGTTAATTTTTTAAAAAGATTGTGTTTTTCAATTGATAGATCACATAATTTAGTTAGTGTAACTGATATAAAAGGTGAAGATTTACCAAATGATATGAATATTTTAACGTACTCTTTTCCATGTCAAGACCTTTCTTTGGCTGGTTGTTGGCATGGCAATAATAGTGGCATTGATAGAGATGCAAATAATAGATCTAGTATGTTATGGCAAATTGAAAGGATATTATTAGAGAGAAAGCATCAAAATCTTTCAATGCCAAAATTCCTTTTAATGGAAAATGTAAGAAATATTATGTCCAAAAAACATGAAGCAAATTTTGATATGTGGAAAAGATCATTAAAAGGTATGGGATACGCTAATTATGTTTTTCCTTTAAATGCAGTTTATTTTGGAATCCCTCAAAAAAGGGTAAGAGCATACATGATTAGTGTATATGTTGGGAATAATAAAAAGTTGAAGAAAAAAGTTGACGATTATTTTCAAAAAAATGATTTAAGAAAAATTAAAGATCCTAAAGAATTAAATAGAAACGAAATTCATATTGAAGATATTTTGAAGATAGATTATTCTAATCCAATCTATAAAAAAGAAGCAGAAGAAAGTCAACCTAAGGATACTACTTCACGCAAAAATATTTATAGAGATAATGAAAAATTATATGCTGCAGGAAAGTTTGCAAAAATAGCACCTACTTTAACTACTAAGCAAGATAGACATCCTAATTCTGGAGTAATAGATTTTAACAATGGGAAAAAAGGTATGAGTAATTTTAGATATATTACACCAAGAGAATGCTTTTTGTTTATGGGCTTTGATGAAGATGATTATAATAAATTAATAAACAACAATTTTTTGATTAATAAAAGAGGTAGCATTTTTACAAGAGATAAAATAAACAAGATGGCAGGTAATAGTATTGTTGTTAATGTATTAGAAGAAATATTTAAACAAATAGATTATATTGATAAGAATATTCTAATATAAGTAATAGATAGGGCTTTCCTATCTATTTTTATGATATAATTTGTATAGGTGATAATATGTCGAGGATTATTAAATACGAAGATATCCCTAAACAAGAATATATTAATATTGATACAATATATCAAAATGGAGGGTATCAAGATGCAATGTCCTTACTAATGAAAGTAAGGAATGGTGGAGGTTTTAGGCCATGCAAAGGAAAGTCATACTATGTAATTCATTCAACTAAAAGTGATGTGGATTGGCCGGATTATTTTGATAATGAAATAGGATTATATACATATTATGGTGATAATAAAGAGCCTGGGTTTGAATTACATTCAAAAATGGGAAATAAATTTTTAAAAGAAATATATGACAAACTAAGTTATGGAACAAGAGAAGAAAGAATGAAAATACAACCTATTTTTTTGTTTGAAAATAATAAAGAAAATCGCGGAGTACAGTATAGAGGACTTTTAGTTCCAGGCTATCCAAATATTAATGAAAAAGAATTTTTAGTTGCAATGTGGGCATCAAAGGGGAATAAAGAAAGATTTCAAAATTATAAAGCCTTATTTACAGTTTTAGATACGAGTGAGGGGTCATTTGATAAACCAAATGATGAAAGGATCAATCTTAAATGGCTAGAAGACATAAAGCAAGGAATTTGCTATGAGAGTATTTATGCTCCAATTGCATATAAAAGATGGATTGATAGCGGAAAGTATACACCTTTAGAATCAAGAAGATTAAGTGAGATACGAAGTAAAGAAGAACAATTACCACAGGATCCATTAAAGAAGAAAATGTTAAAACAAATATATAATTATTTTTATAATTCACAGAATAAGAAAGATTCAACTAGATTTGAACCCTTTGCTATTTTTATTTCAACTTTATCTGATGGTAATATAATTAAACTTGATAATACTAGACCTACAAGAGATGGTGGACGAGATGGTATAGGTGAATATAGGATTATGAGCAAATCTGAAAGGCCATTAACAACTTTTTTTGCTGTAGAAGCAAAATGTTATAATGAGAATGATTCAGTTGGGGTAAAGGAAACATCAAGATTAATTTCAAGAATAAAGCATAGACAATTTGGGGTTTTAGTAACAACTTCATTTGTTGCTAAGCAAGCATATGAGGAAATAATTGAAGATGGGCATCCAATTTCTATTATTTCAGGTGGAGATATAATAGAAATTTTGTATAGAAATGGATATCATAGCTTGGAAAAACTAAATGAATTATTAGAAACAAATTTTCCAAAAAATGAATAAAATTAAATAATGATATTAAAAAAATATAAATTAAAAAGATGATAATCCGGTAAAGAGCGGAAGTTTCCGGACTAGTCCGGAAATAAATAATTTGCTTATCTTTTGGTCCATTGGACCAAAACTTAAAATTAGCTACAATAAAAGCATACTCTCAATCTAACTAGTGTGCTTTTAAATTACTATTTTTTTCATTTTACCCTATCCTTTACTCTAAACATATTCAAAAAGAATTTGTTTAATTAGTTCATCTCTACTTGTGTAGTAAAACAATTGCTGTGGGCTCATGTAACCATACATAACCTTTATTATGTTGTTAGCCAAATTATATCTAGTTTCTAACTCATACAAGTATTTCATTGAATAGTACAAGTCATAATTCATAAAGTTTATACCTCCTTTCTATTGAGTAACCGAATTATAACATGTATATCAGAAACTGTCAAAATAAGCTAGTGTGCCCAATGGACACACAACATACAAATAAATTATTTGTCTTATGGAAGAATTACTTGATAATACCAAGTAGTGCGAGGTGGTGATGGTTCAGAAGTTATATATGCTCTACGTAATAATGATACATTAGCTAATAGTATCTTAGATGAATTAGCTAAAGCAGGACAAAATATAAGAGGAGTATATCAAAGAAAATCAACTGTTAATCCTAATAAAGACTATTACTTTATGCAACGAAATACAGGAGATACAGAAAGTATTACCATTGAATATGGCTTCTTAGATAGTACTAAAGATGATGTAGCGCAAATAAAAAATAATTGGCAGAAATATGCTGAAGCAGCTGTTCAAGGTATACTTAATTATATTAAGGGAGGAACTATTGAAGAGGGGATATATATTGTTAAACAAGGAGACTCTTTATATAGTATAGCGAATAAGTATAATACAACAGTAAATGATATTAAAAGATTAAATAATTTAAGTAGTAATGAATTATCAATAGGTCAAAGATTAAAAATACCTGTTATTAGTAACAATGATAATTATTACTTAGTTAAGAAAGGTGATACCTTATATAGTATTGCTCGTAATAATAATATTACAGTCTTAGAATTAAAAAGATTAAATAACTTAACTAGTAATGAAATATATGAAGGACAAAAACTTATAATAAAGCCTAGTTCAAATATTGATATTGATACATATACTGTTCAAGTTGGAGATACTTTATATAGTATAGCTAAAAAGTATGGTATTAGTGTTGATGAATTAAAAAAAGCTAATAATATTACAAATAATTTATTATCTGTTAATCAAAAATTAATTATTCCTAAAACTAAGAGAATATATATAGTTCAAAATGGAGATACATTATATAAAATAGCTAATCAAAATAATACGACTGTTCAAAAAATAAAGGAATTGAATAATTTAACTAATGATTTATTGATGCTAGGTCAAGAATTATTTTTATAAAAAAGCCTAAAATAGCGAGTTATTGACCAATTTTAATAGTATGACATCAAAAAGTGGTCGATAACTTACTTTTATTTTGCAAATATATATATTTAAACTTTATTGCTAGTTATAAAGAAATTTGATACAATCATTTAAAAAGATGGGAAAAATAAATATGAAATTATTAGAATTATTTAAGTTAAAAAAGGAATCAACTGAAGATTATTTTAATTTAATTACTAAAGAAAATGAAGAGAATATGTATTCTTTTGATAAGAGATTTATGAATCAAGAAACAAAACTGTTAAAAATGTATGGTGCTGCTAGTACATATAACAAAAAAATAAAGATGATTGTTATAAGTGATACTCATAATTGTTTAAATGAAGAACAGTTCAAAAAATTTGTAGAGCAACATAAATCATATGATATATGTTTATTACTAGGAGATCATCATTCTAATGATATTTCTATAATCTTAAAATATATAGATAATAGTAAGATTTATGGCTTATTGGGTAATCATGATCATAATTATTTAGAAGAGCATAATATCAATAATCTTAATGGTAAGATTATTAATATTAATGGTACAACAATATTAGGGATACAAGGTAGTTTTAAATATAAACCATCTAATTTTCCATCATTTACCCAAAGAGAAAGTATATTATTTTTAAATGATAAACCTAGTGTTGATATATTAGTAAGTCATGATAATAGTTTTGATAGTAATATGAGTAGAAATCCTGCTCATCAAGGATTATTTGGTATTACATATTATCTATTTAAAAATAAAGTGCCATATCATATACATGGTCATATTCATCATCCATATAAAAAAGAATTATTAAATGGTACAAAAGAGATAAGTGTCTATATGTATGAATACATAGAGTTAAATTAATATCCAGTCCATATTAATAGATTGTCAAAAATAGAATAATATTATATAATAAATTCATACTTATGATAGATATTTTATATAAGGAGAAGATAGTATGAAGATAGGCTCTACTAATAAAACTTTAATAATATTCTTATCTTTGATTTATGTTATACCTATATTTTTATCAATAGTTATATTATCTCAATTTGATGCTAATAACAGTGGTATAATGCTTACAATAATTGGAATAGTGTGGATAATTGCTTTTATTCTTACTTATTTCTTAATTAAAGAATTTAAAAAAAATCCTTATCCTTTTTCTTATCTAGTAGATTATGAAACATTAATTACATATATGAAAGAAGAAGAAAAGTTTAGTTATGATAATAACTTAGAAGCGGGATTTCATTATTACTTATATCAAAATGGACAGAAAGTAGAAATAGAGGCATGGCATTATATTTTTGCAAATAATGAAATAGATAAGGCTAAAGGAAATATATACTATTATAATAATGAAGAGTTTAATTCAATGGAAAGTTTAATTGAAAATAGAATAAGGTATTTTGAAGGGTATATTTTAATTGAATTAGTTGATACTGATAATACTATGCTTAATAATTATAAAAAAGCTCATCCAGAATTAGATGTAGTGAAGCATATAGAAAGTTTAAATATAAAATAAAAAAGTAGACAAGCGTCTACTTTTCTTATACAAATAATGGTAGTATTAATGTCATAAAGACAATTATTAAGATAGTTAATACACCAATAAATAATATTCTTCTTCTTGTATCGGCTTTATCTTGTTGCTTTTCATCTAGTATTTTAGAAGTAAGTTGTTGTCCTTGATTTTTATTAGTACCTGCTAAATCATCCATATTGAATTCAGGTGTTACATCATCAACAACTCTTTCTTGGGTATATCGATCATCAATAACGATATTTTGCTCTGTAAAGACAGGCTTTTTTTCTTCTTCCACATTTATATCCTTGATATCCTCTGATTGTATACCATATAAAGCATTATAATCAAATGTTATATCGTCTCCAGTGGCACTTTCTTCTGTAGGTAGATCCTCAACAACTGAAGGCTGTACAGCATCTTGTTGTGGAGTAGGATTTAAATCAATTTCTGGTACAGGTTCAACAACTTCTGTAGTAACAGGAGCAGCTACCTGTGGTGTAGGCATAGCTTGTGCTACTTGAGGTGTAGGTGCTTGTGGTTCTTGTGCTTGAGTCGTTGCTACTGGTTGAGGCATTGTGACTGGTTGTGGTGCAACTGGCATAGGCGCTACAGGTTGAACAGGTACTTGAGGCATAGGTGCCTGTGGCATTGGTTGGCCTTGATAAGGCATACCTTGTGGTACTTGATTATATCCTCCATTATTTACATTATTATTCATAGTTTTACCCCTTTCTTTTAAGCAGCTTGTGGAGGTTTAGGCTTCTTTACTAGTTGAGGTCCTTTTTGTTGTTTTTCAACTTTTTCATGACCTTGAGAAATAACCTGATATTGTTCTCCACGTTTCTCTATTGAATATATCATACCATTATCATATATTATTTTGTTATTTAAATCAATATCTACATGATGACCTATTTCTTTTTCAAAGGCTTTAGCAGCTATAGCGATTTCTCTTTCTTCATTATTTGCAAGATTCATATTAACTTCATTTGATGCGACAGTGTCAGGAGTTATTTTAATTTTATCTTGCATATAATTCATAACATTTAAGGTGTTATTAGCGTTTTCCTGTTGAAATTGTTTATGTTCTTTTTGAACATCAGCCATCTGATCTTTTATATCACGATTAGAAACGGTATTATCTACTGTTATTTGTTCTCCTGTATTTTGATCTGTATAAGTTACTATTTCGTGACCATTAACCATATTGGTTTTAATATTATCTGTTTGAAGCTTCTTTCTTTCTTCTTCCTCTTTACGAATTTCTTCCATTATTTCTTGATATTCTTGTTCATTTAAGATGAAGTATCCATGTGTTCTAATTATGCCTAATAAGTGAGAGTTTTGTTCAAAATCTTTCATTGTAGGATTTTTTTTCATAAAGTCTTCAATGCCATTAAATTTTTGTTTACGCATATATGCTTGGATAGTTTGTTTAGCAAAGGCACGACCATATTTTTTAGTATATTTTTCTATTAAAGACATACTATCAACTCTTTTCGATACTTTATCACTATAATTATAACATAGATATTTAAATATTTTGTTGATAATTCTTGTTTAAGTAACTAATATTTGTCAATAAAGTGTATAAAAAAAGCTAGTGTTACTAGCTATTTTGATATCATATCACAGATAATGTTACTTATTTCTGTTGGATTATCTAGTGGTAATCCTTCAATTAATCGTGCTTGAGCATATAATACTTTAGTGTATTTAGCTAATTCATCTTTGTCTTTCTTGTATAATGTTTTTATTTTTTCGGCAATAGGATGTGCTTCATTTATTTCAAGAATAGCTGATGCTTTTATTTTTTCTTCAGTTGGCATAGCACGCATTACTTTTTCCATTTCGATAGATATAGGACCTTCAGTTGTTAAACAAACTGGATGTTTCTTTAAGCGACTAGTGAATCTTACTTCATGAACATCATCATTTAAGGTTGTCTTCATAAGTTCTAGCATTTCTTTATTGTCTTTGTTTTCTTTTTCAACTTTCTTACTATTTTCTTCATCATCTAGATTTAAATTTTCACTAGATACGTTAGCGAAGCTCTTACCTTCATATTCCATCATGGCTTGAACTGTAAATTCATCAACATATTCTGTTAAGTATAGAACATCAAAGTCTTTATCTTTAAATTGTTCTATTTGAGGCATTAAGTCAATTTTATCATGTGTTTCACCACAGGCATAATATATTTTATCTTGTCCTTCTTTCATGTTATCAAGGTATTCTTTTAATGTAATTTGTTTACCTTGTTTAGATGAATAGAAAAGTAATAAATCTTTTAGGGTATCTTTATACATACCAAAGTTATTATAGACACTAAATTTTAGTTGCATACCAAATGCTTCGTAGAATTTTTCATATTTTTCACGATCGTTTGCTAACATATCTTCAAGTTCTTTTTTAATTTTCTTTTCAATATTTTTAGCAATTAATTTAACTTGATGATCTTGTTGTAATGTTTCTCTTGAGATATTAAGTGATAAGTCACTACTATCAACTAGTCCTTTAACAAAACTGAAGTAGTCTGGTAATAAATCACTACACTTATCCATAATTAGGACACCATTAGAGTATAGTTGTAATCCTTTTTCATATTCTTTGGTATAAAAGTCATATGGTGCATGATCTGGTATATATAATAGGGCATTATAACTACATAACCCTTCAACAGATGTATGAATTGTTTTTAATGGATCAGCATAGTCAAAGAAGTTATTATGATAGAAATTATTGTATTCTTCATCAGTAATTTCTTTTTTATTCTTTTTCCATAAAGGTAACATACTATTAACAGTTATATTCTTAGTTACTGTTTCGTATTCATCTTTACTTCCTTCTTTTAATTGTTCTTCTTCAATATCCATTTTAATTGGATAACGAATATAATCAGAATATTTCTTTATGATATCTTTTACTTTGTTATTATCTAAGTAATCACTAAAGGTATCATGTTCTGTATCTTCTTTAATAGTTAAGATGATAGATGTACCATAGGTATCTTTATCACATTTTTCAATACTATAGCCATCAGCACCTTCAGATTCCCATATATTAGCTTCATCACTACCATAAGCTTTACTAATAACTTGTATTTTATCAGCAACCATAAAAGCAGAGTAGAATCCTACACCAAATTGACCAATAATGTCTAAATCTTTAGGATTATTTTCTTCTTTAAAAGCTAGAGTGCCACTTTTTGCAATAGTACCTAGATTAGTCTCTAATTCATCTTTAGTCATACCACATCCATTATCAGATATTGTTAAGGTACGTTTATCTTTATCTATTACAACGTTAATAGCAAAGTCATCAGTATTTATTTTAACTTTTTTATCTGTTAATGAACGATAGTGTAATTTATCTATAGCATCACTGGCATTAGATACTAATTCTCTTAAAAATATTTCTTTATTTGTATAAATAGAGTTAATCATTAAGTCTAATAGTTTTTTTGATTCAGCTTTAAATTGTTTTTTACTCATATTTATTTCCTTCTTTCTTGTACTTCTTAATTGTAGCACTCTTTTTAGCACTTGTCAATAAAGAGTGCCAAAAAGAATATTTTAATTATTAAATCGTAAGATAGTATAGATGATATGTATGAAAAGAATAATTAAAAATATTTTAGTAATTATATATCCTATTATTTTATTTTATATAGTTAGTTTATTATCTAATTATTATAATTATGCTTTTATTAGCTATAATTTTTTACCTAACAAAAGGGTATTTACTTTTTTAGCATTTATTTTTCTTTTAAATATCAGTATTATATATAATAAGCATATTAAATTATTATCGTTAGATATTAATTATTTATATAAATTACACTTATTATTAGATAGTATTTGGTGTTTTCTTTTCTTTTTATATCATGAATATTTTATCAGCTTAATCGTTATTATTTTTAGTATTATTACTTTATTTTTATTGACATTTAATTTATATAAATTTAGAAAAATATTACTTTTATATCTTTTATTTTATATCATTTGGCATATTTACATTGTTATAACTAATATATTGATATTATAGGTGATAAAATGACTATTATAGAACTTTTATTAGTTGGTATAGGATTAGGTATGGATGCTTGTTCAATAGCTGTTTGTAAAGGCTTATGTATGAAAGTAATGAATTGGAATAAAGCTTTTATTATTGCCTTATATTTTGCTACATTCCAATTAATAATGCCACTTATTGGTTATTATTTAGGTAATAATATAGGTGATCATATTAAAAAATATGGACATATTATTGCTTTTATATTATTAGTTTTATTAGGTATTAATATGTTAAAAGAGGCATTAAGTAAAGATGATTATCATTTAGATGATGATGTATCATTTAAGAAAATGTTAATGCCTTCTATAGCAACTAGTATTGATGCTTTGACAGTAGGTACAACTTTTTCTTTATTAGATGTTAATATTTTAAATGCTGTTATTATTATTTTTATTGTTACTTTTATTTTATCTTTTTTAGGTACGAAAGTAGGTCAGTTATTTAAAGAAAGATATCGAAGTAAAGCTAGTATAGTAGGGGGAGTTATTCTTATAATTATGGGTATAAAAATGTTAATATAAAAAATAGAATCATTGATTCTATTTTCTTTCTAATAAAACAACACTTTCAATATGATAAGTATTAGGAAACATATCAAATGGTGTTAATTCTTTTATTTGATAATATTCTTTTAATATATTTAGATCTCTTACTAAAGTCATAGGATCACATGATGTATATATTATTTTTTGAGGATGGAGTTTAATTATTGTATCTATAGCTATATGATCTAATCCTGCTCTTGGAGGATCAACTATTATAATATCAGGTTTAAAGTTTAGATTAGTTATAACTTTACTAACATCATCAGCAATAAAAGAGATATTTTTAATAGTATTTAATTCTTTGTTTTTATTAGCGTCTATAATAGCTTGTTTATTTATTTCAATACCTAATACTTCATGACAAGTATTACTTAGATATATACCTATAGTGCCTGTTCCACAATATAAATCTAATATATTATCTTTTTTAGTAGCATGTGCATATTCTTTTATTTTTTCATACATTTTATATGTTACATTATCATTAACTTGAAAGAATGATTCTAAAGATACATTAAATTTATAATTACCAATGGTTTTAATAATAGTGGAGTTATCATCTAGGACTTTAACGCCATTAGTACGCAAAGTAATATCTTTAGTTATTTTTTCTATATTTTTTATGTATTCATTTAATTTATTATCTAGTAATAGACATTGATCTATTTTAACAATTTTATTGCTTTTATTTTCATAGTATCCTACATTATGATTATTATCAACATGAAGAGTTACCTTATTACGATAATAAAATTCATTATCACTTGGAATAATAGCCTTTACTTTAATATCCATTTTTAAATATCTTTTTAAAATGTTATTTATTTTATTTTGTTTATATTTTAATTGCTCAGAATATGGTAGATGCATTATACTACATCCTCCACATTTTTCATAATATGGACATATATCTTTTCTTCTTATAGGACTTTCTTTTAGATAATTAATAACTATACCTTCCATATAATTTTTCTTATTATCTACTGTTTTTATTTTTACTTCTTCATCAATTATTGTATTAGGAATAAAAACAATTTTATTATCTATTTTAGCAATACCTCTTCCTTGATGATCATAATCAATTATTTTTACTACATATTCCATACTAACACCTACTGGTATTATCATAACATATTCTTTATTTAATTAGTAGTTATAGGTTTTAAAAGATTATAAATATGATTATTTAAAGTATAGTTATGTTGAACTTCTTTTAATAGTTCTTTTAGCATAATATCTTTATTTTCTTCTTCTTTATTAAAATAGTCATAATATAAATATTTTAAAGTATCATACGATATTTTATTTAAAATATTTAAAACATATTTTTTTTCATCAATTTCTTTTCTCGTGCTTAATAAATATTTATTTTTACATACTATTTTATAATCAATATTATGTTCTTTAGTTTTTAAACTAAAAGCGATAATATCTAATTCATCTTCTAATAAGAGGGATGAAGTAGCGCTCGTCTCACCATTTTTATCTAATTTAAGCGCAAAAACATTTTTAGAGTCCGTAATAATTAAAGAAGATAGTTTTTCTTTACTATTATAAATATCTGTTTTATTTTTAATACTATTAAATATATCATTACTAATAATTATTTTATTAGATATCATTTTCTTTAAATTGCTAGTACTTACTTTAAAAAGGGGTATCTTTTTAATATGCATTACTTTATCATTATTATTCCATTCATAAAAATCATAATAGGTTTTATTAAAATTTAAATATATATCATATATATAATTCATTTATTTCCTCCTAAGTTATTAAATACTAATATCATTATTCCCAATAATAATGTAAATAATTCTCCATGTTTAATTATAAAATGGAGATACTCTAAAAAAGAATATCCTACATCTAACATATTTAAATAACCTATCATAAAGATTATTCCTGTAATAGTTAACAAGCATCCAATTATATTAAAAAATAATTTATACATAATTCACCTAATTAATTTTATTATATCGGTTTTAAATTTATTAAAATTACGATATAATGGATTAGGTGATTATATGAACATAATAGATTTACTTAAATATATTTTGATGGGATTTATTCAAGGACTTACAGAGACTATTCCTGTTTCATCAAGTGGACATTTATTAATATTTAAACATTTAATTAATTTAGATATAGATTTTGATACTATCGCTATTATAACTAATTTGGGTAGTTTATTAGGTATTATTATTCTTTTTAGAAAAGATATTATAGAGTTAGTTAAAAGTTTCTTTGGATATTTAACAACAAGAAAAGAAGAGTATAAAGCTAATTATAAATATTGTTGGTTAATTGTTTTAGGATGTATTCCTGCTGGTATCGTAGGTTTAATAGTTAGTAAATTAGATTTGTTTGCTAAAATAGATAATAATGTTAAAATAGTAGGTATATCATTATTAATTACAGCTTTATTACTATTTATTATTCGTAATTTTAAAGGGCATAAAAATGATCATGATATTACATGGAAGAATGCTTTAATGATTGGCTGTTTTCAAATATTAGGACTATTTCCTGGAATTAGTAGAAGTGGATCAACTATTGTTGGAGGTTTAACACAAGATTTAAAGAGAGATACAGCCTTCAAATATTCTTTTATGTTATATATGCCAATGAGTGTAGCTGCTACCATGTTAGAAGTAGGGGATTTATTTACTAAGCAATTATCAAGTACGATTATTATCTATTATGTAATATCGGCTTTAGTCGCAATGATTATAACGATGTTAGTTACTAAGTGGTTTAGACAAGTTGTTAATAAAGGTAAGTTAATATATTTTGTTATTTATTGCGCTATTATAGGTAGTTTAGTATTATTATTTATGTAGGGGATTTTATGGGTTTTATTATTAGTATTATTGTATCTTTAGTATTTGCTATATGGCCATTAGTTCATATGCTTAATGATAAAAAACATAAGGTGTATTATATCTTATGTTTTGTTATTTTATTAGTAGGATGTTTTGTTAGGCTATATCTTATTGATAAATATCCAATAGGACTTCAATCTGATGAAGCTTCAATTGGTTATGAAGCTTTTTCTTTAATTCAGCATGGTGTTGATCGTAATGGAATGAGTTATCCCGTTAATTTTATATCTTGGGGTAGTGGACAAAATGTTTTATATGCATACTTATCTATACCATTTATTAAAATAATGGGTTTAAATGTTTTATCAACACGCTTAGTTATGGCTTTAATAGGATGTTTAACTTTACTTGTTATATATTTATTTACACGTAAAGAATTAAATCATAAGTATAGTTTATTAGCGCTTTTTATGATAGCTATTATGCCTTGGCATATCGTTAAAAGTCGTTGGGCACTAGAATCTAATATTTTTCCAGATATTGTTTTATATGGAGTAATTCTTTTATATTTAGGAATAAAAAATAATAAGAAAAAATATTATCTTTTAGGATCTATAATATTAGGTATTAGTACCTATGCTTATGGTACTAGTTATCTATTTATACCTGTTTTCTTAGTTATTTTGTATGGCTATTTAATAAAGAAAAAAATGCTTAAATGGAATCATGCTTTATTATATTTTAGTCTTACAGGTATAGTTGCTTTACCAATGATATTATATACATTTGTTAATTTCTTCAATCTAGGAACTATTCATCTTGGACCAATAACAATTCCTATGCTATATGTTAATCGTATGGCATCCACAACTTTATTTAATCCTTATGACAATATTCTAACGCGATTTGGATATAATATTATGGATTTATTTGGAACTGTCTTATTCCAAGTAAGTGATAGAGTATATGGTGGAATACCTTATTTTGGTTTATATTATACTATTTCTTTACCTATATTTCTTTATGGATTTATAAAAGCTCGTAAATGTAATCATTTAATTATTAAAATAACGCATATATTATTTATAACGAGTATTATTCTAGGATTATTTTTAAGGCCATCATCAACACATACTAATATTATTTGGTTTCCAGTAATTACTTATGTTATATATGGCTTTATAAATATTATACAAAACTTTCAAATTGAACGTCATATCTATGGAATATATATATCTATCTTTTTATGTCTTATTATGTATTATTTTACAGGTTATCAAGATTACTTAACACCTATAACTAATTATTCTCTTGACGATGCTTTAGAATATAGTAATAGTATTAATTATGATAAAATGTATATAACTATTAATAATCAAAATTATATTAGTTATTTATTTTATAATAAAATTGATTCAATGTATTATATAGATAATGTATCAATTCAAGATAAAAATTCAATGTTTCAAAATATTGATAGAATTGGTAATGTATATTTTTCTTATCCTAGCCAGATAGAAAATAATATAGTTATAATTACTTCTCGTCAAGATAAAATAACTTTTGATTGTCCTAGTAAAGAGTTTACTAATTATATTGTTTATGTATGTAATTAAAAGAGATATCACTTCATTTGATATCTCTTATTTTTTTACTACGACAATTTCTATTGTGGCGCTATGTTCCGTGTTAGGAACACTAACTGTTATTATAGTTCGGCCTTCTTTAATAGGTTGAATAACACCTGTATTAGTTACTTTCGCTACTGATTCATCACTACTAGTCCATACTAGATCCATTGTTATGTCTGATTGATTATTAATAATTGGTGTAATGGTAACATTATTACCCAAAGCTACTGTTCGTTCTTCAAAGTCTGTTGTGAAGTCTTTGATTACAACATTAATAACCTTGACTGTTACAACTTTACTTTTTTTAGTTTTATTACTTTTAACAGTTATTGTAGTAGTTCCTTCACTGTTACCTTTAATAACTCCTTTAGAATCAACGGATGCAATATTATCATCAGCACTAGTAAAAGTAAAGTCTTTGCTATCTTCAACTACGCCTTTACGATATATTTTATCTTCATATGATGAGCCTTGAGCTAAATTAATTTCTGTTTTACCTAGGTAGAAGTCATTAGATTTAATATAATAGTTATAACCTACGAAGCCAACCACTCCAATTATTAATGCATATATAATTAGTAATACAAAATTGAATTTTCTGGTTTCCTTTTTAATTTTACGATCAACATTGGTTTCTGTTTCTCCAGGTCTACTAGCAAACTCACTTTTAGCTACAGACACATTAGGATAGATTGAATTTCTCATAAAAGGACTATTAGAATTACTATCATACATGCTATTAAGATATGCAGGCATTGTTTGATTCGGTAAAGTCTTTGATTCATTAGGTAAAGACATTGGTTCTGTAGGTGTATAATCTTCTAGTTCTGGACTTTTTTTTGGTTGCTGAACATTGAAGTCAATATCTTTACTATAAGCTAATTGTTGTTCTACAGTTAAATATTGATTATCATCGATAGGCATATCATCAATATGATTATAATTACTAATAATATCAGTAGCTGAGTGAGTAGTAATAATAGGCCCATCAACATTATAATCATTATTAATTATTTCATTTTCAATAGCGTCATTATTATTTTGATACTCAAACATAGTAGGGGTAGATGTTAATTCAGCAGGAGGATTATTTAAATCATATACACTTTGGGGTGTAGTATCTATTGTTTCGACTGTTGGATTAGAACTATACATTGTTTCTTTTAATTCTTTAACAGGATCAACATAAGTAGGTTGTATAACTTCTTCGGGTGTTGTACTTGGGGTAGTTTCTAAAGAAGTAGATACTTTACTATTCATTGCGTAATTGTTATTATTTAGTGTGCCTCCAACTTGACGATAAACATCATCATTAACACTGATAATTGGTTTATTATTATTCATAATTCCAACTCACCCTCTTATTATTCTAACATGATTTTACACTAAATAAGGGTAAAAAGCAATAAAGATAGGGACACTTCCTTTTTTTTATGATAGAATAATTATAGAATGGTATGGAGGATAATATGGAAATAAAAACAATAAAAATCAGTCAAAATATGTATAATGGTGTTTATGGTGAAGGCAGTGTTTTTGAAAATTCAGTTAATATTACAATGTCAAAGGGAATGTTTGGTAAAAAAGTAGAGAAAGTGACTAATGATAGCATTTTAAAAGCTACTTGTAGACGTTCTTTCATGGATAATAATTTAAATTTAGTAACAATTGAATTACCTGCCAAAAAGGTAGAAGATCCTGATCACTTAATTAAAATAGTTGAAGATATTGCTCATGAAAAAAATCGTATTATAAAAGAACAAGCCTTTAATTTACAGACTTATTTAAATAAATATACAGTTATTGTTAATGATATTGATGAATATGAAATAGATGTTCATAGTGATTTAGCTAAAGAATTAGCTAGTATTATTGGTTTAGATGAATTAATTACTAAGAGTAATAGAGATATTATTGCTTCTATAAATATTTAAAAGGTAGATTTAATCTACCTTTTTTGGTGTATATATTTTTTGTTTTTTAGGAATAAGATATTCATTTTTATACCAATTTAGAAAAGCTTTAGTTGCGGAAGTGTTTTTACTACTTTCTTTTACTTCTTCATCAGTCATTTCTGCTAATGTTTTATTATATCCTTCAGGTATAAATAAATACCAAAGACGTGATTTAGCTTTTGCTACATTAGAACCTTTTATTTCTGTAGATAATGTACCATTATTATATCCATAAAAAGCATAGTATTCTTCACCATCATAAAAAGTGACACATTCTAAAAAATGACAATGACGATCTTGGACATCTTGTAATGTTAAGAGTAAGTTTTCAATATCATTAGTTACACCACTTCTTTTAGCACGTATACCAGGATATCCTGGATTATTAGGATAATTATCAATATAAAAGCCACTGTCTGCTACAAAGACGGGTTTACCTACAATATCATAAGCTTGTCTAGCTTTTTCTTTAGATATATAGGTTATATCATCTACTTCAGGTTCATCTAAGTCAGCATATTGATAATTAACATCAATATTTTGATGTGCAAACTCATTTTTAACTGATTCCCATTTTCCTGGGTTACTAGATACATAAAATAATTCCATCTTATAATTCTCCTTTATAACGATATACCTTATGAACAATATCTGTTTCATAATCAACTTGGGATATATCCATATTTTTAATTCTAGCTATTCTTTCACATAATAAGTATGCCTGTAATGTTAAGTCATATTCTCCAACTAAGGGATCTTGATAATGACTTTCTAAGAGGATAATATCTTTATAATAAGGCTTTAATAATTCAAGAAAAAGATTATCAATTTCTTTTCTACCATTAATTAAATAAATTAGAGTATGCTTATGTTCATTGTGCGAAATCATGTTAGAGCGTCCATGGCAATAAGCATATTTTTCATGTACAATAGGTATTCCTATACCTGATTCTGTTAAGGAAGATTCTAAAGCTTTACTAGCTGTATATGTATAATCGCCTGACATTATTTCAAATACTTCTACATTTAAACTATCAGGATTTATTTTACTTATTTCTTCTTTATGTAAGGGATAAATAGTATTAAGTAAGTTATGTAGATAAGTATTGCCATTAAGACCTTGATTATTTAAATATATTTTTAGGAATTCGCCCATTGGTATAAGTGTAGTAGCAATTGATATAAAACTTTTTTCTTCATCCATATTGGGATAATATAGACGTATTTCATTAGGTGTTAAAGATTCTTTATTAGCATGAACTAATAAAGATTGGCTAGGAAATATTTCTAAAGCTTTATTTATAGCGTATGTTTTGCCACTCCAAGAGAAGGCGATTAAGTTATCACTATTTTTACTATATAAAATATCTCTAGGTTCTTTAGTGATACTCTGCTTTACTAGAGTAAATTGTTCTAATGTTTTGGATGCATAATAAGCTGTTATATAAGATCCTCCTGTACCAATAGTTGTTATATTACCGCCTATCCTAATACTAGAAAGTTGATTAAGATGATAATCTAATTTATCAGTATCGATATTTTCATTTGCCTTTATTAGTCTAGGTAATAGTTTCGACATTGTTTCATCCATTGAAGCAGAGTGTTGATGATTTGTTCTTTTCATAAAAAATTTCCTCCCTGTGATTTAAAAATATCACTAGAAGAGGAAATATTTATGTCAGATTAAAAATTTTCATCCAATAATTTATATTCTCTAATACGTTTTAATTCAAAGTGACGGATGTCACCTCTTAGTTCACAATGGGCAGCACAGTACCAACCATCTTGGAAAAGAAACATTTCACAAGGACATATCTTACGTTTATTTTCACCTTTGTTATATGAATAATAAAGTATTTCAACTTTTCTTCTTTCTTTAATAGCGCGTACAAGTACGTTATATTTATTTAATGTTTCATCTTTGAGATTTAGTTCTAAAGCTTCATTTTGACTACCAATATATACACCTTTAATCTTATCTTGAAGAAGAATTAGTTCTTCTTTTTTTCTTTTATCAGTTTCTTTTAAAATATAGTTATCTAATAGTTTATAGTCTTTAGATTGAAATTTTCTTAAAGGTAGTCTTATAGTTTGATTCAGTACGTATCCCCCATAAGGCCCTCTTATTGTATCAATATATATACCTGCTTTATCAAGTTCATCTTTATAATGTCTTATCATTCTAGGTGATACTTCTAGTTCCTTAGATAGTTCTTCAATACTATATTTCTTACCTGTATTAAGTAGTTGTAATAAAGTAAGGATATTAGATATTTTAGACATCGTATCACTTCTTTCATTTGTTATTATAACATAATAAAAAAGGGTTAGTCATTATCCCTTTTTACTTTTTTCATAGATTGATTATTAGGCATTAATGAGTGCCAATCACCTTTAGGTAAGAAAGATGATATATCTCCTTTAGCGTTTTTAATTCTTATAAAAGCATTCCATTCTGCTTCACTAAGTACTTCTTTAAAATGATGACGATAGAATTCATTCCATGCAAAATAAGATGGAGTAGGTATAATATGTTTATCTAGTTCAGGTTTAGGTAAGTCAACACCAAATCTTGTTGTTTGATAAGCTAGATATTCTAATCCATATTCTTCTTCTGTTAAATCTATACTAGCAATACGTCCTTTAGCTATATCATGTTTACAACGCCATATATGATAGCTTAAAGCATCGATATTTAGCCATAAGTCAACTTCTGAATAGTCTTTAACTAAACTAGGATTAATAATACCAGGATATATACCATAGATATGTTCTTCTTGTTCTCTTTTTAATCTTCTTTCTGGTGTATCGATATAGTCTTCAATTTTTCTTGAACCAAATAAGGTTAAGTTATGTAGTTTAGCGCCTTTACTAAAGGCACGACCATTTACGACCTGAATTAATCTTTTTTCAGGATCTTTCATATCCCATTCAATAGTTGGTCTAGCGTCTTCTTCTTTTTCATGACTACCTTGTAATAAGTAACGACAAATAGGTTTAGTTCCTGTAGCCATTTCTTCCATTAAAGGAGTTAATTCTGTTAATAATTCTTCATGATTATGACTAACAGTTAGTAATAAATATTCTCCACTTTTATATGTTATATAAATATTTTTATTGTTTAATGTTCCTTCAATACGTTCACCAATAGCATATGAGTCAAATTTTTTACCAAAGTGTCTAGATAATTTTGTTGCTAAATCATAAGCATTTAAAGCTAATTTTTCCATAGGAATCCTCCTTGATAGTTGTTTATTATAGCACATTATCTTATAAAAGCAAGTTAAAATTATGTAAATCTTTTGACATATAGTTTACTAACTATAAAATAATCTATCAATAATATTACTAAAAAAATATAAATATCAATAAAAAATGTTAGACATATATTTAACTTTGTAGTATAGTAGAGAAAGTTTTTTTGGTGAAAGGAGGATATATATGTTATGTAAGTATGATTTTGTTAATACCTTTTTTAATGAAATATGTTCTATTGATGGAATGAGTGTCGTTATAGAAGATAATAAAGCTCGACTAATTCCTCCTAAAAGTAAGTATTATTATATGCCTCCAATCATTATTAATGATTTAAGTAGACTTAATATTGCTCTAGGGGAATATATATATGCTGTTATGTGTACACATATTCGTTCAACGATAATGGATAAAAGACATGATGTAAAATATTTCTTAGGTATTTTAAATAAAAATCTTAGTAATTATGATAGTTTGCATTTTGAAGAATATGTGGAAAACTATACACATTTTATTTTAGATGAAACTTTTTCTAAATATAAAGATAAAACATTAGTTGGTAGAGCAGGTGAATATGATTTATTAGTTAAAAGATCTGAGGAATATTATGGATTAGAAACACCTTATCTTTTTAAAGCCTTTAAGAAAAATAAGCATATAGAATATGAGCTTCCTTTAATTAGATATGGCATATATACTAATAAAAAAGGGGAGAAAGTAGTTAGGATATATGCTATTCAAAGAAAAAGAAATTATGTTAATAATTCCTTGGTTCAAGATGTTAAAGCTTCTTTTAGGCCTATTAATTCAGGTGTTAAAGATTATCGTGATGTTGCACCTAGTATGGTAGCTTGTTTAACTATGTTTGTTAGTTTATTACATCAAGAAGGAATAAGACATATTGAAGCTGTTGATTATGTACCTAGAAGATATACTCATTTTTTAGGAGCTAAAACAGAGGAAGAAAGAGATCTTATTCAGTATAGAGCTACGAATAAGTTTTTAAAATTGTTTTTAAGATTAAGTAATCAAATAGATGGATTTAATATTACTAGTGTTCCTAATGATATTGATTCTTTCTTACATATTACTTTAGATGATGAATTAGTGTGCAAAAGTAAAAACTTACTTCCTTATTTAGTAAGTAGTGAACATGAAAAAGTATATATCAAAAAAGAAAAGTGATTTTACTTTTCTTTTTTCTTTTGCTTACAATTATTTGGTGTTATAGGAAAATTTATGAACATGGAACTAAAGGCATAAGCGATATCTTGATGACGACTACCTGACATACAAAAAGATATGTAGCAGGATTTAGTAGCTCTTCCCATTATATCTTTAGGACTTCTTATAAAGCTTATTATAAACGCATCTTCATTATTAATTATTTGTAGTGAACTATGCTCTTCGATTATACCATAAGCTTCACTATACCAAGTAAAAACATTATTTTTTAAAGTAGACTCCCATTTATCATCTTTCTTTTTTATAACCTGGAAAACCTTTTTTAAAGGAATATATAAAGGATTATTTTTATCAATAATAAATTCATTTCCATCATAATAGTCATTCATAATATAGTAAAAATCTGCTCCTCCAAACTCCATATGAAATTGACTACCATTATCATTTATTACTGTTAATATGTCCTTATTAGAATCGTTAGTTTGCTTAATTATTTCCATATAATCACTCCTAGTAGTTTCTTATTATAGCATAAAAAAAGGATATTACATCCTTAATTGTTTTTAAATATAATAATTGTTTTTTCACGCCCAAAATTATTTAGATCAGCTAAAGATTTTTTATTTATATATTCTTCAAAATGTTTTTCATCAAAATTAATTAATTCATCAATAAATTCTTTTTCATGCAAGTAGTTATAAAAGCCATCACTATAAAGAATAGCTAAATCATCTTTTTCAAGAGTGACAAATCCTGACTTTATAAAATAAGTAGCTTCTTTTTGACCTGTTAAAGATCCATATGATACACAATGATTATCAATAATCATGTTAGGATTATTACGATAATTTTTATGTGTTTCTTTTCTTACTTCTGGTAAATCCCAAGAACCTAATTTTTCTATATAAGGATCACTAATTGTTAACTTATCATCAGTTGTTTGAAATTTTATCTTTCCATTCTTATCATATACTATGACACCACAGTCACATATATATGCATAATTTAATATGTTATTTTTTAATTTAAGACATGATGCCACTGCACCAAAATAATCATTTTGAAGATAATCACAATTTGAAATTAATTCATCATTAATTTCTTTTGATCTTTGATTACAACTAACTAGTTTTTCTTTTAATGTACCTTGAGTACTTATAAATGTTTTAACTAATTCTTTAGCTAAGTATTCTGATCCACTTGGTTTGGGATACTTATCCAACATTTCTTTAGCCGTATACATTGAATAGTTTAATACTCCTATAGGATCTCTTGTTACACCATCAACAATAACTCCTTCATTATTATTAGCATAATATTGATCTTCAATAGGGAAGTTAGTATAACTTAATGTATCGGTTTGCGCAAATGTTTTCTTATAAATTAACATTTTAATTGCCTTCCTAACCACGCAAATTACTTCTTTGCATTATCTATTTTAGCACATTTTTATAGATATGAAACTAAAAAAGAGAAAAAAATATATTTAAAATATGATATACTATATCTAGAAATGATTGTATAATAAAAAAATATCAATTAAGATTGATATTTAATTTAATTAAATGGTGCCCTAAAGGAAGAAGTACGACAACTTAGCTTTTTAAATTCCTTTTAAAATTTCCGGGAAAGAATTATATCCAGCTTCTTCATTTAAATGCCCACCATTATGTATTATGACTTCTTTAGCATTTATAGATTCAACAAATTTTTTTAAAACATCTTGTGGTATATATGGATCATTATCACCATATATACATACTATTTCTTTTACATAATCTTTAATTTTAGATATTTCACAATCATTAACATAATAAGATGGATTTAATTTATTATGAATATCATTTTCGTCTGGTGATAAATAATTATTAAAGCCACTAACTAAAATTAATTTTTTTATACTTATTTTATTTTCTAAAATATATTTTAATGCACATATACTTCCCGTTGAATGACCTATAATAATGGTATTTTCATTCATTAAATTAAAATCTTTATTATAAACATCAATAATTTTTTTCCACTCACTATAAATATGATGTTTATCATCAATTGGGAATTGAGGTATTATACATAAGCAATCTTGACTATCTACTTTTTCCTTAAACCAAGGAAACCAATTTTCAATATTACTACCTTTAAATCCATGAATAATAAAATAATTTTTCATTTTCTATCTCCTATTTGATGTAGATTTGCATATTGGCTTGTCAATTTGCAAGTGTGTTTTCTAAATTGTCATAAATTTTTATAAAATATATTGTATTAGGAACAAATGTTTGATATAATTTTTATAGGAATATTTGACAGTTGAGTGCTTGCCAACTTCTAAAAGGAAGGAGGCTGATAGTATGTTTAAGAAAGATTTTTTAATCTTATCACTTATTCTTATTATCTTTTTACTAATAGCCTTACTTTTTACTTTTGTAATATAGTACTCTATGTAAAAGAAAAGCACTCAATCTAACAAGATTAAGTGCTAACCAATATATTGGTGAGTACTCAACATTGCGTTGTTAAGTATTCCCTTTTTTATTTTATGCAAGTTTCCTTGACATATACATCATAACATAAAAGCAATCTTTTTACAAGTCGTTTTCTATTTTCACTCGAGTTTTCCGAGTTTCCTATCAATATGGTGCCTGTGGTGGGACTCGAACCCACACGATATTGCTACCACTGGATTTTGAGTCCAGCGCGTCTACCAATTCCGCCACACAGGCATAAATAGATTATAACATTTTTAATTATTAAAGTAAATCATAGGGGGATGTTTATTATATGAAATTTATTAAAAAGTATGGTTGGTATATGTTGTCTTTTTTGTTACCATTAACTGTGTTAGTGGTTTTATTTGCTATTAAAGGTTTATTTACTAATTATAGTATTACCTTATCTGATATGCGATTTCAGCAAGCACCAATGTTTAAATATTTACATGATATTTTACATGGTAGTGCGACTTTTCCTTATACATTCTCTAATGGTTTAGGGGGAACAATGTATGCTAGTCTCTTTTATTATCTAGCAAATCCTATAAATTTATTTGTTTATTT
The DNA here is from genome assembly GCA_947625505.1 of uncultured Bacilli bacterium. GTDB lineage: Bacteria > Bacillota_I > Bacilli_A > RF39 > UBA660 > UBA5578. Next base: position 60,745 of record CANQON010000003.1, read on the forward strand.
TTTTAATGATATTGATTTATTTTTAACTATCTTAATTATTGTTAAAATGTCTTTATGTGGATTTACTATGTTTATTTTTCTAAAGAATAAGTTTAAAACAAATAATGTTTATCTTTTAATATTTAGTTTAGCCTATGCTTTAATGGGATACAATATCAATTATTACTGTAATATTATGTGGTTAGATGGTGTTATGATGGCACCTTTAGTTCTTTTAGGAATAGAAAGATTTGTTAATAAAGATAAGCATGTTTTTTATATTATTACTTTGTTTTTAGCAATTATTTTTAATTTTTATACAGGATATATGTTAACAGTCTTTTCATGCTTATATTTCTTTTATTTACTTTATAGTAATTATGAAGGGAAACATTTTATTAAAGATAATCGAAAAAAAATATTTAAGTTTATTGGTGTAACTTTTTTAACGGGATTATTAACTGCTTTTGTTCTTATACCTATAGCTTATCAGTCTTTAAGTTTTGTACGTGTAGAAGAGGAATATAATATTTTTAATTATAGTTTCTTTGATATTATTGCGGGAAGCTATATTGGTTTTTCTGATGCTTTGTATCCTTTAAATGATTTTGGACTTATTATTTATAGTGGACTCCTTTGGTTACCTCTTGTTATCAATTATTTATTTAATAAAGAAGTTAAAAAGAGAGAAAAAATTAGTATCGTTATTATTTATTTATTACTAATATTACCTGTTATTATTCAGCCCTTAAATTATTTATGGCATATGTTTACATATCCTCAAAGATTTAGTTATAGATATAGTTTTTTAGCTGTTTTATTCTCTTTAATTATTAGTGTAAAAGCTTTTCAAAATATTAATATATCTAAAAAAGTAACAAAGCTATTTTTTATAATTTATTTAATCTTATCAAGTGCTTTAGTATATTTATGCTTTAAAACACCAGATTATTATGTTTATTTAACACCATGGAAAATTATATTATCACTAATTGTAGTATCAGTCTATTGTTTATTACTTGTTAAAAATAAAAGAAAATTAATTATTGGTTTATTAGCTATGGACTTAATATTTAATATAGGATGGTTTGTTTTTGATTCTAAATTTTTGGCTAAATCAAGTAATCAGCAAACTATCAGTCACTTATCTTATTTTGAAGAGCATTGTCAAAATAGTCAAAGATGTGAATCAATATATATTATGAGCTATAATGATGGCTTCTATTTAAATACTAATCCTATAACAGTATTTAATTCTACTACTAATAAAAAAATAATTGATTTTTTATCAAAAATTAGAGCTTTAGATAATAATCGTAATTTATATGCTTATGGTACATATGACTTAATAAGTGATATGTTATTAGGTGTAGAATATATTGGAGAAACAAGAGATATAAAAGAGTATACTGTAGTAGATGAAAAAGTCATTGACGATTTACCTGTTTACACTTACTATAATCCTGATGCTTTAAATATGGGCTTTATGGTATCTAGTAAAATCAAAATATTAGAAAGTGATAATAGGGGATACAAATATCTTAATGATGTTTTAATGTCTATGAAAGATGATTCAACTTATTTAATAAAGTTAGATGTTGAAAAAATAAGTGATACTAAATATGTTATTCATAAGAATGAACAGTATCCATACATTTATATTGAGTCTAATGAGCCTACTATAAATATTGACAATGACGATTTAAATGATAGTGATTATTATGGTATTTATTTTGATAAAGATTCTAAAGACGTAGAATTAGTATTTAAAGAAAAACCGAAAAAGTTAGAAGTATATACAGTTAATGTTGATAAACTAAAGAAATTTAAAGAAACAACTACTGAGCTTGAAATAGAAGTTAATGATGGTAATTATATTAGAGGTATTGTCAAAAATAAGGAAGCTGGGACTTTATTCACAAGCATTATAAATGAAAAAGGATGGACTGTTTATGTTGATGGCTATAAAGTTAATCACTTTGAGTTATTAGATTCATTTATAGGTGTTGATGTAGATAAAGGTATCCATATTATAGAATTTAAATATAAAACACCTTATTTAGATTTAGGCTTAGGTGTTAGCTTAACAAGTTTAATTATTTTAATTGCTTATGAAATGAAAAGAAGAAAGGATTAACTTTCTTCTTTATATTTTGATTCAAATAAATTAGATACTGTATCATCTTGTTCAATAGGTTTTAATTCAGGTAGATCTTTGATACTATTTAGACCAAAGTAATCTAAAAAGTCATTAGTAACACCATATAATTTAGGTTTACCTGCTAATTCTGCTCTTCCTACTTCTTGAATAAGGTTTTTTAATAGTAATTTTCTAATGACATACGTACTATTGACACCCCTTATTTCATCTACTTCTAATCTAGTTATAGGTTCATTATAGGCAATAATTGCTAATGTTTCTATAGCGGATTGACTTAAATTACTATTTTCTTCTTCAAATGTTAATTGTTCATAAAGAGCTTTATGTTTTTCTTTAGTCGTTAGTTTATATCTATTACCTAGGAGTTCTAATTGGATGCCACGTTCATCACTTTGATAGTCATCATATAATTCACGAATAGCTTTTTTTACTTCTTGATCGTTACTTTTAGTTAGTTCAATTATCTCTTCGAGGGATAATCCATCACTACCTTTAACGAAGAGAAGTCCTTCAATCATGGCTTTCATTATTCTCCTCCTTTAGCTTCAATAATAATGTTTTCAAAGTTATTATCTTGTTTAATTAATATTTCTTGTCTTTTGGACATACTTAAGATAGCTAGAAAAGTTATGACAATATATTCTTTAGTTACTTCATCAAATAATTCAGTAAAGTTAACACGTTTTTTATTTCTTAAAATGTCACGTATTTCAACACTTCTTTTACCAATAGAATATTCTTTATTAGTTACTTTGGTTGTTAAAGGTTTATGGGCTTCTTTGTCTTGCAGAAATTTATTTAAAGATGCTACTAAGTCATCTAAAGTAACTCCATAGTCGACATTTTCTATTACTGTTTTATATTCTTCTAATGTTGGTTCACGTGTATAAACTTCTTTACGTAGTGCTTCATATTCTCTTAGCTTTTCAGTTGACTCTTTATAAGCTTGATAATCTAATAGTCTTGTTATTAATTCTTCTCTAGGATCTATAGTTTCTTCATTATCTTCATGAGGCAATAGTGTTCTTGATTTTAATTCAATTAAATCAGATGCCATTACTAAGTATTCGCTAGCGATATTTAAATTTAATTCTTCCATTTTATTAATATAGTCTAAATATTGTTTAGTAATATCATCTATACTAATATCCATAATATCAATATCAGCTTTTTTAATTAAATGTAATAATAAATCTAATGGTCCTTCAAAAGAAGGTAAAACAACACTATATTCCATGAAAACACACTCCAAATGATATAATAATTATAAACTTTTTTAAATAATAATTCAATATAAGGGATTTTAAGATTATGATGAAAAAAACTTTTAATTTATTTTCTTTTAAGGTATACTATATTTAGAGTTAAAAATAGGAAGGGGATTCATATGGTATTAAGAAAGCCTTATGCATTTTTAATTAAACATTTTAAAATGATACACCTTTTTTTAACAGGCGCTATCTTATACTTAATAGTTAGAATGTCACATGTTATTGGCTTTGTTAATGAATATCTAGATGCTAACATAAAGTTAATAACTTTAAGCCAATTTAGGACTGTTTATAATATTTTTGATTTTATTATACCCGTATTAATATTAGGATTTTCTATAATATTGTTTTTGATTATGACAGTTAAAAAGAAACCTAATAGATTTTATTTATATTCAACTATTATAAGTGTTCTTTTATTAATTTTAAATATTTATGGATATATAACTTTAAGAAGCTTAACAGAAGTATGGTTACAAGCTAATCGTTTAAGCGTTATGAATGATATGTATCTATTTATGATGATATCTTTTGTTGGTCTATGTGGTATGTCATTATCACGTGGATTAGGTTTTAACATTGGAAGATTTGATTTTAATAATGATATAGCTGATATAGATGTATCAGAAGAAGATAATGCAGAATTTGAAGTATCAATTGATTTTGATATTAATGACGTTAAAAGAGATGCTAAAAAACAAATTAGATACATGAAGTATTTCTATAAAGAAAATAAAACTGCTATTTTAACTGTTGTAGGTGTTTTTGCTTGTTTTATTTTAATTTATAGTTTGGGAACATTCTTACGTTATCGAAAAGATGTTACTAAGGGAAATCTTTTAAGTGCTAATGGCTTTGATATAACAGTAAATAATTCTTATATCATTGATACTGATGCCCAAGGGAATGATTTAGCTGATAATACCCATTTATTAGTTGTTGATGTAGACGTTAAGAATGTAGGTTACTTAGAGGGTGAAACGTTAAATACAGGACTTATTTCTTTAGATATTGGTTCAAATACATATCATACGACAAGAGAATATGATACGAGTGCTGTAGATTTAGGAAAAGTATATAACGATGAATTAGTAAAATATGATACATCTATGCGTCGTTTATTGATTTTTAAAGTTCCAACTAATAGATTATTTAGTCGTATTTTATTTGGTATAAGAGATAATGGTGGAAATACAGTTTATCTTAAACTTAATCCTAAAGATTTAAGTGATAAGAAAAATAAAATAGTAGAAGTATTCCTTGGCGATGAATTAAAATTAGAAGAAAGTGCCATTGATAATGTTAATATTAAAATTAATAAAGTAGAAACTGGAGATCGTTTTAAATTAAATTATAATTATTGTATAAATAAGACAAGATGTGTTAATTCAATTGAATATTTAACTCCGATTTCAGCTCTTTCTAATTATGATAAAACACTTCTTAAATTAGAAGGAACATTTGAAGTTAAAGATAATTTGTTATTTAAAGATTTCTTTAGTTTATTTGAATCTTTTGGATACATTGAGTATAAAATAAATGGTAAAACATATCGACAAACATCTGGCTTTAAAGAAGCAAAAAGTACAAAGATTAAGAACCTTAAAGCTATTTATATTGAAACTTATAAAGATTTAGCTAGTGCAGATGATATATGTTTAGGTTTAAAAATAAGAAATACAGAGTATCGATATTATTTATCAGGGGGTGCGAATTAATATGAAAAAGATAATATTCATTATGATATGTTTATTTACTTTCCCAATGATAAGTAAAGCTATTGATGTTGATTACTGTACGAAAGATGAAGCTTCAGAAGTAAGAGCTCTTGCTTCCAATGTAAGTATTAATTATGATGTAGTCTTAAAAGATGATAAACCTATATATACTATTTATATAACTAACCTAACTGATGATATGTTAGTTATTGATAGAATGACATCTGTAACAAAGAAAGGATTTAGTAAGACAGGTAGTGAGTATAGTTTCACAACAGAACAAGGAGGTTCTTATTATATAGACATATACTCATATAAATGTAAATCAAAATTAATAAGTAAGGTTTTAGCTTTACCTGTATACAATGCTTATTATAAAGATCCTTTATGTGAAGGATTAGATGCTTATAAGCAATGTCAACGTTGGAGTGGATATACAGCTACTCGTGAAAAATTTGAAAGTGATATCAAAAAGATAAAAGATGATATCAAGCAAAAAGAAGAATATCAGAAGAAACTTGAAAAAAAAGAATTATCTTGGTATGAAAAGATAGTAAGATTATTTATTAAGTTCTGGTGGGTAATCGTTTTAGTTATAGCTTTAGTATCATTTGTTGTTTATATTATTAGAAAACAACGAAAGAAAAAAGAATATGATTTCAAATTATAAGCAAGAATTATTCTTGCTTTTTAATTTTTATCTAGTAATAATTTATAAAATGTGATATTCTTATTATAGTTAAAATAGTAAAAAAGTCGGTTGGAGGTAATTTATGAAAAAAAGAGTAGTTAATATAGTGTTGAGCATTGCTATAGCTCTTTCATCTTTAGCTATTGTCTTGTCATTAAAACAAAGTGTATCAGCTGTATCAGTTGGCGGAGACTGGTCTAAGTTGCCAGGTGGTTCTGGTGGAGGTAGCTGTGGATCAGGAAACTGCTATAACTTAAACTCATCTGGTGTCCGTATTTCCTTGGTGGATGACAATGGTAATCGAATTGCAGGAACTAAATCAGTTGATTATTGGTTTGATACTAATGATAGATATCCAAATAAAAATGTTAGTGGATTTGCCCAATATTGTTCAAGTGCTAAATATAATAAAAAAGAAGCAATGTCATTAACTAGTACTAGCGGATTTAGTAATTGCAGTCCAAGTTTTAACAATATAAGTAATTTATTAAATGTTAATATTTCTAATCCTCGAAGCACAGGTGAGGTTGATACTGTAATGAACGAAATATTACAACTTGGAAAATCAACTAAAGGTGAACGTGGACATGCTAATTGGGCAGTGTATGATAAAATATTTGCTCAGACAGGCTATAAAGTAAATGGCCAACAAGTTACGATTTTAAATATCAATGCAGAAGAAGCTAAAAAAATATATATTGAGTTTGAACCATTAGTTTCTTTTATCAATAGTGGTTCTGCTACTACTGATTCTGTACTTTATGGAACAATATCTGAAGCTGCTGCAATTGGTAATTTGGGTGGAATTAATTATGGACTTAATGGACCAATTGTTAACTATATGTTTCAAACGGTTAAATGGGATGGAATATCTTCAACTTCTAGTAAACCATCAGCATATCAACCTATTAGTAATGTTGCAGGAAGCTTAACAAACTTTTTTGGGGTAAGTAGTAGTGGAAAATATTATGGTTATTCTGTTGGATTTATATATTTAGGAGATTTAACAATTGGCTCTAGCTGTGATGAAACTATTCAAAAGGCTTTAAAATCTTATACTGAAGGTAAATCTTCAGCGAGTGATTATGCAAAAGTGGTTAAATCATTAAGAAATACTGATTCAACTTGTAAAGCGAATCAAAAAAATTGTGATCATTTAGATTTGGAAGATGTTGCTTTCTATGGATTTACATATGACACTCTTACATGTGAACCTATTGATTGTGGTGATGAAGTATCTGCTATTATAAAAAATTGTTATGGTAGTACGTGTTCTAATAATTCAGGCTCTTATAAGGGTATGACTTATGAAGAAGCTATTGATTATGCTTTTAAAAATACAAGCGTTGTAAAATCTGTATGTGGAGCAGATGGTTCAAAATGTAATCGTTTATTTAAAGAAAATATTGAATTATATGGAATTCCATCATCATCTAATGCTTGTTCTTTATTAAGTTGTGATCAACAAGCTCAAGATGCAACAAATAAATATCGTGGTAATGTTTCTAAATTAAAACAATATTTAAATTGGTTATATACAAATCAACAAACTGTATATGGTAAAACATTCCCATTGCTTGATTATGCATTATGGCATGACGAATTAGGTTTATCAGAGCCTAAATGTGGAGAGTTGCCACAATGTGAGCCAACATTAGTAGGGGATAATTGTACGACAGGTAGTGTATCTTTTAAAGATTCAACAAAAACAAACTGTTGGTATGATGAAGGTGTAGGATATAACATAAAAGGAGGAGCTCGTGGTTCTTCTAAAGACTTGACACTAAGTGGTAATGCTTGTAATGTAATGTGTCAAGAAACTGTTACATTTAATTTTCCTACAGCAACTGACCCAACAATAGTAAAAGCAGGAAAAACTTTCGTTTGGGGAACATTGAATAACAATAGAACTTCAGTTACTTTTGGTACAATGAATTTAACAAAGGTATGTAAAGCACAAACAACAGAAATGATAGATGGTAACTTAATTACATATGATCAAAATGAAACGCAAATGAAATCTAATTATGCTAAATGGCAAGCTGCTTTAAGCGTAGTTAACTCAAATATTACAGCATCACCTAATGCAAATAAATGTGGTACATGGAAATTCAATGGTACAGATAAAGCTAAGTATTATGCATCAAAAGGTGGATATTCAGCATGCAATGCTATAAAAAGTAAAGCTATTGATAGTGTAAGAACACAAGCTCGTGAAGCTGCTAATTCATATGAAGCTCGATACAATACCAACGTTAGCATTCAAACTAAATATGCTAATGGTGGAGGAGTATGTAAAACTAATAAAATAAATGATACATGGGCTAATTCAGATCATGTTAAGACAACTATTAAATTAAATTATAGTGAGCCTACAACTCCAAGTAATTATAATACAAATAATATAACTTTAGATCGTATTCAAGATTCTAATTCTTATTCAGCTGTTACTAATTTAAGAAATGGTACTAAATTAGATGCTAGTAATAATGCAGGATGTACATCAACTTTAAAAGATAAGATAGTATGTCAAAATGGTTCTTGTAAGGTAAGTGGAAAAATTAGAGTTTATGATTGTAGTAATGTAAATAATTGGACATTAAGTCAAACTTATAGGTTTAATTATCCAGATGAATTATATTGGTATTCAGATAAAACAGATTCATCATTATTAACTCAAACAGATGTAGATCATGATACTAATGGTAATCGTAATAAACCTTATTATTATGAAATAGGTTATGGTTTACCAACATCATTTACAACTCCTAGAGGAACTTATAATGGTATGGAAGTACAAATATCTTTAGTTGGATCTTATCAAAATAATAAAGGACATTTTGATGATTTAATTAAACGAGGATATGCAGGATTATATGGCCAAAATTTAAGTTATTTTACATATTCATGTCCATTTAAAATAAATAATGAATTATTTGCTACAGAATGTGAATATGACGCTAATGGTAATTTAATAGCAGGTTCTCCTGAATATTGCGATCCAAAAGATGATCCAACACCAGAGGGAATGCCTACAGGAATCGATGTTGTATTTAGAACTATTGATTTAATTAACGCCAAAGGAACAATCAAGGATGAAATAGAAAGAGCTTTCCCTGGTAGAGCAGGTGTTGTTGATAGTACATCAAGACGTATTGGTTCTAACTGGGATAAGTTAGATGAAGCAACAATTGTTTCTGTACTAGATGATACAGTATATAGTAAAAAAGATCCTCAATATCATATAGAGTTAACAACATCTATTATTCAAAGAATAAGAGGATATAATAAAACAGCTAGAAATAGTCATTTAGACCCATATTCAGCAATGGAAATAATCTATAATGACAATGATACAGGTACAGGATATACAGGATATATATGCATTGAAGAAAATGGTAAAAAGTATTGTGGAAGTACATTCTTATCTAGTTTAATATCAAATAGAGAACTTACTGGTACATGTGCTGAAACTAGTAGCACTAGAACAAGAACACTTAACCATTTAAGAACAGGTTGTTAAAAAGTAGTACGAGTTACTACTTTTTTTCTTGATACAATATTAAATTTATTGTATAATTGTTATGTATAAAATAGTGAGCGTGATTATATGAAGAGATTTTTTAATAGAGTAAAACCATTCTTTTATTGCCTTTTTATATGCGTTTTCTTATCAGTATTTGTAATTTCTGATAATGTTTATGGCGATTCTAATGCTGGATCCATTCAACCAGGTAGTGGTGGAGGTGGAGGAGGTTCCGGCGGTGGGCATGATAGAAATATCATTGCTTTTGGGTACCGAATTTCACTTGTATATAATAGTACTAAAGATGGTCATACAGCAGGAACAAGGGTTTCAGGTACCAAATCTGTAGATTATTGGATGATTTCCCACTATAATTTTGAAGGAAATGGACAGGAATATGGCTTTGGTGCTTTAATTAATAATAATAATAACTGGACTTGGAATGACAAAGGAGAAGCTCATTTTTGTTATCCTTCTAATGCTCCAGGTGTTACTAATCGAAAATTTACTAAGCAAGAAGTCTCTGCAGGTAAGACTGGAACAATATCATGCAGTTCTTTTTTAAGTAATGACAATGATAATAATAGGATAGATACGTTAACGGGCGTAACGACCAATTTTGCAAGAAGTAAATATGGTGGCGATGATGGATATGAAAGAACTGGTAACTATATAGCTCAAATTGCTTCTACAAATTTAAAAACAATTTTTGATAAAGATCAAAGTCAATATTCGAGCTATGAATATAATACAATTAATACGTTTTTAGTTAACTGTGGTTTTAATAAAAACCCAGATGCAAAAACAAATATAAATGAAGCTGTTCGCCAAGATGTTACTCTTCAACTTGAACCAGTTTCAGCCATTCGTGATGGTTCTGGGCAACAAACTGATGATAGAAATCATAATTGGACCAATGTCTATGTAGGAACGTCTGCAGAACAATCACTTAGTGGAATGATGGCAGACGATGATAATTGGGCTTATAATAAAGTTACATATTTGCATCCAATTATTTTTGCTCAAAGAAATAATAAAGACAAGGCAAATAATATTTACACTAAAGCTGGTATAGCAATTTCTGATAGTTTTTCTAATGATAATGTTACTCGCGCTAACTCAAAATCTGCTAGTAGCCCTTTAGCTGTTGCATTATATTATTTAGGAGATTATTTTGGATCAAATAATTGTGATGCTGATTTAGTTAGTGCGTTAAAAGCTAATAATAGTACTTCATATAATAGCTTGGTTAACAACTATAAAGCCTCATATCCTGCTTTAAGCAAGCTTTCATTTAATGATTTTAAAATGATATATTCTGGAAAATATGATAGTGCGTCTTGTTCTCCTTCTTGTGAAGATGAGGCAAATGCGATTTATAAAAATTGTTATGGTAAAAGTTGCTCATATATGGGAAAAACGAACTATTCATCTGCTGTGTCAGCCAGTGTTAATAATTTGTCAAAATATGATGCTACAAACGAAAACAATGTAAAACTTTATTTGGCAACAAATAGTTCGCCAACGAGTGATGGATTCTTTTGCGTAGATTATGGATGCGACAAAATGGTTGAAGATGCATCTATAACATGGAGTGCAAGTATAGGATATCCTAACTCCGTATATGAAAAATATATTACCTGGTTACTTAGCTATCTCCCTACAAAATATCCTGGAACTAATACCACTTTAATAGCAACCAGCAATTGGCAAGATATAGGACTATCCGGGCCACAGTGTGATTCTTTACCACCTTCACCGCCACCTCCTACTCCAAATGCTAATTGTACGGGATCGGTTACTTTTTCAGACACAAGTGATTTAGACATAATAAAACAAAATGTAGCATATGAAACTGTTAATGGCAAAAAAGCTGCTAGTGCATTAATGAATGTTGGAAATACAACTTGTAAATATGTTTGCCAAGAAACGGTTACTTTCACTCTTCCAACTAGACCAAGCACCATAAAAGCTGGAAAAGTATTTAAATGGGGTAGCAGTACAAATATTAATAGTGAAGAATTTGGAATAATGAATGTAACTGAAAAATGCTATATTAAGCCTACAGTGAAAAAAGAAGTGGGCACTAGAAGGGTAAAAAATAAAAAAACAGGAAAATGGGAAGATGAAACTTATACAAAGGGATATACTATAAATTGTGCTGGTACACATACATTGCATAATAGTGATTTTGAAGACAAATTTACTGGAACAAAAGTTAAATTATATTTTAATGAACCATCTGATAGTTCATTAAAGGTAAATGGTGTTGAATTAAAGGTTGTTAAAGACACAGTGTCCACAACAGGAAGTGTATCTTGTTCAACAGCACTTTTTAGTAGTAAAGATAGTGCAAAGAATGGATGCTCTAACTCTATAACATTTACTGGAAAATATTTACTTAATTATGATGACAAATTGAAATGGGAATCTAGTAAAATTGACAGCTCTTTAATAACAAAGAATAATGTCGATGTTTCTAAATCAAGTTGGTATTATGAAATAGGATATGGTCTACCTACTGCATTCACCACACCAAACTTTACTGTTGAAGATAGTAACCCTAATTATTTATATGCCAATATTAGTAATATTGGTAGAACTCAAAATTCAAATCATCATTTTGATAAATTAGTTTCTAGTATTACAGGTTCTTCCACCCTTAAATATTATTGTGGATTTGAGATAAAAAACGAGTTGTTTGGTGATGATTGTGAATATGATTCTAATGGTAATTTAAAACCAGGTTCTCCTGATTACTGTGATTTAAAAGAAGATGATCAAATAAATCCTGGTTTAGATAAGGAACCAGTAAGAGGTATAGATGTTGTTTTCCGAACTATTGATTTAATAAATAAAAAAGATAATATTGCTTCTCAAATTGATAGAGCATTCCCTGGTAGATTGGGAAAAATTGATAATAATGGAAGACAAAAAGGACATAACTGGTCTAATCTAGATATCGATCCTGCTGTTAATGATACTAAAATAGCTGATATACTTGATGATACAGTATATTCTAAGGCAAAGCCACAATATCACATTGAATTAACAGTAGCTAAAATATATGATATACGTAAAATGAATAGAGAAGCTAAAAGTGCTACACCAAAACTTGATCCTTTTTCAGAAATGACTATTTATAATTATAGTGATGATTCACATATGTCTCCTGGTAATACTGGATACTATTGTGCAGAAGGAACAGATGTAAATGGTGAAAAGCATAAATATTGTGCAAGTCATTTTGTATCAATTTTAAAAGAAAAATATGGCTTAACAGGTTCATGTATAGATGGACACCCATATACACAATCTAGAGCTGTATATTATAAGAATAATGGATGCACATCATAAAAGGTAGTATTTGAATACTACCTTTTTTATGAATTTTATGGAAAATAATTCCTCAAATACTAGTATAAAAAAATTTTTTATGTTATACTAACTATAGTATTTATGATAGTAGAGTATAACTATGCTCTAATATAGTTCATAATACTTGTTTGGCCAAAAAAGTATTGTAACTTTAGTTTTAACTAGGTACATCGACAGGAGGTGACTAGATGAAAGAATCTTTTTGGGCAGTAATGATTGTAACATTGGGAATTATGTCAATATTTTTGGTTTATTACTTTCAAACAGTCACAAATACTAGTGAACATAACTATGAGCTTTTGAAAGAGACAACCGAAGCTGCAATGTTTGACGCTTTAGATTTAGCTGCTTATCGTAATGATGAAACAATCCGTATAGATCAAGAAAAATTTGTTGCAAGTTTCATTAGAAGATTTGCACAAGATGCTACTTTAGCTCATGCATATGATATTAGCATATATGATGTACATGAAGAACCCCCTAAGGTAAGTATTAAAATAGATACATTTAATAACTTAGCTAGATTTGCTTGGGGTAGTGAAGAAACAAAATTCTTATTGTCTAATAGAATTGATGCAATACTAGAAACAAAATATGATTAGTAAAAAATGTTTAGAGAGGGGAATATTATATGAATAATTTAGCAATTTCATTAAAAAAGTTTTTTACGAATAAAAATACTGTAACAATTATTGGTGTTGTTGCAATCTTAGTTATTTTGTATTTCTTATATACAAGTACTGTAAATAATGCAACAGAAAAAGTTCAAGTTCCTGTTGCAGCCAATACAATTAACCCACAAACTCAAATTACAGCAGAAGACGTTACATATGTTGAAGTAGCTAATGCTGCTAAACCAGATGACGTAATTATGAATGATAGTGAGATTATTGGTAAATATACTGGTGTTGGTATGACTGTTCCACAAGGTAGTATGTTTTATGCAGGTGTTGTTGTTGAAAAAGAAGATTTACCTGGTAGTTGGTTAAAATTACTAGAGAAAGATGCTTTAGGTAATTTACAAAAACCTTATTACTTCCCAGTTAATGTAACAACAACATTTGGTAACTCAATTCAACCTGGTGATTATGTTGACTTCTACGTAAAAACATATAATGAACAAGATGTATTAATGTTTGGTAGAATGATTGAAAACGTAAAAGTTTTAGCAGTAACTGACTCTGATGGACAAAATGTATTTAGAAGCCAAGGAGATATTGGTGATCCTGCCTTCCTAGATATTGGTTTATCTGATGAACTTCATGATGTATTTAGAAAATCAGAAAATATAAATGAAGTTGAAATTGAATTAATTGTTGTACCACATGGTGGTGCTGTACCTGAAACTGACCTAGAAGTTAATGTGTCAAGTGAGTATTTAAGAGATTTCATTGTCGCACATTCAGCAGAAATTCCTAAAAATGCTGAAGCAGAGGATGCAACTACACCAGAAGGTGGAGCTACAACTCCAGCTACAACAACTCCAGCAACTACTCCTGCTAACTAATATAAAATAGATAAAAAGGGATAATTTATGGATAATAACATATTTGAACAGATGGACTTTGGTCCACTACAACAATTTTTGGATAACGATGATGTTACCGATATTTCATATAGTAATGGTGGACAAATTTGGTTAAAAACTTTATCTCATGGTATTTTTAGAATTGAAAATCCTGATATAAACAATAGTTTCATGGAAAAGTTAGCTTTTCAATGTTCAAATGTTGTAGGTCATAGTTTCAATGCTGCTCATCCATTCCTCGATAGTGAGGATGCTGAGTTACGTATGAATTTTATTCATGAGTCAATAGCTCGAAATGGTATAGCTTGTGTTATACGTAAAACACCTGCTAAGATACGTTTAGAGAAAGATAAAATAATTGCAGATAAGTATATTACAGAGGATATCCATGATTTATTAATTCATTGTGTTCATGGACATTGTAATATCATTGTATGTGGAGAAACTGGTTCAGGTAAAACTGAGTTCGTTAAATATTTAGCTTCCCATACAAGAGAAAATGAAAAATTAATAACAATAGAGGATACACTTGAACTTCACTTGGATCGTATTTATCCACATCGTGATATCGTTGCTATGAAAACTAATAACGTTGCTAGTTATTCTGACGTATTAGTTTCCTGCATGAGACAGAATCCAAAGTGGATATTACTTTCCGAGGTTCGTAGTGCTGAAGCTGTTACAGCAGCTCGTAACTCTATTTCTTCAGGACACTACATTTTGTCAACAATCCATGCTGATAAAGCATCATCTATACCTAACCGTATGTATAGTTTGATGGAAACAAGCCAAGATGTAGATCAGTTCTTGAAAACCATTTATCGATATATACAAATAGGAGTCTATATAAGAGGTTACCAAAGTAAGAAAACACAACATTTTGTTCGTGAAATAGCTGAGGTTTGTGAATTTTATGTAGATGAAAATAATAATTGTAAAGAAAATATAATATATCGTAAAACACCTGATGGTAAGATTATTAAGCATCAACCTAGTCAACATTTAATTGATTATCTTGAAGCTCAAGGAGTATTATTACCAAAGGGATTAATTAAGGATGAAGAGATTGATACTGGCGAAGCATCAATTGATGTTGATACTGTTGATTCACCTGGTGGTATGAAAATAGAGGATTTTAATGAGGGAAAAGCTATGGACAAAGTTCCATCGAATGATGAAAAAAGCAATGTAGTTAAACCTCCTGTGAATCCTTTGCCAACAACAAATAGTCAACCTACACCATCAATGAATGTAAGACAAATGCCTGTAGGAAATACTAATATACCTAATAATGTTGGTTATAATCCTATGATGCAACCTAATACACAACAATATCAAGGCAATAGATTTATTAATCAATCTATGCCTAACGTACGTGTAACACCTATGCCAGATCAAAATAACACAACTTCTTAGTTGTTAGATATAGGAGGTGGAAATATATGTCTACTATACTTGTATTCGTAATAATAGCGGCAATTATGATATTCGTTATTATTTATCGTAATGCTAGTGGTGAAAATTTATATAAATATGTTGCTGAAAATACAACGTTCATTTATGATAAATTTGCACCTTATACTTACAAATCTATTAGAGAAAAAGTTAAAGATTTAGGGCAAGATTATACAATTCACCAATATATAATGCAAGCTGTTGGGTTTGCCATTGGTGCAGCTGTAATATCTTACTTATATTTCTATAGTTTAATTATTTCGATAATATATGCCGTAGCAGCAGTATCTGTTATTCCTTATTTAAATTATTTACGTTGTAAAAGATTATATAGTGAATTTATTTTTGAACAAATTCAAGTCTATACATCTAATACAATAATGGAATTTGCTACTACGCAATCTTTTGTTAAATCACTTGAAGGTGTATATAATTCAGGTGTCTTAGAAGATCCTGTTAAAACAGATGTTAAAGTAATGATTGATATGGCTTATGAAAATGGTACAATTGATCAATCATTAAGCTTTATGAGTACTAAATATGATTTCTATATGGTTAAGAATATGCATCAATTATTCTTACAAATCACTAATGAAGGTGCTAAGGATACAGCAGAATCTCTTGAAAATATGTCACAAGATATCGATAACCTTGTTGAAAATGTATATCGTGATAGACTTGATAGAGCTGCTTTCCATAAGAAGTTCTTACAATTTGGTATAATCTTATACTTTATGTGTATGTTACTTCAATTTATGTTAGGTGCTGAAAAGTACGAAAATCTATTAGAGTTATGGTATGTAAAATTATTAATTCATATAATTTTAATAGTTAATTCTTACTTCTTATTAAAGGGTGAGAAATATTATAATGAGAATGTAGGTGCTGAATAATGTGGTTTATAGTTATAGGTATAATAATTGTCTTTATTTTGAATTATAACCGTGTTGTTGACACTAAAAAATTCATTAGTGATTCAGGAGGAGTTTTATCACATTTAGTTGAGGATGATTATGAATTCTTACTATCTGTTAAATATCCTGGACGTAACTTAGATACAGGAGCATTATTTCAAAGAAGATTAAGAGATGGAATTATAGCTATTTTAGTTGGATTCTTTATCTTTATGAATCAAATGAATTTAATGTATGCTGTAATAGCTGTTGTTCTTGGCTATTTTGTATTTAAAGCTCCATATATGAACTTAAAAAGTTATTATAAGGCTAACTTACATCATATTGATACAATGTTACCTTATTACTTAAAAAGCTTGGAAATATTAGTACAACACTATACAGTTCCTGTTGCTTTAAGCCGTAGTATTGATACAGCTCCAGAAGTATTTAGACCTGGACTTAGAAGACTAGTTGCTCGTATTGATAGTGGTGACTCATCTATTCAACCATATATCGATTTTGCTAATGAGTATCCTGTACGTGATTCAATGCGTATGATGCGTTTACTATATCGTTTAGGTTTAGGAAGTCAACAAAATAAACACGAGCAAGTAATGATGTTCTCTCGTACAGTTTCATCATTACAACAAAAAGCACGTGAACAAAAGTATAAAGAGCGTCTTGAAAAGATGGAAAATCAAACTTTAATCATGCTTGTCTTTACAGGATGTGGTTGTATGGCTTTGATGTTCTTATCAATGATGCAATTAATGCAATTTTAATAAAAAAGTTGAAAAATATGTAAATATTATGATATAATCAGTTTATAAGGTAAAGGTGGTGAGGTAAATGAAAGAAGCTGCTGGAGAAGCAAACTTAACTGTTGTTGCAATTATCTTAATTGCTGTAGTTGTTGCAGTTGCTACGCCATTAGTTAATAGTTTAATGTCAAACAGTGCTAAGAGATCATGTTGTACTGATGCTGGTGGTGTATGGCAAGGAGGATGTAAATATCCTAAAGGTGGAAATACTAATAATAATACAGGTATTAGTAATGGATACAAACAATGTTGTACTTCTGCTAATGTTAATAATGCAAACACTGCATGTGGTATGCAAGGAACACAATCATAATTTAAAAATTAAACCTTTGATTTCAAAGGTTTTTTTGTGTAAAAGAATAAATATTAGTTACATACAATTAACATTTAATTATTGCTTATTATTTTATTTAATGTTATAATAAATACGTATAAATAGGTAAGAATAAAATGGAGGAATACTCATGAGAGAAAGTATAGGAACAGTTTCACTTTTAAATTTTATTATATTTTTTATTCTATTAGTATTCGCTTTTCTTGCTGGATCTCTAAGCTATTATAAAGCGTATCGTGTAAATAATGCTATTGTATCCTCAATTGAAAAGTTTGAAGGATTTAATCCTATGTCATATGAAGATATGGAACAAAAATTAGTAGATTTTGGTTATGAACGTGTTGATTTTAGCTGTCCTGTTGATTATAAAAATTCACATGGTGAAGTTGCATACCTAGTTGATAATACTGGTGCACGTGTTACAAATTCATCTAATTATAATTATGGCTATTGCATTTATCGTTATGAAAATGATACTATTTATAAGGGGTATAATACTAGTACCTTAGCAACTACTGATAAATATGATTCATACGAAGTTATGACATTAATTAAATTTGATTTCCCTGTAATAGGAAGTATACTTCGATTAAGAGTTTCTTCTAGAACAGGACGTATATTCTATTTTTCAGATTAGATGAGGTGAAGTCATGAAAGAATCGATTGCACAAGCATTTATCTTAAATTTAATATTATTTTTCTTTGTTATATTAGTTTTACTTTTATTTGGATCAATTAATTATTCAAAAGCTTATAAAGCTAAAAATAGAATAATTACAATTATTGAAAAATATGGTACTTTTAATAGTAATGCACAAGATGAGATTGAAGAAAATTTAGCTAGAGCAGGTTATCAAACAACAACAAATAATCAAGGCTGTTATGATATTGCTTCTAAAGAAAGTAATGGACATGTAGTTTTTCCAACAACAAGTAGTAATGCAGTTCGTCAATATCATTATTGTGTTATTGAACATGATGGTACTATTGAAAATTCTAAATATTATCAAGTCGTAACATATATGGAGTTTGATATTCCTATAATTGGAGGATTATTAGAATTCCCAGTTAGAGGAGAAACAAAGGTTTTATATAATAATTTAGGCAATTAATAAGAAGGGTGATAAAATGAATGTTATTGTTTCTAATAAATATCAATTAATGCTAGAGAATTTAGGAATTGATGTTATAAAGAATTTAAATGGTGAGTATGATGTTGATGAAATTATTAGTACATTTCAAAATTTCTTCTATCAAAGAATGATCTTAGATATTACAGCAATTAGAAACTATAAAGATATCAGAAATTTACAAAAACTATCAATTTCCCTTGATATGGATAAGGTAATACTATTATTGGATGATTCCCCTGAAAGTTCATCACCTGCATATCTTTCTAAATTAATTTCTATGGGAATATATAATTTCACAAGAAATTTGGAGGGAATTCAATACTTATATAATCATCCAAATTCATATCGTGATGTTGCACAATTTCATCAAATTGATGATGTTGTTGTTGTTCAACAACCTAATTCTCAACCACAACAACCAGTATATGTTGAACAATACTCTGGTGGAGGACAACATAGCCGTATTATTGGTGTTAAAAATGTAACTAAAAGTGCAGGCGCTACAACATTAATTTATATGATGTATAATGAGTTAGCACGTAATTATAATGTTACAGCTATTGAGGTTGATAAAACAGACTTTGCATATTTAAAAGATAATACATTAGTATCTGCCATAAGTGGTACAATAATGCAAGAAGTAAGTCGTTTTACAACTAGTGATGTTATTTTAATAGATGTAAATAATAGTGTTCAAGCTGAATCTTTATGTAATGAAATTATATATTTGATTGAGCCTACAACTATAAAATTAAATAAACTTATGATGGTTACGCCACAGGTTCTTAAAACAATAAAGGATAAAAAGGTTATATTAAATCAAAGCTTACTAAGCTCTAAAGATGTTTTGGATTTTGAATATGAATCTAGATTAAAAATATTCTATAATATGCCACCTTTAGATGAACGTGAAACAAGAAATAAAATGTTGAATGATTTCTTAGTTCGCTTAGGGTTTGATTTACAAGCAAAATAATTAATATAATCGTATGAGGTGATAATTATGAGTAAGAGATTAATGAAAACTATTGTTCTAATAGTTTTTGTCGTATTTTTTGGCATGAAGAATGTTCATGCTGGAGTATTTAAGACATGCTTATACACTAGTGGAAGCAAAAGTGTATCTATGACTATCAATGATTCCTTTAAAAATGCTAAGGTTAGTGAAAGTAGCTTTGGTGATTTCAAAGGCGTTGTAAACTGGGAAAAGTATATAAAAAATGCTACTGGAAAAGAATTTGGACAAGTAGCTACTTTTTTAGGACAAAAGTTTTTTTTAGATAATGGTAAGAAGTGTCCACCAATAGCTATTGCTGTTCAATATACCGCAAATAGATATTTATATTTATCGGATAACAATAGTAAGCAATCCATTCTTAGTGATGCTGAAAAAATGCGAGGTAGTGTATTTGGTTGGAAACCTGGTACTTATGAGGTTACTGAAATGTCATTAGCTCAAGAAATACAAGGTGACGATTATTATGATGATGGAAGTAATGATAATTCAAATAGTCAAGTAACTGCAAAAACGTGTAAATGTTCCGGTAAGTCAAATGGAGTTAGAGTATCTGTAAAATTTAAGGTAACACCAAATTTAGTAGAACCACGTCCTACCATTGTATGGAATGGTAATAATAATGATGAAAATATATCAAATTGGTCTAATCCATTAGAAAGTTCAACATATACTTATTTACAACATTTAGCAAAAAGCGATTCATGCCCAGATTATGCAATAGTTGGACATGATGTACAGTATAAACTTGCAGTAAGTGATTCAGCAAATAAAAGCTCTGTGGAACAAGGAATGCATGACAGAGGGTATTCAAACGTATATACCGTTGCTTGTGAACAGCAAACACAAAGCGAAGAGTCAGAGCCTGAAAAGCCTACTACTCCTTCAAATCCTGAATATGTTGACCCAGGGGTTGAGCCTGGAGTAATTGGAAATTTACATACTTCTATAGATACATATAGTTGTGGAGATAATTTTATTACTGGTATACCATCAAAGTTAATATCTACTACAAGATTTATATATAATTTTATTCAAGTGTTAGTACCTGTAGTATTGGTTATCTTGGGAATTTTAGATTTAGTAAAAGCAATTGCAGGTCAAAAAGAGGATGAAATTAAGAAGGGACAACAAATTTTTATAAAAAGAGTTATTGCAGCTATTGTTGTATTCTTTGTATTTGCTATCGTAAAATTAGCTATCAGCCTTATAAATGTTGGTTCTCAACCAATTATTGAATGTGTAGAATGCTTCTTATCATCTGATAGTTCTTGTATATTGGAGTGATAATATGAAAAAATTTATTATATTATTATTGTTTGGAATACTTTGTTATTCAGTATGCTTTACTAATGTTTATGCACGACCTGTAAGTCAAGTTGAGATTAATGATGGTGGTGGAGGAGAAACATCTACTACACCTGAAAAAAAATCTAATGCTGATTTTATGTCAAGACAAGGATATGTTAGCTGTGGAGGAGATCAACCATTGATTAATAAAATCCCTTCTATTATTCCAAAGATAGCATCTAATATTTTACGTATAGTCATGGTTGCTGTACCTGTAATACTTGTATTGCTTGGAATGATTGATTTAGTAAAAGGCTTAATGTCTCAAAAAGAAGACGAAATTAAAAAAGGAAGAGAATCTTTGACTAAACGTACAATAATGGGAATAGTTGTTTTCTTAATAGTATTAATAGTAAAAGTATTTGTAAATTTTTTAGGCGGAGCAGATTCAGCTAGAATTGCTTCTTGTATTGATTGCTTTGTTAATAATGAATGTGGTACGTATGTTGCAACCACAACTTCATAGTTAAAAGGAGATATAGTAATGAAAAAATATTTAAGTTATGTTATTGTTATTTGCATTTGTTTGTTTGCTTGTTGCTATAATGTTAATGCTTTTACTTGTGAAGCTTTTAATGGAGTAAATATAGATGATCAGTTGGCTTTAATAACAAAAAATGTTATACTTATATTGCAATTACTAGTACCTATAATTTTAGTTGTTATAGGATTAGTAGATTTGGTCAAAGGAATATCTGCTCAAAAAGAGGATGAAATTAAGAAAGGTCAACAAGTTTTTGTTAAAAGATTAATTGCTGCAGTTATTGTATTCTTTGTAATAGCAATTGTAAAATTTGTTATAAGTGCTGTGGCAGGAGGATCATCAAGTTCCATAATGAGTTGTGCTAATTGTTTTATTAAAGGTGCCGATGATCAAAATTGTAAATAGGAGGATTATGTATGAAACAAAAAAAGATTGTATTATTAATATTAGTTGCTGTGATTAGCTTATTTGCTTTACAAACTAATGTATATGCAGATGTATATTGTTCAATTGTGCCTGATGCTGTTATTGATGATTCTATTGCTGATGCTGTGCATACCATTATTAGAATCATTCAAATTGCTGTACCAATTATTTTAGTTGTACTTGGTATGATTGATTTCCTTAAAGCATTAATGGCTCAAAAGGAAGATGAAATTAAAAAAGGTCAACAAATTTTTATTAAAAGAGCTATTGCTGCAATTATCGTTTTCTTTGTAATAGCAATTGTAAAGTTTGTTATAAGTGCTGTTGCTGGAACTGATAGTAGTGATATTATTAATTGTGCTAATTGCTTTATAGAAGGATCAAACTCTCCTTCATGTCAATCTACAAGTAGTGGCGATGCTGATGCTGATACAATGTAGTTAATGGAGTGATTAAATGAAAAAGATAAATAAAAAACCTCTTATAATAATTGGTGGATTATTTGGCGTTATTATTTTAATAATTATTATTGTAGCGTTAGTGCGTTCATGTGGTGGGCCAGGTTCTAACTATGAAAAAACAGAAAGGGCAATGGTAACAGCTGCCTCTAAATATTTTAATCAAGAGGGTAATTTTTTACCTAATGAATTTGAAAGTAAAGAGGTATCAGCTGTAGAATTAGCTTCTTCTGGAGCTATGAAACCTTTATCTGAGCAATTAAAAGATGCTACATGTACTGGTAGTGTTAAAGTATATAATCAAGGTGGTCAGTATTTATATTTACCTATACTTAATTGTACGGAATATAAAACACAATTATTAAAAGATAAAATTATTTCTGATAATATGGTTGAGAGTACATCAGTAAGTGATACTACTGATGAGGTAACTGATGAGAGTACTTCTGTTGATGAAGAAACAACTAGTAGTGAAAACCAAACCGATAATGAAGATAATAATTATACTTCTGGACTTTATCAAGTAGAAAGTAATTATGTTTTCAGAGGAAAAAATCCAAATAATTATTTATCATTTGGTGGTATCATTTGGAGAATAATTGATATTGATGCTAATGGATTAATTAGAGCTATCAAAAATGAATCTGAAACACGTGCTATTTATTGGGATACCAAATTTAATTCTGATGCTAGTAAGGCATATGGAATAAATGATTATAAAAATAGCTATATTTTAGAAACAATGAATAATGAATATCAAAAATTTAAAGATGAAAACAAACTTCATTTAGCGCCATTTAGTGTTTGTATTGGAAAAAGAGATGCCAATGATTTAAGAATTGATTATAGTATTGATTGTGCTGAAACATTAGAGAATCAATATATTGGAATTATTGATAGTTCTGATTTTTCAAGAGCTTCATTAGATAGAAATTGTACTAAAATAACTAATGGGGCATGTACAAACTATAATTATCTAACAAATGTAACTGGTGAAACTTGGACTTCAACAGGATTAACTAGAAATACATATGAGGTTATTTATATCAATGGTGGCATTGCTGCTGCTATGAATGCGCGTAGGACAGCTAACTATAATTGGGTAATAGCTTTCCAGGGCGAAGAAAAATATATTTCTGGCGATGGAACAATTTCAAATCCTTATTTAATTGGTTCTAATGCTAGTTAGTAATTTATTGACAAAGATTGACAGTTATAGTATAATCGATTTAAGAGAGAGGGATGTGTTAAATGCTTAATATGATTAATGTTTTGGATACTATTAATACTAAGTCTACATATACTTGTGGTAGTGCTGGTATTGAATTTGGTGGAATGCTTCCAAATGCTGTATCTCTTATAATTAAGGCTATTTGGATTATTGTACCAATACTTTTAGTTATTTTTGGTTTATTAGATCTTGCTAAAGCTGTTATGGCTCAAAAGGAAGATGAAATCAAAAAAGGACAACAAACTTTAATTAAGCGTGTTATTGCTGCAGTTATAGTATTCTTTGTAATTTTCATCGTTCAAACAGTTGTAAGATTTGTTTCAGGTGAAGATGATACCGTAATGAGTTGCTTCAATTGCTTTGTTAATGGCGAAGTAGGAAATAATGGATGTAGCTTAGTTCAAGGAAACTCTGCAGGATTATAATATTGGTGAAAAAACTATTTATTTAATAGTTTTTTTTTGTTATAATATTGATAGTAGATTGTCTAATTAGAGGTGGATTATGCATAAAAAAAGTTTTTGGACTTTATTGATGTTTTTTGTTATGTTTTTTATTAGTATAAATAAAGTAGAAGCAACTGCTTTTAAGTGTGTTTATGGAATTGATAGCGGTTCAGGATGGGAAAAAAAACTTACTTTTTCTATTGATGACGTAAATGGCTTCAAAAATGAACATATCGAAGAACCTGACTCTCCAATTATTTCAGATTTTTATATTGTTGATTTTGAATCTGTTGATAATGAAGATTATAATTATATAGGATATGATGATGATTCGATTTTTACAGTTAAAGATAAGTTTGAATTTTATGTTTCTTTATACCCAAATAAAACGGCTTATAATATGTTGATGGAAAGAAGTGGAAAAGAAAGATGCCCTTCAGTATTACATTATACGATAAGATCTGAAGTTGGAGCTATTCATAATGCTTGGCAATACTATATTAAAATTTTTAATGATTCGTTAGATGAACCAGATGAACATTTTTCGTGGTGGAGAAGAAAAACTGGAGAATTAGATGCTGATATTAAAAATAAATTTTCTGTTTCTTTTGATCCAGAAGGATATTTTGTGGAAGAATCTGTAAAAGATAAAAAATTAGAGGATTTAGTTGATAATCGTGATTGTATGACATATTCATATGCAATTCAAGGAATAAGAACAGCGGCTGAAAGTAACGAGACAGGCTGCGATAATAATATTGAATTTAATAAAATATATTCTGAAATTGAATTGATGTGTGAAAACTATCGAGCTACGGCATTATATGCGGAGGATAGTAATTCATCTGTAGTAGCAAAGTCTTGTAGTAAAGCTTGCAGTATGCTTAAAGATGATGTTGCTGAAATTTGTCAAGTAGATGCAACAAATGGATATTGTGGATCTCTTGGAAATAAAATTGTCAACTGGATTTTTAGAATGGTTAGAATAGTTAGATATGCATTACCTGCTTTATTAATTATTTTAAGTATTCTAGATTACATTAAAGCACTTGCTTCTGATAGTGAAGATGAAATGAAGAAAGTAACTAATAGATTTGTAAAGAGACTTATTGCTGCAGCTATTGTATTTATAGTACCTTTCATCTTAGACTTTGTATTAAATATATTCAGTATTCCAGGCTTGAATGCTGATAATCCATTTTGCGCTGAATAAAGAATGGGGATTGATATTATATGGAATTTGTAATTGATACAATTAGAATGCTATTCTTTTCCATAGATAAAATTGTTTATGGTTTGATAGATGATGTATATTCTTTATTGTTACAGCTTGCTAGAACATCTATTTTCTCTCAAAGTGCTATTCATCAATTTTCAGAAAGAGTATATGCACTTGTTGGAATATTTATGCTATTTAAAGTTTCTGTATCATTGATTAATTATGTATTAAATCCAGATGATTTTACAGATAAAGATAAGGGATTTTCATCTATTGTTAAACACGTTATATTAGCTTTAGTTTTGATTGTTTTAGTACCTTACATATTTAACGAAGCTTTTGAATTACAATCAATAATTTTAGAGGAAAATACAATTATGAATGTTGTATTTGGATCTCCTGCAAGTAGAGATTCCTCTATGCCTAAGACATCTAATAGTAGTTATGCAGAGTCGGCGGGGCAAAAAATTCAGTTTACTGTGGCTTATGCTTTTGCTCAACCAAATTATGAAGAATTTTTTAATGATAGTAAATATGACTTAGCAGATTGCCAGGAAACATATGACACTATACCTAGTGGTCAAGAAGGTGCTGGAGATTACAAATTTAGGCAAAAACCAACTTTTGGATCTGAATCTGGAGGAAAATCACAATTTATATATGAATTAAGGCCTTCATGCTGGGGGGTATATGATTCTGAATCTGATACATATTCAGCTGATGGAGAGAATGGACAGTTAGCTTCATTGTTTGAAGATAATGATTATGAAATTATATATCAAAACTATGCTCAAGGAGTTGCTCAGCAAAGTTTTAATATGTTCTTTATTAAAGACGTTATGAGAGCTAAAGAGCAGGGGGTAGAAAATGCTAGATATTTAGTTAACTATAAATTTGGAATTAGTACAGCAGTAGGAGTTGGAGTAATTTATTTACTATTAATGTTCTGTATTGATATCGCTGTACGATCAGTTAAATTAGGCTTCTTACAAATGATAGCGCCTATTCCAATTCTATCTTATGTTGATCCTAAATCAGGTAAAGATGGAATGTTCAAAAAATGGACAGATATGTGTGTAAAAACTTATTTGGAATTATTCATGAGATTATTTGCTCTATATTTTGGCATTTATGTTATTAGTTTAGTAGGAACATTTAGAGATGTTGTTACTGGTGAAATAGTGTCAGGTTGGACAGTTTCAATCTTTATGATTATTGGTATTTTAATCTTTGTTAAAAAATTACCAGAAATTCTTAAAGAAGTTCTTAATATTAAATCTGATGGCAAATTTACATTTAATCCACTTAAAAAACTTGAAAATGATGCTATTGGAGGTAAATTCTTAGCTGGTGCTGGTAAAAAAGCAGTAGGATTAGCTAAAGGTGTTGGAGCAGCTGGACTTGTTGGTACAGCAGGCTTAGTGACTGGACAAGGTTTCAGATTAGGTGCGATGGGTAAAGCTGTTGCAGGTGGATTTAGAGGAGATAAATTTGGTAAAAACTTTGCATCTTCTTATGGAGCTGCACGTGCACGTAGAAAACAAATAGATGAAATGCGTGATGATGGAGTTAGTCCATTGGCAGTTGAATTAGAAAAAGCTAGAAATGTCTTTAGAGGACAATCTCCTGCTGAACATATTAAGGCTGTTAGCGGTGGCTTAAAAGCCATTCAAGATGATTATGCACAATATGAAAAAGTTGCAGCAGGCGTAGATAAAATAGCTAAGGATCTTGATAAACGTCGTAAAGCTGCAGAAGCTGCTGGTGATTATGAAGCAACTAAAAAATGGTCTGATGCATTTGATGCTCGTGTAAAACAAATTGCACAAAACAAAGGTCGTATTGTAACTAATAGTGAAGGATTTACTATTAATGAGCATGCAAGAAAGCCAGAAGATATGTTTTCATTTACTGCAGATGCAACTTATGCTGATAACGCTGCATTACAGAACTTAGCTAGTCATATGGCTGGCCTTGCTAGTGAAATGAATAAAAATGCTGCACATATGGATGGATACCAACGTGTTGAGGTTGAAAAGACAGCCGATGGCGGATTGGTTAACATTAAGGATGTTAAGAATCAGGCACAAGGCTCTCAACAATCTATCGATACCAATGCTGCTACACGTCATGCAAACGATATGGACAAATATACAGGTGGAACGAAAAAGAAATAAAAAGGGTGTGATAAATAATGAATGGATATTTAATACCAGCCAATTCAAAAAAATCAATGTTAATATTTGGGCTATTTAATAAAAATGATTTAATTATATTTGGACTTGGTGTTGGTGTATCACTACTACTTTTGATGTTATTACCAGTAGATGAGCTATTATATGCAATAATAGCCATCTCTCCTGGTATTATTACTGGGGTATTAGTTATACCGATACCTAACTATCATAATATAAGAACAATAATTAGATTAGCCTATGAATTTTATACAACTAGACAGCAATTTGTATGGAAAGGTTGGTGCTTTAACGATGGCGACGAAACAAAAAAGCAAATATACAAATGATGATATTCCTGTAAAGAGTATTACTAATGGAGTAATATATCTAGAAGGTAAACAAAATTTAAAAGTAACTGGAGTAAAGATTATGCCTAGAAATATCTTTATTCTTGATCCTAATATGCAGGATGCAATTATTAGTAATTTAAAAACTGTTTATAATGTAATTGATTATGAATTTTGGATTATTGTTGCTGATAGACCTGTTGATATAAATGTTTATCTTTCAGAGTTAGAGCTTTTATATAATAGAACAACAGATCCTGCTAGAAGAAAAATTATTAATCAAGATTTAAGCAAAGCTAATATGTTTATGAATAACAATGTTGTTGATACTGAGTATTTCTTATTATTTAAAGAGCGTGATGATGATTTAATTAATAAGAGAATTAGAAATTTAATTAACAATTTTGCTAATGCTGGTTTAACAGCATTTCAAACAACTAATGATGATTTAAGAATGATATTAGATAACTTCTTAAATGGTGGAGTTACTACTAATTTTGGGACGGTGTTATCATGATGGATATTAAAAGCCAAATAGCGCCTAAAGGCTTAGAGTTTAAACCCGCTGAATTTGTCATTAGTGACAAGTATGCAACAATATTAACAGTTATTAGTTATCCAAAATATATTTATCCAGGATATTTATCATCACTTACTTCTATGTCAGGAATTAAGCTTGTAATCAAGCATATTCCTCTTCCTTTTAGTACAATTCAAAAAATGTTAAACAAGGAAATAGCTGATTTAAAGGTTAGATATCAAGAAGAAAATGATAGAACTATTCAGGAAAGAATTAAACAAGATTATGCATCTTTGGAACAATTTGTTTCAGAGTTAGCTGCCTCACAAGCTAAAATATATGATTTTCAAATGCATATTATGATTACTGCTAATTCTGAAGATGAATTAGTAATTAAGAAATTACAATTAAAGAATTATCTTGAAGCAATGGAGATGCGTGCTATTCCTCTTCGCTTTGAACAAGATAAAGTATTAAAATCAATGCTTCCTATTTATGAGAAGCAAGAAATAGAAGATCGAATTGGTACTCCTATTCCAGCACCTACAATGGCTGCTATGTACCCATTTATCTTTGATAGTATTAAAGACCCTGGACTATCTACTTTATTAGGCATAGATTTTTCAGGAGGAGTAATTCTATTTAATCAATTCTTATATCAAATAAGAAAAGAGCATAATAGAAATAATGCTAATATGGTTATCCTAGGTACTTCTGGTAGTGGTAAATCTACAGCTGCTAAGTTACTCTTAAGAGCTCATATTAGAAATAATTATCAATTAGTTGTTATCGACCCTGAAGGTGAACTAGAAGATATGTGTAACCTTTATGGTGGAGACTTCATTAGCCTTGGAAAAGGTGGACAATTCGGTATGATTAACCCATTAGAGGTTGTCATGGATGTTGATGAAGAAGAAATTAAACAAGGTCTTGGATATACGACATTTACTAGAACAATTCAATCAGTAAAAGCTTTCTTAAAATATTATGATCCTTCTATTGAAGAGGATGTTCTAAATATGTTTAGTGAAGTTGTTCAAGAAACCTATAGACGTTTCAATATTAATTTTGATACGGATTTTACAAAGTTAACGGCTAGGGATTATCCAACATTCAAGGATGTTTATGCAACTATTAAAGGTAAATTATTATCTATGCCTGAAAGAACACAAGAGAGAGATATACTTGAAAAACTAGAATTAAAAATAAGACCAATTGTTAAAGAGTTAAGATATTACTTTGATGGACATACAACTATCACAACTAATAGTGATTTTATAGTATTTAATATTAAAGAGTTAATGAATTCAGATGAAAATATACGTAATGCTTTATTCTTTAACGTATTAAAATATGCATGGAGTTTAACTCTTGATGTTAAAAAGAATACTGTTTTGACAGTTGATGAAGCTCATGTATTATTAAGTAATCAAAACGTATTAGGTGCAGATTTCTTAGCACAAATTCAAAGACGTGCAAGAAAATATAATACAGGTACAATAATTATTACACAACAACCTACAGATTTCTGTGATCCTGCTGTTATTACTCAAGGTAAAGCTATATTTGATAATGCTTCTTATTACTTAGTAATGGGATTAAAGAAACAAGCTGCAACTGATTTAGCTCGTTTAATTGACTTAAATGAGAGTGAAATAGAGAGTATTAAAAAGTATGGTCAAGGAGAAGCTTTATTTGTATGTGGAAGCCGAAGAATGCGTATTAATGTTGTTGTAACTGATGAAGAATTAGATTCATTTGGTCGTGGAGGGGGACTATAATTATCCTCCTCTTATTAAATATTAACTTGTTTGAAAGATGGTGTAAAAATGAGCCAAAAAGATGATATTAGAGATCTCGCTAGACAACTTGGTATAGATAGTGGAAGTAGTTCATCAGAATTAGATCAGCTAAAAAAAATAGCTGAATCTGTAGGTATGAGTTCATATAATGGTATATCTAATGCTGATACTGATGAGTTGCAAAATAGACTAAGAAATTTATCTAGAGAACGTGACTTAAAAAAACAAGCAGAGAATGCTTCTAATGGACGTGCTGTACCAAGGAATAATTATAAGAATGGTTTAGGTAATCATAATAGCAACAATAATAGCTCAAATATTAGTCCACAAGCTGTAGGAAATCAAGATCGAAGTGCAGCTGAAGCTGCTTCTATTAATGCAGCTAATGCTAAAAGAAAAATTGCTAATTTGAAGATGGCAGCAGCCCAAGAAATTATTAAAAAATATGCCGCAGCTCATGGAGTACCAGAAGGTGTTACTCAAAAAGCAATGGATTCTAAAGCTGGACAAAAAATAATGGATAAGGCTTTAAATAAAAAAAGCCTAGGTAGAAGAGCTTTTGATAAGATAATGAGTCGTGGCGATGATAAACCTGATAAGCCAGATTCTGAAAAAACAGTTGATGAGAAAAGTAGAGATGAAGAACAAAAAAGATTACAAGATGGGGAAATTAATTTTGCTTTACCATTAAAAGTTATTAAGTGGTTGGTAATTATCACACCAATGATTTCTTTGGTTTTGTTTTTCTTATTAATAATTGTATCTGCTTTAAATGATGAGAAAGCATCATCAATGATTTTAGCAGGTATGGCTTCTAGCTCAAAGAAAGAATTATTATCTGAAGTTGGAAGAGGAGATTCCAGTATTACTGAGTTAGCAATTGGTAAGGGAAATGGGGATTTTCCAGATGAATATTACAAGCGACTTGAGTCATTAGGAAATGTTTATTCTTCACAAAAACAATGTGAGGGTGATGAATGTTTAGAACGTGACGAGTTTCTATATTATTTAAAAATAGCGGATATTAATTTAAGATATAAGAATAAATATCATGTTGATTTAGATTGGTATTTAATTGCGGCAACTGATTTATATTTTGCTGAGTCAACTGAAGATACAATGCGTGCTAATTTAAGTAGTTATAATAAAGATACTGTTGAAGATTATAGTACGTTATCTGAATTAGATTGGGATAATGATTTTACTAAGATGCCAGGATACCAATATTTAGATGCTAATGATTCTAGATATGATTTAAATATCTTAGCTAAAAACATGGTAAAAAAGAAGACAATACAAACTTGTTCTGATGGAAATAGTGTTGTTAAAACACAAGAAGATGAAGATGTTGAAGACATGTATTTCGAGTTAGGTGGAGAAAAACGCCTAAGTTGTGGTTCAGGTCAAAAATATAATATTTCAAGCACTTATACTTTAGATAAAGATAAATATGATGAATTTATGCTTGAATATATTGATAAAAAAATGATGACACCTGGAACAGGTAGTGGTAATCATCATAGTGTAAGTGGTAATAGTTTATCTAATGCTTTTGTTAATTTAGCTGTTGATCAGTTGAATGATCCTTCAGCTAAAGGAGGAGAAAAATATTGGCGTCATATGGGATGGACTTATCGTGTTGCTTGGTGTGCTGCTTTTGTTTCATGGAATATTGCTAATACCGTTCATGATGGAGTTCCTTTAAGTGATATTATTAAAAAACAAACATCAGCCGTATATGAATTTATGAATTATTTTTATCAAAGTAGTGATTCAAATATTCAATTTTACTATAATGATAATTGTTCAAGGCTAAAAGGAAAAAATGGTAGTGGTACTTATACACCAAAAGAAGGAGACTTAATATTCTTTGATTGGGAACAAACATGGGATGCTAAAATGCCTACTTGTTGGGGATGTGGGCCAGATCATGTTGGCATTGTTCAAAGAGTAGAAAATGATAATATTATTACTATTGAAGGTAATTCAAGCGATGCAGTTAATGAAAGAAGTTATCCAATTACTAGTTGTAAAGTAATTGGCTTTGGATCTTGGTATTAGGAGGCAAATATGAAGAAAAAATTATTTTTAATAATCTTTGTACTCTTATTAACGGGATGTACAAGTCAATATAATATAAATATTAGTAATGATAAAATAGAAGAAGAAATAGTTTCTAATATTTTAGTACAAGATATTCCTGTTCAATCAACTGCTGAGATACAAGCTGGTATTGAACTAGATGATCAAGTAACTCCTTTTATTGAAGACGATCAATATCCTTTCATTGATGATGAAAAGGAAAAATATAATAAGACAGTTGAGAAGAAAACAACTCAAACAATTGTTAAATTAAATTATAATTATACTTTTGATGAATATCGAAGATCTAGAGTATACAATACTTGCTTTCAAAATAAAGAATTAGTAGAAAATAAAAATGATTATTCCTTAAATTTTGGAGGTAAATTTTATTGTTTATATGGTGATGAATTAAAAGTAAATATAAAAACAAAAAATAAAGTTTTATATAATAATGCCGATGAAGTAAAAGGAAATACTTATACTTGGATTATTAATAAAGATAATCTTAATAAAGTAAATATTTCTATGCAAATATCTAAAACACCTGCCGTTGTTACTTCTGTAGCAATGATTATTATTGGCATAGTAGGTGTTATATTAATAGCTTTTGGTTTCGTTGCTTATAAAAATATTAAGAATCGTGAAAGTGTCAATGAAATATGATGTGAGGTGTAAAAATGAAAAAGATAGTAAAAACTTTAGTGCTAATAATTTGTCTTTGTGTTCTTATGCCTACATCTTCAACAGCTTATGAATTTGATTCTAAAAACAAAGAACAATCTGCTAAGATAACACGTAGCGAAATATATGAATTGTATAATTTATATAAAGATATATTGATAACACCAAAGTCTTCTAATTTTGGAGTTATTGGCTATAATGGAGTTTGTAGCACAGTTAATGTAAATGGAACAAGTGTACCACTTGATGATTATATTGCTGGTGTTGTAAAAAGAGAGTTAGGTAGTGGTTCTATTGAAGTTTTAAAAGCTCAAGCGATAGCTGCTCGTTCCTTTTTACTATATCAAAAGAGAAATAGTTCAGATTGTAGTGTAGTTAATGGACAATCTTTTCAAGCTTATGCTGGTGTTGATGAATCAAATCCTAGTGATCAAGTATATTTTCAAGCTGCTAGAGAAACTTCTGGTATGGTAGTTAGCCGTAATGGAGCTATTGCTAATACCCAGTATCAATCATATCCTGCTGGACAATTTCAAACAGAGGATAGTAGTGGATGGCATGTAAAGTTTCAAAGATGGTCTGATGATCCATCATCTACATGGACTTGGAATGGGCCTCCAAAAGCAACTGTAAAATCTATATCGTCAGGAGTTGAGATGGATTATAATAACGCTCATAACTGGGGTATGAGTCAAACTATAGCGCGATATCTTGCTAATGCTGAGGGATATACATATCAAAAAATCATTGAGTTATTTTATGCTGAACCAATTGTAACTTTGTCTGATGGTAATTATTCTGGTAATATAACTTATTTAGATTCTGATTTTGGACAAATTACATATTTTAATCAAGGAGATTATCCAAATTATTACTATTCAGAAGATCCATTAAATTCTAATAAATATGGAGGTACTATAAAAAGTCATGGTTGTGGTCCTACATCAGCTGCTATTGTTGCATCTAGCATATTGAAAAAAAATATCGATCCTGTAACTATGACCCAAAAGGTATGTTTACGTGGAGGATGTACTAGTAGTGGATCTTATAATGATAAATTAGGTGAAACACTTAGTGGAGACTATGGATTAAGTGTAAAAATGAGTAATAGTGATCAAGAAGTAATTAATGCCTTAGGTTCTGGTAATTCATTAGTTATTGTTTTAATGGGACCTGGTACATTTACTACAGGAGGACATTTTATTGTTTTAACAGGAGTTAACTCTAGTGGACAAGTATCTGTTGCTGATCCTGCTAGTAGAGATAGAACTAATACTAAATGGTTTTCATTTAATACAATCGTAGAACAAAGAAAAACTTATGCTAATTATACGATTGTTTCAAGATAGGTGATAGAATGAAAAAAATATTTATTATAGCTGCATTGATGCTTTTATGTGTCGGTTGCGAAGCTCAATATAATGTTGAAATAAAAGATGACGGAACAGTTAAAGAAACTTTAAGAGCTATTGAAGATAAAGATTTCTTTGAAGAGTATGAAAAATCATCCACAGGTAGAGTTGTATCATTTATATTAGAGCCATATTTAAATGAGTTAAATAATAATAAATATGAAGTAAAGAATGATATAGCTGAAGATCATGGTGGAGTAGTTATTACAAGAAACTATTCTAGCATTGAGACATATATCAATAGCACAATCTTATCAAGTCAATTTACGGACAAGGTTAATTTTGAAAAAGATAGTCATACAGTAACTATTACAGCAAAAGGAGCTTTTTCAAAAGATGAACAAAATCAAGATAAGATACCTGTAGATGAAGGAATTATTTCAATTACCATTCCTTATAAGGTTAAAGAACAT
This sequence comes from uncultured Bacilli bacterium, assembly GCA_947625505.1. Lineage (GTDB taxonomy): Bacteria > Bacillota_I > Bacilli_A > RF39 > UBA660 > UBA5578. Next base: position 95,702 of record CANQON010000003.1, read on the forward strand.
AATGCCGATAGAGTAGATGGCAATACTTACATTTGGGAGTTTAGTGCTGTTGATTCAGAAGACGAAGAGTTAAAAATTGTCTATGATGATTCCAAATTAAGTGGTAAAAATAATTATTTACTTATTGGAACTATTGGTGGTATTATTATCTTGTTAGTTGGAGGCTTTTTGATGTATAATGTTATAAGAAGCCGTAGAGCTAATGCTAATAAGATTTAACATGGAGGTGTGTCATTTTGAAACTCAAATTTAGAGCAGATACAAAAGATGTAGTCATCTTTTGCATATTTTCAGCAGTTTTATTTTTCTTAATATGTTTAGCAGTTTCAAATTTAGGAACATTTATATCTAGTAATACTTTTTCAGGATTAAATATTATTCCTGCTCTTACTAAGTATTTATACGTAACTATATTATTATTTATAGTAGCTATTGTAGCCATGTTCTTAAGTGTTCAATCTTGGTTTATTGAACGTGAAGAAGGATTTGGAATACAAATAGGTGCTAAAAAAGAGAAGAATTATTCTCGTTGGGCTAAAGATAAAGAAATTCAAAAAGATAATGATGTAGTAGCCGTTGATCCATTATCACCAAAAGCTGATGCAGGTGGAATTCCACTTATGATGAACCCTAAAAAAGTATGGGTTGATAATGGTGGATATCATAACTTAGTAATAGGTTCTACTGGTGCTGGTAAAACACAAACAACCGTATTACCAATGGTTAACTTATTAGCTAAGCATGATGAATCAATGATTATTACGGACCCTAAAGGTGAAATATATGAACAAACTTCTAATTATTTAAGAAGTTTAGGTTATAATATTGTTTTACTTAACTTCCGTGATCCTCAACAAGGTAATAGTTGGAATCCAATGTATTTACCATATTCTTTATATAAAGATAATAAAATTGATAAGTCTATTGAGTTATTAGAGGACTTAGCTGCTAATATCTTAAAAGATCCTACAGCTAAAGGACAAGATCCTTTCTGGGAAAATACTTCAGCTGACTATTTTGCAGGTTTAGCTTTTGCTTTATTTGAAGATGGTGATGAAAATCAAATTAACTTAAATAGTATTAACTTAATGACAACTGTTGGAGAAGAAAAGTTAGCTAATACAACTTATATAAAAGAATACTTTAGTTTTAAAGATCCTGCTAGTACAGCTTATATTAAAGCATCATCTACATTGATGGCCCCAAATGAAACAAAAGGATCAATCCTTTCTGTATTTAAACAAAGAGTTCAATTGTTTGCATCTCGTACTAATTTATCTGAGATGTTAGCAAATAATGACTTTGATATGCGTGATATTGGTCGTAAAAAGACAGCTGTATTCATTGTAATACAAGATGAAAAAACGACATATCATACTTTAGTAACAATTTTCTTAAAGCAATGTTATGAAACACTTATTTCTGTTGCTCAAGAAAGTGGAGGAAAATTACCTCATCGTACAAACTTTATATTGGATGAGTTTGCGAACATGCCACCTTTAAAGGATGTTACAACCATGGTAACAGCTGCTCGTTCAAGAAATATTCGTTTTACGTTCATTATCCAGAACTTTTCACAATTATATGAAGTATATGGAAAAGAAAATGGTGAAACTATTAAAGGTAACTGTGGTAACATTATTTACTTAATTAGTACTGAATTAAGTGCTCTTGAAGAAATAAGTAAAATGTGTGGTGAAGTAAAATCAAAAGAAAAAGAAAAGACTTCTTCAACACCATTAGTTACAGTTAGTGATTTACAACGTTTGGAACAATGGTCAACTATTATTCTTCGTATAAGAATGATGCCATTTAAGACTAAGTTAACACCAAACTTTAAAATGGATTGGGGACATAGTTTCCCTAAAGCAGAATATCCACATCGTCAAGAAATACCAGTTAATATTTTCGATTTAAAAACTTTTGTTGAAAAGAAAAGAGAAGAAAAAATTAATAAGTTAATTGGTGGAGAAGGAGGAGCTCCTGCTGGTGGAGGAGTAATTCCACCTACACCTTTTGGTAATGGTACACCTAGTAGTCCATTCTCTTCAAGACCAATTCCTCCAAGTACTCCTAAACCATTTGGTGGAGATAGTCAAGCTAATGGTGGATTAAATCTTGATAATTTAGTAAAGAGAATTGATGAAAAAATTGCGGAGATGGAAAAAGAGGATAAAATGCGTGAAGAAGCTGAAAAGCAAGGCACTATACCTGGAAGTATTGCTAAAGAACCAGTAGATAGTAAACCTACTATGGGAGCACCTGAAATTCCAGGACCTATTCCTCAAGCACCAAAACCAATGGTTGAACCAAAGCAATCATTTGTTCCTGATAAACAAGAGGGAATTAGTGATGATCAATTCTTTGATGATTTCTTTGGAGACGATTAAAAATAGCTATATAGCTATTTTTTTTAATATTTGATATTATATATGATATAATTTAATTAGAACTAGGTGATAATATGATTTATTTTTGGATATCATTGGTTGTTGTTTTAACATTTATTGAAGCTATCACTGTTAATTTAACAACTATTTGGTTTGTAGCGAGTGGTTTAGTAGCGCTTCTTATTTCTTTTGTTACAGATAATGTTTTCATTCAATTTGGTGTCTTTAGTGTATTAGGTGTTGCTTTTCTAATACTTACTAAACCAATATTAGAGAAGTGGATGAAAAAAGCTGATGAGAAAACGAATTTAGATCGCATTCTTGATATGAAAGGATTAGTTACCGAGACAATAACTCCTTCAATGACAGGAGAAGTAAAAGTTGATGGTAAGTTATGGACTGCTATAGCCAAAGAAAATCTTAAAAAGGGTGATTTTGTTCGTATTCTAAAAATAGATGGTGTTAAACTCATAGTTGAAAAGTGGGAGGATTAAATATGGATTTTTTAATTATTATTATCGTATTAGCTTGTGTACTTATCATACCTAATGTCAAAATAGTTCCTCAAGCTAGAGTATATGTTATTGAAAGATTAGGATCTTATTATAAGACATGGAATAATGGATTACATTTTAAAATACCATTTGTTGATAGGATTGCTAATGTAGTGACATTAAAAGAGATTGTACAAGATTTTCCACCACAACCTGTTATTACTAAAGATAATGTAACTATGCAAATAGATACCGTAGTATATTTACAAATTACGGATGCTAAATTATTTACTTATGGTGTTGAAAGTCCTATGAACGCTATTGAAAATTTAACAGCGACAACTTTAAGAAACTTAATAGGAGAATTAGAGTTAGATCAAACTTTAACATCAAGAGATATTATTAATACTAAAATGCGTTCTATTTTGGATGAAGCTACAGATCCTTGGGGAATTAAAATAAATCGTGTTGAGGTTAAGAATATTATTCCACCTCGTGATATACAAGAGGCTATGGAGAAACAAATGCGTGCTGAACGTGAAAGAAGAGAAAAAATTCTTCAAGCTGAAGGAGAGAAAAAATCTAGTATTTTAATTGCTGAAGGTGAAAAAGAAAGTGCTATTTTAAGAGCAGAAGCTAATCGTGAATCAAAGATACGCATTGCCGAAGGTGAGGCTGAAGCTATGTTAAAATTAAAGGAAGCTGAAGCTAATGGTGTACGTATGCTAAAACAAGCTGAGGCTGATGGTATTAAATTATTAAAAGAAGCTGATGCTAATGATAAAGTTATTCGTTTAAAGAGTTTTGAGGCTTTAAATAATATAGCGCAAGGACAAGCTACTAAGATTATTTTACCTGCTGATTTACAAGGTGTTGCGACTTTTGGAACAACTTTAAAAGAAATGTTTGAAGAGAAAAAATAAAAAGATTCATTTGAATCTTTTTTTGATTAGATAAGTAGGGTATAATATTATTTAGGAGATGATAATATGGAATATATTATTTTAGGTTTATTAGTATTAACAATAATATTATTAATTATTTTATTAGTAAAAAATAAAAATAATGAGTCTGTTGTTGATCGTATTGGTAGAATAGAAACAGATATTGTTAAAGAAATAGGAGAATTTAAAACAGATTTTACGCATAGTATAAACGATGATTTTAATAAAACAAATGATAAATTAGAAGAGCGTTTAAGACTTATTAGTGATAAAGTAAATGAAAGATTAGATATTAATTTTGAAAAGAGTAATAAAACATTTACAGCTGTTTTAGAAAGATTAACAAAGATAGATGAAGCACAGAAGAAAATAGATAGTTTATCTAATGACATTGTTTCTTTACAAAGTATTTTAACAGATAAGAAAACTAGAGGTATATTTGGAGAAGTAAATCTTGAACATATTATGGCTAATGTATTTGGAGCTAATAATACGAAGATATATCAAATGCAATATTCATTTGATAATAATACCATAGCTGATTGTGTCTTATTTGCCCCTGAACCTTTAGGTACGATTGCTATTGACTCAAAATTTCCTCTTGAAAATTATCAAATTATGGTTGATCGAAAGAATTCTGATAGTGTAAGATCTAATGCCGAAAAATTATTTAAAGCAGATATGAAGAAGCATATAGATGCTATTAGTAGTAAGTATATTATTCCAGGTGTTACATCTAATCAAGCTATTCTATTTTTACCTGCTGAAGCTATTTTTGCAGAAATTAATGCATATCATACAGAGTTATTAGAATATGCTTATAAAAAGAGAGTATGGATTACATCACCAACTACTTTAATAAGTACCTTAACAACTATTCAAGTTATTATTAAAAACTTAGAACGCGATAAGTATGCTCAAGTAATTCATAATGAGCTTAATTTATTAGATATTGAATTTAAAAGATATAAAGAACGTTGGGATAAGTTATATCATAGCATTGAAACAGTTAGTAAAGATGTTAAAGATATTCACACTACAACAGATAAAATTACGAAAAGATTTAATAGTATTAGTCAGGTAGAAATGGGTGAGATAGAACATGAAGATTAAATATATTAACTACTTATTATGTTTAATAGCTATTATAGGCAGTTTTTATATTATTTTTACAAGAGTAAATACTATTGGTATTTTACTAAAGGATTTGTCAATTATTGTGACAATTACTTTACCTTATATTATTCAAAAAATATGTAAAGTAAAAATAGATGATAAATTAATATTTATATATATTTTATTTATCTTTTTTGCTCATTTCTTAGGAGTAACAGTAGAATTATATAATTCTATTAATTATCTTGATAAAATTAATCATACTTTGTCAGGAGTATTAACAGCTTATATATCTTTACTTATTTTATATCTTATGCATAAATATGATAATAAAAGTAAAGGATTTAATATTTTATGGATGATTAGTATAACGATGATGATTGCTGTAGGTTGGGAGATGTTTGAGTATATAGCTAATATTTTCTTTGGAGGCGATGCTCAAAGAGTTGTTCTTACAGGTGTTAATGATACTATGCAAGATATGATAGTTGCTTTCTTAGGATCATTAATGGTAGTTATTGTATATCTTTTCTATAATAAATCAAATCTTTTTGATTTTACAAATAGTATAAAAAAGATACATTAACTATCTTTTTTTTGCTTATTTATAGTATAATTGTTATAGGTGATAACATGGAAGAACGTATTATAAATTTTATCAAACAAGAAAGAAGAGCTCTTAGTGTTCATGAGTTAGAGACTTTATTAGAAATAGATTCTGTTGAAGGATTAAAAGCATTATTAAAAGCTTTAAATAATCTTGAGGAAGAAGCTAAAATCTTTCATACTAAAAAAGATAAATACATGCTCTTTGAAGATAGTAATTCAAGAGTAGGTATATTACAAGTAACAACTAAAGGAACAGGATATGTTCAACTTGAATCAGGCGAAGAAATAAAAGTAGAACCTGAAAATTTAAATGGCGCTATTAATAAAGATAAAGTTATTGTCAATATTATTGACAATAAGGTGACACCTAATGAAGGATCTATTGTCAAGGTTGTTGAAAGAGCTAATAATCAAGTAGTAGGAACTATCTACTTTAAACATGATAATATATATGTTAAGCCAGATGATCGTAAATTAAATATTACTATTGTTATTGAAAAAAATTATCATAATAATTTAGTTGAAGGTCATAAAGTATTAGTTAAATTACTTGGATTAAATAATCATAATGAATATCGTGCTTCAATTATTAAAATATTAGGCCATATTAATGATCCTGGAGTAGATGTTTTATGTATTATGGCTAAATATAATATAAATGATGCTTTTCCTAAAGAAGTAATGGAACAAGTTGAAAGAGAGATTCCATCTCGTTTAAGTGAAGAAGAAATAAATAAACGTTTAAAAGGGACAGGAAAAGATTTAAGAGATGAAGTAATATTCACTATAGATGGTGATGATACTAAAGATATAGATGATGCGATTAGTATTGACCTTTTAGATAATGGGCATTATAAATTAGGAGTACATATAGCTGATGTTAGTTATTATGTTAAAGAGAATAGTCCTTTAGATAAAGAAGCTTTAGAAAGAGGAACTAGTGTCTATTTAGCTGATCGTGTTACCCCAATGCTTCCTCATGAATTATCTAATGGTATTTGTTCTTTAAATCCTAATGTTGATCGTTTTGCTTTATCATGCGTTATGGAAATAAACGAACAAGGTGAAGTAGTAGATTATGAAATTTTTGATAGTATAATTAGATCACGTATTCAAATGACTTATAAGAAAGTAAATAAAATATTAGAAGAAAATATTATTCCTGAAGGATATGAAGAATTTGCTGATAAATTAAGAATGATGGAAAAATTAGCTCAAATACTTAGAAATAATAAAGTTCGTAAAGGATATATTGATTTTGAAATAGATGAGCCTAAAATTATTGTTAATGAAACAGGTGAAGCTATTGATGTTGTTTTAAGAGAACGTGGAACAGGCGAGAAACTTATTGAAGACTTTATGATTGCTGCTAATGAAACAGTAGCGTCTCATTTCCATAACATGGATTATCCATTAATATATCGTGTTCATGGAGAACCTAGCGAAGAAAAAATGACTAATTTTATGCATTTAGTTAGTGTTTTAGGATATACTGTTCATGCTAATATGAATAAGATTACTCCTAAAACAATTCAAGATATTCTAGAACAATTAAAAGATAAAAAAGAATATTATATTTTATCTAGCCAAATGTTAAGAAGTATGCAGAAGGCTGTTTATGATACCAATAACATAGGGCACTTTGGTTTAGCAAGTAAGATGTATTGTCATTTTACGTCTCCTATTAGAAGATATCCTGATTTAACTGTTCATCGTTCAATTCGTAAATGTTTGCTATCAACAGATATGTCTTTAGAAAGTATTAAAGCATGGGAGAGTAAATTACCAATGATGGCTGAACAATCATCAGTAAAGGAAAGAGCGTCTGTTGATTGTGAACGTGAAGTTGATGATATGAAGATGGCTGAATATATGGAAAAACATATTGGAGAAGAATACAAGGGAATTATTACAGGTGTTATGAGTTTTGGTTTCTTTGTTCAATTACCAAATATGATTGAAGGATTGGTTCATGTTGAAGAGTTGAAAGGGGACTTCTATACTTATGATGAATCAACATTTAGTTTAACTAGTGCTAAAGATAAACGAGGATTTAGATTAGGTGATGAAGTAGAAGTTATTGTTAAATCAGCAAGTAAAGAAAATCATACTGTTGATTTTACATTAAAAACAAATGAAGAAGCTGAATAAGGTGATATCATGGAAATAAAAAATAAACGTGCTAATTATGATTATGAAATTGAAACTACATATGAAGCAGGCATTGTTTTAAAAGGAACAGAAATAAAATCTATTAGAGAAGGTAAAGCTAATTTAAAAGATAGCTATGCTATTGTTAAAAATGGTGAAGTATTTCTTTTAAATATGCATATAAGCGCTTATGATAAAGGTAATATCTTTAATCATGAAGAAACAAGAACAAGAAAACTTCTATTAAATAAAAGAGAGATATTAAAAATAAGAGATGCGATTGAAAGAGAAGGATATACATTAGTACCGATTAAAGTATATTTTAAAGGCAATAAAGCCAAGTTATTAATAGGTGTAGCTAGAGGAAAAAAGACCTATGATAAGAGAGAAGCCATCAAGAAAAAAGATATGGATCGCGATATTCAAAAACAATTAAAAAAATATTAAGATACTTGCAAAACAATATAAAATATTATATACTTAAGATGTATATACTACATGAAGGGAGTGTGCGATATGCAAATTACATCTGTAAATGTCAAGAAATATGACAAAGAAGAATCTAAAATGAAAGGAATTGCTTCAGTTTTAATCGACGATTGCTTCGTAATTCGTGATATTAGAATTATTGAAGGAACTGATGGATTATTTATTGCTATGCCAAGTCGTAGAAAAAATGATGGTGAATACCAAGATGTAGCGCATCCAATTAATGCTGAAACTAGAAAAATGTTTGAAGATGCTATATTTGAAGAATATAATAAAGTAGAAGAAGAATAAAATGGGTCATATAGAAGTCACTTAGGTGACTTTTTTTAATATAATGAAATATTTTTCATATATATTAATAGGTGATTATATGGAAAAAGAAATAGCTGCATTTAATCATAATATTACATTAACAGAAAGAAAAAATTTAGTAGTAACAGGTGTTAAAAAAATTGATAATTTTGATAGTAATGAATTTTTATTAGAGACAACTATGGGATATTTATGTATAAAAGGGACTGACTTAGAAATAGTTAAATTAGATACATATCAAGGAAATGTATCTATAAAAGGGCAAATAAGTAATTTAAATTACTCAGATCATGAAGCAAAGAATAAGGAAGAAAGTTTCTTTAGTAAAATATTTAAATGATTCCATTTAATATTCAATTCAGTCTTATTATTTATTCTATTATTTATGGATTATTCTTTTATTACATCATATATCTATGCCGTTATTATTTAGATTATCCTAATACTTTTTATCGCATTATAAATACTTTAACCTTATTTCTTTTTTTAGCTATGACATATTTCATAGGTATTGAAATAGTTTGTGATGGTATTTTACATATTTATTCATTACTTGTCATTACATGCGTTTCATCACTATGTAACTTCGTTGCAAATAGAAAAAAATAATGGTAGAATTAAATTAGGTGATAAGGATATGGCAAAGAAAAAAGAAGAAATATCAATACAAGCTAGACGTCGTTTATTTTTTGTAAGACCTTTTTGCTTTGTTTGTATCATGCTAGTACTTTTTACTTTTGTTAAATATTCTATTGATTTATACCATTTAAATAATGAAAAAAAGAAAAAGGAAGCAGAGTATTTTGAGCTTCAAGAAGAGTCTGAATTTCTACGTAATGAAGTAGAAAAATTACATGATCCAGAAGAACTAGCTAAATATGCTCGAGAGAAATTTTTATATTCAAAAGATGGAGAACTAATTATTAAAATTGAAAAAGAAGAAAAAACTGAAAAACCAGATATAGATAAAGAAAAAGAAGAAGATATGACGATTATCTTCTTATGCGCAACAGGATTTGGTTTAATTATTCTTTACCTTATTGTTAAAAGTATTATTAATAAAAGAAAAAAGATAGTTAAATTAGATTAAACTATCTTTTATTTTAAACTATTAATTAAATCTAAATGATCTTCAATAACAAATAATTCTTTAGATTTATAATCTTTGATTTTAGCTACTATAACTGATGGAAATTTAGATACTAATTCATTATACTTAGTGGCAATATCATTATAATATTTTTTTAAAGCTACGATTTCCGCTTCTGATTCGATTAATTGAATTTCTATTTTAGTATAATCTTCGTTTTCTTTTAATAAAGCATTTTCTTCAGTATAGTTATGAAATTCTTCAATTGCCTTATATAATTCTTTATCTAATTCAAAGTTATTAAGTTTTTGTGATCTTATATTAGCAATTGTTTCTAGAATATCGCCTTCTTTTTGTGTAAAATCCCGAATGATATCATTAGATTTATTTAATAAATCAAAGCGTTTATTTAATGTAGCTTCGATATTAGCATTAGCTTCATTCAAGCGAACAGTATTACTTTTAATATTATCTAATGTTACAATAACAAAGATACTTATTAAGCCTATGACAATAAAAAGAACAAATATTATATATAATATTACCATACTATCACCTAGTATCAATTATAACAAATTAGATACATTTTTACAATCTATTGATTGTTAGGATAGAATGATTCACTAGTATTAATATTTTCATCAAACTTGATAAAATCAACGTATATTAATAGTAATAAATACCAATTACCTGTATTAGGATCACTTAAAATAATATGATCCTTACCAGATTGTTCAATGATTCCTTTAAAGACACGATCTTTCCAATCTAAAGAATCAGCAAAAGACATATATACTTCTACTTGTTTTCCACGATTTAAACGTAAGATGTTTTCTATATAAGATTGTTCATTAGGTGCATTACTATACATAGGTATACCTGTATAACTATTATTTATAAAAATCATCCTTTCTAATTAAATATATTAAAAAAAAGAAATAATTATGATATAATTGAGTTGATTATAGTAAAGATTTATGAAAGTAGGATTTAGTATGAAAAATAAATATAAAATTTTTATGTATATATATTTTGCTATTGTATCAATTATTGTTTTAACTACTGATAGTTTATCTAAAGCAGGAACAATTTTAGAATATGTAGGATGTGGCTCTGCAGAAGGTATACCAAAACCTGTACCACAATTAACAACGATTGGTTATACTTTATTAATAGTTGGAACACCTCTTATTTTAATAATTTTTTCTATTGTCGCTATGATTAAAGCAATATCAGCAGGTAAACCAGATGAAATTATGAAAGCCAGAGGTAAATTAATAAAAAAATTCATTGCGGCAGCTATTATCTTTTTAACAGCAACTATTGTTCAATTTGTTATAACAAGATTTGCAACAACTGTCACAGATGAAAATGATGTAATCGATTGTATGAATTGTTTCCTATTTTATAATCGTGAAAGTTGTCACCCATCAGAAACAGGTAATGGTGTTACTGATAAAACGACTAAGCCAACTTATGATAATATGGCTAATCCTACAACAGGAAATCGTGATGATAAAGACAATAATAGTAATAATAATAGTAGTAGTGGAAATACACAAAGTAGTTCTAATATCGAAGCTATTCGTAAAATGTTCTATGCTGTTGAAACAGGAGGACAAGTATATGGACAAGCTAGATATGATGATATCACAGAAGCTTATGCTGCAACAGTAAATGAAACAGCTATTACTATTGGTGCAGGTGGATGGTTTGCTAATGAAGGTAGAGACTTATTAATTAAAATTCAAAATGCCGACCCTGAAACATTTAAAAAATTGGACACTGCTGGAATTGCCGAAGATATAAAAGGTGATTGGTCAAAATATAATATTAGATCTGGTAGTGAAAAAGGTATAGCTATAAAAAATATTATTGGTTCAGACATTGGTAAAAAAATGCAAGATGAAATGATGGATGAACAAATAAATAAATATTTACAAACAGCTAAAGATGCAGGAATAACTGATTTAGGTGGACAAGTAATGTATGCTGAGATAATGCATTGTGGAGGAAAAGGAGCAGCAGATCGAATACTCGGTCATGCTACTACACCATATAATGCTGAATCAATATATAAGGCAGTAACTACTTCATGGCCAGAAGATGCAAATTTAAATGCACCTATCAATGGATCATTGTATAGATCACGTCATGATAAAGTATATGGATGGATTAATGAATATTTAAAATAAATTGAGGTGACTTATGAAAAAGAGATACAAACTATTTGTCATTGCTTATTTCATATTGATGGTAATAGCTGTATTGACAACAAAAAACCCTAGAGTACTAGGAACAACTCTAGAGTATGTAAGTTGTGGCTCAGCTAATGGTATTCCTAGACCTTTACCACAATTAACAACTATAGGTTATACTTTATTAATTGTAGGCACCCCTCTTATTTTAATAACCTTTTCAATAGTTACACTACTAAAAGCTATTGCATCAAATAATCAGGAAGAAATATTGAAAGCAAAAAATAAATTATTTAAAAAATTTATGTCAGCTTCTTTAATTTTCTTGATGGCTACAATTGTTCAATTCGTTATAACAAGATTCACCACAACAACTATGGATGAGTTAGATACGGTAACATGTATGCGTTGTTTTATGTATTATAGCCCAAGTAATTGTCCTGATTCATCAACAGGCAATGATGTAGAAACAGGATCACATAGAAATCCTTATGATAATTTAGCGCAACCAACAACACAAAATAGGAAAATGAGTTCACCTGCAGTTACAGGTAGTTTAGTAGCTAGTGCTGATGGTAAATTCATGTGGCCATTACCTAGTCCTTATGATAAAAGTTATATTACATCATATTTTGGTGGAAGAGTTCATCCTATTACTGGAGTATATCAAAAAGCTCATGGAGCTCTTGATATAGGAGCTGCAGCTAATACACCTATTTATGCAGCTGCAGATGGAACAGTTGTTATATCAGAATGGCATGATTCTTATGGCAATTATGTAAAAATTGATCATGGAGAAGGATGGTCTACCTTGTATGCTCACCAAACTAAACGTAATGTTACTGTTGGACAAACAATAAGGCAAGGAGAAGTATTAGGCTTTGTTGGTACAACAGGAAGTTCAACTGGTAATCATTTACATTTCGAAGTAAGGTATAATAATGAACGTCTTGATCCACTTCAATTCTTTAAATAAAATGTATTTGACAAAAAAATATGATTGTGATAATATTAGAGCGTCTTCGTTGAAGACGTCTTTTTGTTTATAGGATGTGATAATATGGCAAAAATAGTTATTATTCCTAATAATGAAGATAATCTAAATAGTTTAAATCATGACATTTTAATAGGAATAGAAGGATATAGTGTTAATGTTTTAACTATTACTTTTGATGCGTTTAAAAAGTTTTTGAAAAAAAACAAAAATGTTTTTGTAGCGCTTAATAAAAATTTTACTAATAGTGAGTTAGAAGCATTAAAAGAAATATTAATATATTTAGATAGTCAAGATATAAAAGGTATATTCTATTATGATGTAGCTGTCGTTAATATAGTTAAAAAGTTAAATTTAAAGATTAATTTAATTTGGTCAGCAGAACATTTAACAACTAATTATTACACTATAAATTATTGGTATAATCAGGGAGTAAAAGGTACTTTTATATCAAATGAGATTACTAAAAAAGAAATGATTACGATTAGTGATAATACTGAAAGTACACTTTTTGTTCAATTATTTGGATATATTCCTATGTATGTATCAAGAAGGCATGCGATAAGAAATTACTTAAAGTATTTTAATGTTAATAATGAATCTTCACATTATCAATTATTTAAAGAAGATAAGAAATATGCAATTATTGATAATGCTGAAGGGACAATGATATATTCGAATTTTATATTAAATGGCTTAACAGAAAAATTAGAATTAGATGATAAAATTGCTTATATAATTATTAATGGTTTTAATATAGATAATGATAAATTAAATAAGGTAATTAATTATTTTGAAACAGTAACTAAGGATAATGTTGATGGGTTAAATCATCAATTAGAGAAATTATTTGATAACTTAGGGAAGGGATTCTTATATGAAGAATCAATTTATAAGGTGAAGAATGATGTTAAATAAGCCAGAGCTACTCGCACCTGCAGGGGATTTAGAAAGACTTAAGGTAGCTTTATTATATGGTGCTGATGCCGTATATTGTGGAGGACCTGGGTTTGGACTAAGAGCTAATGCTACTAATTTTACTTTTGAAGAATTAGAAGAAGGCATTAAATTTGCTCATTCATTAAACAAAAAAGTTTATGTTACTGTTAATATTGTTTTACATAATAAAGAGGCAGATACTCTATTAGACTATTTAAAGCAATTAGAAAAGATTAATCCTGATGCTATCATCGTAAGTGATCCATATGTAATTGATGTAGCTTTAAAAGAGACTAATTTAGAAGTACATTTGTCTACCCAACAATCTACCTTAAATTATGAAGCTTGTGAATATTTTTATAATGAGGGTGTTAAAAGAATTGTTTTAGCTCGTGAATGTTCTAAAGAGGATGTTAAAGAAATAATTAATAAAGTACCTATAGAAATAGAAGTATTTATTCATGGAGCTATGTGTGCAGGATATAGTGGTAGATGTGTATTATCTAATTATTTAACAAATAGAGATGCTAATAGAGGAGGATGTAGTCAAATATGTCGTTGGGACTTCAAACTACTCGCTGATAATGAAGAAATACAAACCGAAAAAGATTTTACTTTGTGTAGTAAAGATTTATCTTTATTAGAATATATACCAGAAATGATAGATATGGGTATTACGTCATTTAAAATAGAAGGAAGAATGCGTTCTATTTATTATATAGCAACGATAGTATCGATATATCGTAAAGTTATTGATGAATATTGTAACGATAAGAAACATTATAAATATAATAAAGAGTATGAAAGAGTTTTAAGAAGATGTGCTAATAGAGATTCTGTAGCTCAATTCTTTAATGGCGTTAATGATGAATCATGTAGCTATTATAATGGAAGAGAAGAAATATCTAACCAAGATTTCTTAGGACAAGTACTTTCATATGATAGTAATACTTCTTTAGCAACCATAGAACAACGTAATTATTTTAAAAAAGGAGATATTGTTGAAATATTTAGTCCATATCACGATGTAATTACATATACTATAGAAAAGATATATGATGAAAATGATGAAGAAATAGATATTGTTAGACATCCAAAGCAAATTGTTAAGATAAAGATTGATAAACCATTATTTCAATTTGATTTGATGCGTAAGAAAAATATTGACATTGATGTTAAAAAGTAGTATTATTTTATAGACATTTAGAAAGTTTAGGTGAATGATTGTGAAAAGCGAAAAAACTATCTATTTAACAGAAGAAGGATTAGAAGAAATCAAAAAGGAACTTAATACTTTAAAATTAGAAAAGAGACCAGAAATAATTACAGCTTTAAAAGAAGCTAGAGCTCAAGGTGATTTAAGTGAGAATGCTGAATATGATGCAGCTCGTAATGAACAAGCTATTGTTGAAGCAAGAATTCAAGAACTTGAGGCTATGGTAGAGAAAGCTACAATTATTAAAGATATAAAAACTGATGTTGTTTCATTAGGTACAAAAGTAACTATTGAATATGTAGAAGATCATGAACAAGAGGAATACTCAATTGTTGGTAGTAAGGAAGCTGATCCTTTTACTAATAAGATTTCCAATGAATCTCCAATTGCTAAAGCAATTTTAGGTTCTAAAGTAGGATCTGTTGTTAGTGTTGATAGTCCTAATGGCAAATATGATGTAAAAATAGTTTCAATAGCATAATTTTCTTATGCTATTTTTCATTTGGAGGAAATATGTCATATCGAAATACTTATGTTAAGATAAATTTACAAAATATCCATGATAATATTCAAAAGATTATTAATACATATCAGGGATATAAATATTATATTGGTGTTGTTAAAGCTGATTCTTATGGCCATAATAGTGATAAAGTTATTCAAAAAATTATTGATGCAGGATGTAATTATTTAGCTGTGTCATCTTTAGATGAGGCTATGGAAATAAGGAGTAAATTTTCTATACCTATATTATGTTTAGGTATTATTCATCCCGAATATATGGATATATGTGAAAAGAATAATATTGATGTTACTATTACTAATTTAGACTATGTAGAGTTAATCAAAAATTATCACATTAATGTGCATATAAAAATAGATACAGGAATGAATCGTTTAGGAATTAAAGATAAAGATGAATTTAATGCAACTATCAAATTAATTAATAATAGTAATTTAAATTTAAAAGGTATATATACCCATATATATGATGCTGATAATGAAGAAAATACTATTAAGCAAATAAATAAATTTAAAGAAATTACCAGCGATATAGATTTGAATAGTATTGATATGGTTCATATCGCTCAAAGTGCAACTTTATTAAATTATCCTAAAATCGATATATGTAATGGATGCCGTTTAGGTATTATTATGTATGGCTTAATAGATAATAATTTATCATTAAAACCAACAATAAAATTAGAAAGTGAAATAATTGAAATAAAGCATATTCATAAAGGAGAGACTGTAAGTTATAATGGTAATTATGTTGCTGATAAAGATGAAATTATTGGAATAGTTTCTATAGGATATGCTGATGGAGTTAATCGTAAATTATCAGGTTCATATGTTTATATAAATAATAAAAGATATCAAATAATAGGTAATATCTGTATGGATATGTTAATGGTAAGAATAGATAATTTTGTAAAACTATATGATAAGGTAATTATATATAAAGATATCGATCACATTAAAGAATTAAGTAATTATTTAGATACTATTCCTTATGAATTAATATGTAATATAACAAAAAGAGTTCCTCGTATTTATGAATAATAAATATAATTTAAAAACAAGTATATCTAGCAAAAATATTACTTGTTTTTTTTTTATGATATTATGACATTGATAGAATGATAGTAGTGATAGAAATGATAGGACATGGTTTAAATACCTAACAGGAGCTCTATAAAAAACTACGTTATATTTCTAAAAATAAATAATTACAACTTCTATCAATATTTGTTTTATGAAACTAAAATTATAGAGCTCCTGTTAGGTATTTAGACTATTTATTATAGTGGAGTGATGGATATTATGAAAAAGATTGTTAGAAAAATGAAACAATATGGGAAAAAATGGCGTATTTGCGTAATAATTATTGGAGTTCTTTTATTTAGCATAGCTCTTTTAGGAACAAATTTATCTAAAACACTCAAAAAAGAAAGTAAACATAGAAGCACAAGTAATATTAGCGAACCAATTGCTTATTTTAAATTTGATGGTAATTTAGATAACAGTGGTACAAGTGATACTATAAAAGCAATTATTGATAATGAGCAGAATCTGTTTACAGATGATTCTCACATGGGCAAAGCTGCTCACTTTTCTAATAATTCTATCCAATTAAGTGGAATTGATAACGATACTTTTAGTAATGGTACAACTATATCTTTTTGGAGTAAAGGATCTAGTGGTTTTGCATATTATTATGGTGACGATAATTATTATACAGGCGTCAATTATGCAAATAATAATATAGTTGGAAAATATAAAAAAAATAAAGATAATGACATTAATTATGAAAATATTGATAATGAATGGCATTTTATTGTTATGACCTATAATACAGAAAATAGTCAAAATGTAAAAGTTACTATGTATTTAGACGGTGAGCTAGTTGAAACAAAAAGTGACTTAATTTCTATTTTTGAAGATGATAGCTTTACTTTCTATTTAGGTAGTAATCATCAAGATGACTTTTTTGATGGTACTATAGATGAATTTAAAATTTTTGATACATGCTTTACTGATGAGGAAGTAGAAGTATTAATGGATTATGTGCAAGATCCTGTAGCATATTTTAAATTTAATAACAATTTAAATAATGATGGAATTAATCAAAATATTACTGCTGAATGGAATAATTCTGAAAGTGCTAAATATGCCTCTTCAATTACTGAAGAAAATAAGCAAGCAGCTGATTTTTCTAATAATAACTATATCACTGTTAATGGGCTAGAAGATGTTGATTTTAGTGCTGGAGCAACTATCACTTTCTTTAGTAAAGAAACAAGTGGTTGGAGCTATTATTGGGGAAATAATAATAATACGCATTACACAGGAATAAATCATGCTAATAATGATATTGTTGTAAAATATAGAAAGAATCAAGATAATGATATACCTGCTAATGTAAGTAGTATAAATGATTGGCATTTAATTACAATTACTTATACTTCAATTCATAAAGAAAATGCCAGTATAACTCTTACTATGGAGGTATTCATAGATGGTAAAAAAATTCGCAGTATAGATCAACTTGGTAATTTCTTTAATGAAGAACTTTCATTTTATATTGGTAACAATGGAATTAATAATAACTCTGATGGTTTAATTGATGAATTTAAAATATATAATCGTGTCTTAAGTGATGATGAAATAATTCTAGCCAGTGATGATTATTTTCCTCTTCCTGCAGTTGTTTGGTTTGATGGAACTGTAGGGGATAACTCATTAAGTTCTCCATATTCAGGAGCTGTTGATAGAATTGCTAGTGAAGAAGAGTTCCAGATAAAGGATGGAGAGACATATTTAACTTTACCTACAAGTGCTGGAAATCCTACTAATAAATTTAACTATACATATAAATTATATGGTTGGTATGACATATATAGTGGTGAGTATTATGAACCTGGAGCTTCTGTACCAATTAGTAAATTAGGTACTGAAGAGACAAATCATAACACTGTATTTTATGCTAACTGGTGGGCTGATGATTATAATTTTGGTAATAAAACAACAGCTGATGGTAAACAGGCATTAGATGATGATTTGTTTAGTTATGCCAATTCATTTATAGAAACTTATGTATTTGATTATAATGAACTTTTTAATATTCAATCTGCTAATTTAGATAATGTAAAACTTAATAGAGCTGGTCATAAAGAACAATGGACTGATTCTCAAATAAATATTGCCTTTGCTCAATATTCTCGTACAGATGGCTCATTAGGAGATATTTTAAACAGAAATCATAATAATAACAATCAAAGTAGAGGAAGAAGTGATGACCATACTTTTGCAGGCGTTATAACAAGTAATCTATATAATACAATAAGACCTATATATACATCAAATACAAATA
Organism: uncultured Bacilli bacterium; assembly: GCA_947625505.1. Taxonomy (GTDB): domain Bacteria; phylum Bacillota_I; class Bacilli_A; order RF39; family UBA660; genus UBA5578. The sequence goes on from CANQON010000003.1 coordinate 114,518, forward strand.
AAGTTGGTATTAATTATGTAGGCATAGGAGAATCACTTTATCAGCACAATAGTGGCACAGGATATTATTATTTTGATTCTAGAGTAAATTCTGCATCATATAGTAAAAGAAACAATAGATTTTATGTTTATGATAAAACGGAAAAAACATATGAAACTGCTTTGGGTTCTGACTTCTTACCCTTTAATGATGGAAAAACATCATATGATAATGGTGAAGTAAATTATTGGTTTGGATTTCATAGTACCATTAAATTCCACATTCTAGATAATGTTGGAGATAGTGAAAATAGTAATTTGGATGAAAATGGTAATCATACGACATTTACTTTTTATGGAGATGATGACGTTTTTGTACTTATTGATGGTAAGCTAGTTCTAGATATGGGTGGAATTCATGATACTGTTTTTGGAAAGATAGATCTTACTAATGGTGATGTTTATCTAGGAGATAATGGCGCTCAAATGACTAATCCTGATTATTATACACAAGGAGTGCCACCAGAAATTGTTGAAAGTGATAGAAAAAAAGTAGAAGAAGCTAGTGAATATGTTAAAAGCCTTAAAGGTGGAAACCATACATTACAAATCTTTTATTTAGAGCGTGGTACAGGAGGAGCAAATAATGCAACTTATTTTAACCTTCAACCAAGTTTGGAACATGAAATATATAAAGTAGATGAAGATGGAAATGGAATTGCAAATGTAACATTTGAACTTTATGCAGCTGAAACTAATGAGAACTATAAGGTAGATAATAACCAACATGAAGCTAAAGAATTTAAAGTAGCAAGTGATGAAGATGATCCTCTTATTACTATTACTACTGAAGATAATCTTGATAGATCATTACCACAAGAAATGCAACGAAAAGGCTATTCTTATTTTACTGATGCGGATGGAAATAATATTGATTTTATTTCACGAGCTAATGATGGAAAAGAATATTACATTTTGCGTGAAACACAAACACCTGCTGAATATAGAGGATTATTAAAAGATATTATTTTAAAATATAATAAACAGCTTAATACGCTTGAGGTTGTTAATCAATTTGAAGTTGGCTCATATTCAAGTTTTAATATATTAATATATGATGTTCAAAAAGAATTATATTATGCCAAGTTAAATTCCAATGGAACAGTAAGTAAATTAGATGGTGAAAATAATACAATTTCATTAGAAGAACAAAAGGATGCTTTATTATTTGCTGTACCTTTAATTAAAATTAATGATAATTGGTATCCTGTATATGGAAGTAATACGCAAGGATTCACTGTTGTTAATATATATTCTAAGGATGATTATATAGCAAGTGGTGGTCAAAGCAATGATGAAGATGTTATTAATGACTGGGTACTTAAACATAATTTGATGGCTACTGTTCTTCGTCAAACAGCAAGTAAGATTGCGCCTGATTGGGTATTTGAATTTGATGAAAAAAGAAATCGTTTTTCAGCCGTTTTAAATAATTTACCGGGAGATCCATCAAGATATATATTAAATAATAAAGATGACTATTCAAAAGCTGATTTATCTTTAATAGGTTTCTATGTAGATAAAGAGTCACTTATTAGGTTAGTATCAGGTATTAGTGAAGAAAATATTGAAGGTATGGACGATGCTGAAAAATATGAAGCAATTAAAGAAATGTTAAATAGTTGGAGTAATGGAAGTTGGGCTACTCTTTTTGATGAAAGAATTGAAGAGGATCCAACAGGAAAGAGCGATAGTTGGAATACATTAAAAACTATTATTAATAATGCCTATATAACTGGTGATGATACACAAAATATTACTCCAGGATTTAGTTTGGTTGATATTAGTAGATTTTATCGTTCTTATGCTAGTGTTATTTATGCACCAAATGAAATTCGTGAGATTAAAATTATAAGACGTAATGAAAAAGGTGTTGGCCTTGAAAATTCAGAATTTAGTGTATACAAAACATTTAATGATGCTGTAAACAATAAAAATAAAATTACATCAGGTATTACAGGAACAGTTGATAATCAAAAAGGAATGTTAGTTTTGGGTCCACAAAATCCAAATTTAGGAAATGCTAATGGTTATAAATATATTAACTGGGAAGCAGAGCTAAAAAATGATGATGATGGTTTTTTCTGGATTCGTGAAACAAAAGCTCCTAATGGTGAAAATATTAATGATTCAATTATTCAAGTTTATGTAGGAAAACAGACAATATATGCAAATGCAAGTGGTTATAAAGCTGATAAAGATGGAAATCCTGTAATAATTGATGATTATTCTAAAGAAGATTCAACAACTAAGTCAGGACTTGAAGCAATTCAATCCAATAGTAAATATAGTACTGATGGAGTTCTAGTACGTAATTCTATTGGTAAATTATTCCAGTCAATGTCAAAATATGCGGATATGGTTGTTGACACAAGCCTTGTTGATATCACGGCTAGAGATTACATTTTAATTGATGGAATAGAAACAGGAAAAACAAACCCTGAACAAAATAAAAAATGGGCTTTTGCTGGTAATGATGGAGAAGCAGATAATCATAATTATAATCTTCATTATTGGGGTAGCAAACTAAATAGTTCATCTAATTATGGTATTAATCATCAAAAAGCTATCTATAATGAAAAAATATATGCAAGTACAAACAATGGCTTTATTTATTTAAGACCAACACAAACACCTTATAAAGATGAAACTTCTACTAATCCATTCTCTTATGATGAAAATCATAAAAATAGCAATTATGAAACGCGTCGAACAATTTTAAGAGAAGAAGATGGCACACCAACTGATTTATCTGACATATTTTCGCCAGAAACTATTATTGTTGTTGATAGCAACGATGATAATAGTTTAATGGTTACTAAAAAAGTAACTGGTAATGGCGATAAAGATCATGACTTTCATTTTACAGTTACTTTAAGTAATAAGTTAAATGGAACATATGGCGATATGAAATTTGAAGATGGAGTAGCTCACTTTACTCTTAAAGATGGAGGAAGTAAAACAGCTACATATCTTCCAAATGATACTAGTTATGAAGTAGTTGAAGAGGAAGCAAATAAAGATGGATATACGACAACTATTAATAACGCAAAAGGTACTGTTAAAAATAAGGACGATATTAAGGTTGAGGTAGTAAACTATAAACCATATGATAATAGGCTAACGGTTACTAAAAAAGTAACTGGTGATGGCGATAAAGATCATGACTTTCATTTTACAGTTACTTTAAGTAATCAATTAAATGGAATATATGGCGATATGAAATTTGAAGATGGAGTAGCTCATTTTACTCTTAAAGATGGTGAAACTAAAACAGCTACATATCTTCCAAATGATATTAGTTATGAAGTAGTTGAAGAGGAAGCAAATAAAGATGGATATACAACAACTATTAATAATGCACAAGGTACTATTAACAATAATGGTAACATTATAGTTGAAGTAGTAAATGATAAACCATATGATAATAATTTAACGGTTACTAAAAAAGTAACTGGTGATGGTGATAAAAATTTTGATTTCCATTTTACGGTTACTTTAAGTAATCAATTAAATGGAACATATGGCGATATGAAATTTGAAGATGGAGTAGCTCACTTTACTCTTAAAGATGGTGAAAGCAAAACAGCTACAAATATTCCAAATGATATTAGTTATGAAGTAGTTGAAGAAGAAGCAAATAAGAATGAATATAAGACTACATATAAAGATAATGAAGGTATTATCGAAGGAGATATATCTGTATTAGTAGTTAATGAACGACATATCGTTATTCCAAATACGTTAGATGACATTATTAAATATATAGGTGTATTTGTCTTAGGTTTTGCAGCTTTATTAGGAATGCTATTTATATATCTTAAAAAATTTAAAAAGAATACTAATTAGTTAGTATTCTTCAGAGTGTAGACAAACCCCTAGATTTTTTCTAGGGGTTTTCTTATGCAAATTTTAAAAATCAAATTTTGATAA
>CANQON010000004.1 GCA_947625505.1 uncultured Bacilli bacterium
TCATTACCATCTTCATCTACAAATTTAACAAATCCTTCAGCATCTAAGTATGCTTGTAATCCTTTACCCCAAGATTCCTTTAAGATATCTCCTAAGGTAGTACCTTCTTCAACTGTGTAACCTACACCTTGACTTACTCCATCTACTGGAGCTACTTTAACAGTTACACTATAAATAACTGTTAATTTAACATTTTGACTTAATACAGAGTTTAAGCTATATTTATTTCCTTCTTCATCTACAAAGTAATAGAAATGATCTTTACTAGCCTCTTCTTTTAATGTATTAGAATCACTTACTTTATCTCCAGCTGTTAATGAAATTGTACTTCCATTTAAAGTAACATGAATTGTATAAGTTGTTTCTGTAATAACAACATTTTCATCAACTAGAGTTCCTTGACTATATTTATTGCCATTTGCATCATAGTAATTTGCATTTGCATATTTATCTGTATCAAAATCGTTCATTGCATCATCTAATCTATTACCATCTGCATCAACAGCATTTCCTATTCTTACAGCTGTTCCATCTTTACCAAGCTCTATTGTATAATCATTTTCATTAAATGTTACAGTGATTGTGTAAATAGCATAAACAGTGTCTGATTCATCCCAATTATTTTTACCTGATACTGTTTCGCCTTTACTATTTTCAAAATGAACAAAATGCTTATTATCAAAGTCATCAGCTTTTTTAAGTTCATTATACAAAGTTGTATTTGTTGTCCAGTTTTGGCCTTTAGTAATTTCGTAACGTACACCTTTATATGTAACATAAACTACTTCTGTACCAGCATTATTTACATATTGTACTCCTGGATTTTGTACTAATTCACCTTCATAATCGTCTGGTACAACGATTTTTGAACCACTTGTTGCATATTTCATAACTTGTGCTGTATTTTCAGCATCTGGTTTAACAGTTACTCCTTGACCTGTTTGAATTTGATTACTACTACCTTTAGCACCTTTTAAACCATCAATTATTAATTCAGCATTGCCAGTTGTAGCTTCAGCCTTTACATGTGAATGTCCAGTTAAAGTTACATTTTCAACTGTTGTTTTTGCATTAGTATTAATACTGTCTGTAGAACCATCAATTCCAACTGAAGATCCAATAACAGGTCCAGCTATTTTAGTATCTTTTATCGTTGCTTCACCAGCATTAACAACACCTTTAGTATTAGGTTTTAAATTAATAGTAGTACCTTGAATAGTAGCTTTTCCATCGTTTTGAATACCAATACCCTTATTTACAGTAATTACAGAGTCTTTAACTGTTAGTCCATTGGCATTAGATCTATTAATTATACCAGCGTTTACACCTGGATTAACTATTGTAACACCATCAACTGTCATTGTTGCGTTAGGATCATTTGCAATACAAGATGCACTTGTTGCTACACAAGTAATAGAACCTTTTTCAGCACCTGTATCCTGAATAGTTAGCGTACCATTTGCATTATGGATTGCATATCCAGTAGATGGTCCTGTAATTTTATGTCCTTTTAGGTCGATAGTAAAAGAAATATTAGTACTAATATTTAATGTTGAAGGTAATTCAACATCATCCGTCAATACAATTGTCTTTCCACTAGCATTTTGTACAGCAGTTGCTAAATCTTGATATGTTGTTCCATCAACTGTTGCTACATTAGCTGCTTCAGCATGTACATTAACTGTGAATAATGCTACAAAAGCTAAAGCAATTGTTCCAATTAAATTTGAAACTTTTTTCATTTATTTTCTCCTCCCTATTTAATATGAAAAATTCCCGATAAGTTTCCTTATCTGGTTATCTATGATAGTCAAAAATTAAATAATTGTCAATACTTTTTATTTAAAATTTAACTATTTCATAAATATCATGTGAAATAATTAATATTTATATTCATATTAATTAAAAAAAACTTACTGATTTAAATAGTAAGTTATTCTTTCTTTAAATTCATCCCATCTATTATTAGCTATAATACGATGGGGACAATCTTTACCATTAAAATCACGATGCATTAATACTTCATCAATTGTTAAGTCATATGCTTTTAATAAGTATGCTACTAATTTAGCACCATTCTCAAATGTCTTATTAAAGTTACCATCTTCATTTACACATAATTCTATACCTATACCATGTTGATTACCTGTAGCTTCTCCTGCATGATGCGCTACTTCATCATCTGGTATATGGTGATATATTTCATGATCATCTACAGTATAATGCCATGATGTAGATGATGTATTATTATAACTTAAGTAAGTAGCATGATTCTTAGCTCCTACACCATATTCAAAGTTATCTGTTTCATGAATTACTATATATAAAATCATTCTTTTAGTCATTGGTCTAGCATCAGTATTTTCAGGTATTAACTGAGTATGTACAGGAGTACCATATACATTATCAGGATATATACCTTCTTTTACTAATACAGGATAACTAAATCTTGAAACTAGTTTTCCCTTAGTAACTGTTTCTTCTTTCTTGTTACTAGTAAATAATAAAATAATACCTACTATAATTAATAAAATAATTAATATGGATACTAATATAACAGTCATTTTTCTTTTTTCTCTTCTTGTATAAAATATTCTTTTTGCCATATTTACCTCTTAACTAACTATATTATAGCACATATAATAAAAATCTAAACATTTTGTTTAGATTCTTCATAAGCTTGATGTACAGCTTGAGCTAGTTGATCAGCACATGAGGTATTTTTAAATCCACATTTAATACCCCCTACTTTTTCTTCTATTTCTTCTACTGTCATACCTTCTACTAATTTAGGTACTGCTTGTAAGTTACCAGGACATCCTCCATCTAAGAATTTAACATTATGTACAACATTACCCTCTAGATCAAAAGATATTCTTTTAGCGCATGTACCTTTAGTATTATACATGTAACTCATACTATCCTACTTTCTTTTCATTATCAGGTAATAAGTTTAATCCTTCTTCTAATAAGGCACTACCTTGTTCTAAGCATAAACTAGCTAATTCTCTTTCTTTAGCTTTTCTTCTTTCTTTAGGTAATATTCCCATAATACCTGTCACAGGGGTCTCCTTTAAAGTATCAATATCTACTTTCATACCTAATTTGGATACTAAGTCATCTACTACTTCTGTATTAATCATTTTAACAGGCCTTTCTTCTTCCCATTCTCCATATTCACTATTCATTTTTCCACGTGCATCGATCTTATCTACTACTAAAGTTAATCCTTCATTATTAACTACTAAAGTAGCTCCCGTATATATTTCATATTTATTAGCTGCTTCATCAATAATGATATCAAGTCTATAAGTAACCCCATTCTCATATACACCATCTAGACTAACTCTTACATCATCAAAAATAATTCTTTTATTTTTTAATAATTCATCTTTTTTATTTTTTATTTGTTCTAAGATATAGTCTAAATCCTTAAAGAAATAGTTAATAGTAGCTCCTTTAGGAGCTTCAACATATTTTATTTCCATATTCATACTCTCCTATTATCATCATAATTTTAACACATATAATAAAAAAAAGATAGTTAGGTATTATTACTTTTCGTTAATTTTATCCTAACTATATATTTAAACTTGACTTATACAGGTAATTAGTGTAAATTATATAACACAAAGAAAAAAATTAAATATATTTACTTATTTAAATATATTTGTTATAATTTTCTTGTAAGATAGATATAATAATATTGTAGAATATTTATTATATCTACATTTGGTCTATTAATTCAATTAATGGATCAAACCCGTGTTAGCGCCAAGCGCTGCTTAAAAAAGTAACCTTTATGGTTGCTTTTTTAATGCATTTTAAAATCTTTTCTTATTTAATTCTTTTAATATTCTTCTTATTTCTTCTACTGAGAAAAAATATTTTTCACTTTTTGTAAATGACATTTTATTTTTATATTTATAATCGTATTTATCAATATAAGTTAGCATATCAGATACTTGAAATAATCTTTTTTCTTCGTGATTAAAGTCTACCCTATGTTCAAAGCCATCATACCTTGAAAAGATTGAGTCTAGAATTATACCTAATGTTTCTTGACCATTATCATAATACATCACAATCTTATCGAACCTACTCAAATAATCTTCATTTTCTTTTATCATTTTATTTATTTCACTAGAAACTTGTTGTCTTAATACACGACTGCTATCAGTATATTTTTTATCAGTTATTATTGTGTGATATTTTACAGGTATTTTTCTTGAAAATTGATATATAGCATAAAATATACTTTTTCTCTTTTTGATATCAAAATTAGAATAATCACCACGTCTCATTATCAAATCCGCCATATGAATCATTTTAGTATAACCAATTCTATTAAGTCTCTCATTTAAATTAGCAAGTTCAGGCATAATATCATCATTTTGTTCATGAAAAGTGAATGAAACCCCATAAAGTTCTGATGCTCCATTACCAAAGCCAAATTCTCCTGTTTCATCTACAAATATATTTAGTCTTCGCATGATATTCACCCCCGCTAAATAAATTATATACTCTTTTAGCGAATATTTAAATGTAATTTTAGTAAATTCAAGAAGTTTATGAATGATTATACATTATCATAAAATATGTTTGTCCAAGAGCAACATTTTCTTTTCTAGGATCTGCATTTTGAACAATTAAGTAACAAGCATATCTGGATAACTCATAATCAACTTGTTTTCTTTTTGCTCCTGAACCTATTTCTACCATTTTTCCCACTTGGGAAAAATGGTCGTCAATGATATTATTACTTCTTTCACAAGCTACTTTAGCATTATCTATAACATTAATAAATTTATCCCATCTTTTGTATTCAAGTACTACCATTAACTCTCGAGCATACCAATATTCATTACCATATTCATTAATATGTTTTATACTTTCAAAAATTGTTTCATTATATTTTTTAATTTGATTCATTTTTAACCTCCTGATAATGTCCATATAAATTATACCTCAAAATAGTAGTTTTACACTACTTAAATAATTATAAAAAACCCTAATTGAATATAAAACTCAATTAGGGTTTAAATAATAACTTTTTTAACATTTAGAATCAAAACTACATGAAGTATTATTAGATGTATATACTTCTAATACTTCTTTAAATTGTTTTTGAGTATCTTCTACCATATCTGGTGTTAATGTCATATAAGCATCATCTTGTGACTCGCTTATACCTGTAGTTAAAGCTTTGCCTACTCCTTTAACAACTACTACAACATTTGGAGCATATATTCTTTTTTCGGGAGCTTTAACTTCATCAGTAATATCATAGTCTGCTAATACATTATCTAATTTCTTTATTAAACTATAGTATCCTTCACTACCTTTTTTCGTAGTTTCTAGTTCATTATCACTATTTAAAGTAATAACATCACGAATATCATGAACATCGACATAATATACTTTATCAATATTTAATTCTTTAGCTGTTTCTATAAATGTACTAATAACACTACGACACCATGGACAACTATTATATCCAAAATAAACAACAAATGTTTCTTTATCATCAATCATTTGCGCTACTTCTTCAGCACTTTTATAAATAATTGGATTAACACTAGATATTGAAACTTCACGATACTTTTTATTATTATCATTAGTTTTACCATTTAATGATTCATATTCTTCCTTAAATTTTATAGCATCTGTTGGCGTTTCTTCCTTAGGTTTATCATTTCTATTAAAATAATAATATCCTCCAATACTAGCTATAATCACAACTATAATTAATATTATAATTCCTAATACTTTTTTATTCATAATTACCTCCACGATATAATTATACAATTAATTAATTTATTAAACAATAACTTTAGGGTTGAATAAAACTCAACTTAAAGTTGAGTTTAACAATCATCTAAAGTAACAGGTATTTTATATAACTTCGTTTCATCATTATAAGTTATAGCTTCTATTTCTAATTCTAAAGCTCCCTCTTTATACATTTGGCAATTATTAGAATAATGTTCCACATTTAAATTAGCTTTCTCTAAGAACTTATCTAAAGTAAGTTCTTCATTTGAAGAATAAGTACCTATTATTTTCTTAGTATCATTATCTACTTCATATAAAGTACAATTTAATTTCTTATATACTTCTTTATCTTCTTCACCACAATAACTTATATTAGATATATAAATAGATGTTTTAGAATCACTATAAGCCATACTACCATATATATCAAAATTATCACAAGATGTAGATAACTTTTTAAATTCAAAATCATCTTTATTTTTTTTAGGCATAAAAAATAAACAATAAGATATTAATAACATAATAATGATAATTACTAATCCAGCAAATAATATTCTTTTTGGTAATTTATTATTATTTTTTTTACCTTCTAATAAATCATTTAAATCAATATGATAGTCATCACATATTTGTTTTAAAATACTAATATCAGGAATATTTTTACCATTTTCCCATTTACTAACGGCTTGATATGAAACACCATATTTTTTAGCAAACGCTAATTGGGTTAAATTATTTTCCGTACGTATTTTCTTTATAAAAGCACTAATCTTCTCTTGATTCATAAAGCCTCCATAAATTCATTATAACACAATTTTTTTAATTGCAACAAAAAAGGATGGAATATCCATCCTTATTTAATTTTCTTTTTAGAAGATTGAACAGTATAAGTAGAATTAAATGCTCCTTGTTCAAGAGTATTATAATCATTAGCTTCAGCATTATAAGTAACGATATAACTACCTCTTAAACATAAGGCTTTAGCTCCCCACGTTGTCTCAATCATAACATCCTCATCTACTTGTGTTAATACACGTGGATCATAAGTAGGTACATATACTATTTTACCTTGTTCTTCACCTATTTCATATGTTGTATCAAATTTAGCTCTTTTAACTATATATTGTTCATTAGATGTACTAGATATGTTAGTAACAACGATATCAGGTTGTCCATTTCTAACGGCTACTTTATTGCTTTCTTCTTGTAGTAAATATTCTTTACCATCAATAATTGTAACTAAACGTGTATGTATTTCTTCCCCTTCAATTCCTTCACGAGCAGTTACTACTCCTGTTTTATAAGCTACACATTTATGTTCATCACTTATTGTACTTAAATATGCGCCTATTTCGCTATTAGGTATCACACGACACTCAATAACTAAATCTGGGTATAATTCTGGATGTAAACTTTTTAATATAACTTTTTCTTTCATAATCCTCACTCCTTCTTTTTTTGTCTTTTACTTCTCCTTTCCTTAAAATTTATTGTGTAGAAACTTCAAAAGACAAAAAAACAAGACTTCTACACAATGTGTAAAAGTCTTGTTCGATATTAAATATCTTTTAACCCGGGTGACGAATCACCGATTGACGAGTTAAAACCATTCTACGAATGAGAACTACTCCCTTTCAACGAGTATTATACTATCATATTTTATTGTTTTTGTCAATATGTTATTAACAATTTATTAATATTTTAATCATTATTATCAATTATTAAGACATCACTATACTTTTTTAAAGCTTTAACTACTTTTTCTTTTTCTTTATTATCGATATATAACATGAATGGTGTTTTTAAGATAAAGACGATAGCATGCTTAGTAATAGCTACTAATTCAATAGTGTCATAAGCAAGTTCTATTTTATTTTCTCGAGTATTATCGATAATACCTTTCTTAACAATAGATAAAGATCCTTCTAAGCCATTTGTTTTTGCTGTTTGACGATAAGAAAAGTAAAGACTAATAACCGAGAAACCAAATATAATAATACTATACCACAGCATAATTTGTGAAAAGCGCAGTAACGTTTTAGATTCATATATACGTGCAGCTATCATAACAGCTACACATATTAAAATAGCTATAACACCATATAAAGATATTTTACCTAAATAAGTACTAATACGTTTCTTAGGTTTTCTTTTTAATTTCTTTTTAACTAAAGCTACACCATTAGCTTCATTATAACATTTAAAATGTTGATCTTTCATATTATACTTAATACGCATATTCATACCCCCTAAAGTATATATCTTCTAATGTTTACATTTTACTATTATAACATGAAAAAAAGCAAATACCAAATATTTGCTTAATTTTATGCACAATTTTTTAATTTATTTCTTTAATTAATTCATTATCAGCATATAAATAATATTTTTTATTAGTTATTTTATTATTACTAATAATAATTGTTTTAAAGTCTCTTTTAGCTTTAAAAGATAATACTACATTTTCATCAGATAAAGTTATTAAAGAATCTTTTTTAATAGTATCATTAAGATTTTCAGCAATAAAGTTTTGTTTAGATATTGACTTAGGTATTTCTAACATATCGATACCTAGTCCTATAACTACTCCCCCATTAATTATTATGCCATTATTACTATCTAAAGCAGCATCTCCTCCTTTAGATGATCCTAGTACATAGAGATTTCCTCCATTAATAATTATCGTATTATTAGAGTCAATGCCATCTCCTGAAGCATCAATATCAATATTACCATTATTAATAGTTATAGTGCCTCCACTACCTCCAGTATTAATACCATCATCTTTAGAAGTTATAGTAATATTACCATTATTGATAGTAATATCATTATCTTTTGTAGCAATTCCTTCTCCCTTTTTTTGTTTACTATTAATTACTAAATTTCCTTGACCATTAATAATAATTGGGCCATTGGAATAAATAGCGCTATTATAATCACTTTTACCTTTAGTACTTAAGTTGTTAGTTGTATTATCATTAAGATTAATAGTTAATTTATTAGTTGATACATTAATAATAGAACCCATATCATTACTTTCTATATTAACATTATCTAAGTTTAATGTTACATCTTTATAACTATTAATAATAATACTATGTTTAATACTTCCTTTTAAGGTATATTCTTTTCCTTTCGTTAAGATAATATTCGTATCATATTTATCAAGATTTATTTCTTTACTAGTTACTATTTTACCTTCAATATCTAATTTAATAGGTCCATCTTGATAACTATAAATATAAAATATTAATCCTATTAATAATAACATTATCACTATTAATATAATATCTTTAATTTTCATATAACTCCTTTAATACTTCTTTAAATAGTTCATTATCTTTAGGATGACTAGCTGCTGTTTTATGTCCTTTACCTCCAAAATAGCTACCAATGATACTAGCATCTATGTCTTTAATATTACGATAAGATACGGTTTCTTTATCCGTCATAATCATACCTAAAGTATCAATATTATTTTTATTATCTAACATAACATATTCATTAAGATCATTACGATATTTATAAGGACATTTAACATATCCAATATGATAATCTTGATTATTAATATTTAAATTATAAAGACGCATATCATCTAAAATAACTTTCATATCTTTATTTAATTTATTATTAAAAGCATCAATTATTTTTAAATATTCATCTTGAAATACTAATTTATTGTTAATTAATTCTATAGCGAATTCAATATATTTTTGAAAGCCTATGGTTTCAAAAATAATATGTAACATACGTCCATGTAAATCATTATCTTTTTTCCATTCCCAAGTATCATAGGCTCTCGTCCATTCAACATATTTATCTAATATATCATTTTTTTCTAAATAATTATTTTTAATTAAATAATCATAATATAGACTAGTACCTGATACTTTTCCTTTAGCATTCGCTACTTCAATTTTAACAAAAGGATATTTATCATTACCTTCATCTATTTCCGATTTATGATGATCTAATATTTGAATCTTATTTTTTAATAAGTTATCTTCATTAATAAATTTTAATAAGGGTTCTTTAATACATATATCTGTTACAAATATATAATCATAATTATAAATACTTTGATCATCTATTACCTTTTTTACTTTATCATTTACTTCAAAAGTCTTACAAGTAATATAATCAAAATCAAATGAAGCATAATGACTTAAAACAATACTTCCCATACCATCAATATCTTGTTCATGCGTAAATAATAATACTTTCATATAACACCTACTATAGTTATTATAACATAAAAAAAGTAAACATAAAGTTTACTTAGTTAATAATGTTTTATTATTCATTGCCATTTCTTTTTCATCTATATATTCATAGTTTAATGCATTACTATTAGTAACAACACTTTCCCCTAGTTCATTTTCTAAATTTTGTCTCGTGTCTCCTGCAATCTTTCCACCACGTCTTGCCACATCAATATTTTCATCTAATCCTTGTGGTTTTTTCTTTTTAGCTATTTCTCTAGTTGCCAATTCACCTAAGTCAGCTAAAGCTACTTCAATATCACTCATATTATCCCTTAAAGATTCTTTTCGAAGACCTTTAAAAGATTTATACTCTTGAGCAGTCATACCAGACCATTCTTTATAAATCTCATTAGTTAATATAGCATATTCATTTGATTCAGTAATACCTCCATCTTTCCATACATCTGTAAGTCCCCTTCTATCTTGAATACCTTTAATTCTTTTAGCTATCCATTTTTCATCATAACCTTTAGCTCGATATAAATCTATTGATCGTTGTGCAGCTATTGATGGATCAAATACTTCATCAACTCTTTCACTACCTAGTTTAGCTAACCAAAGTTTCACAGGTTCTGCATTTTTACTAGGAATCGATTCAATAATTCTAAACATTCCTTCGATATCACAAACATCAGTATTATAATATTTTCCATCAGAAGCTTTTAATTTCAGTTGGTTACAATTTGTAACCGACTCATTTCCTTCTTTTTTTAACCTATACTTTAAAACTTTCCAATAATTTCTTGGGTTATCACTTTCTGAAATGACACCAACAATGTCAACAACACTAATATAATATTTTTCACTTTCTTTATCCCATATAGTTCTAATTGTTTCATTATTAAATATTTTATTTATTAAATGCATTTTATTTTGATTCATTTTTTACCTCCTGGAAAAATATTATATCATACATATGTTCGTTAATCAAGACTTGTTATAGTAGTTTGAAAATTTTTCACTTCAAATTCAAACATTTTAATTTTTCTATTTGAAAAATCTGATATCGGCAAGATCATACTATTCTTTTAATTTTAACTGATCACAATTTGTGGCCATTTCATTTTTTTAATGACCTACAACAGCTATTTTGTACTTTGTTTAACATATAAAAAAAGGACATTAGAACTGATTTGATAATTTTATACACGAAATAAAAAGTTCTAACTATGACTACATCGATATTTAATCGGTGTAGTTTTCAGTTTATTTTTGATTTTTATGTTATTATTATAGTATACAAATTTGTTTAATACAATTTGTAATTCATCAAGATTTTTGGGATAATTCTTCTTGATGAAGTCTTTAAATTGACCGTTGAGTGTTTCTATCCAAGGATTGTGTGTATAAGTATAAGGTGCTGACATACTTGGAATTAGTTTCATTTCAGCGGTTTTTGTATTATATATACCACTTTTATACATCCCACCACGATCTGAATGTAATATTACGTTTTGTAAGTTATAATTACTATGATTTAACAAATCTAAATTGTATTCTATAAAGCTGTTATCTAAAGATTTACCGATACAAGATACTAAAATTTCAGTACTGTATGCATCAATGAAAAACGAAACGTTTTGTTTTCCATCTTTTTCTAATTTTACTTCTGTTGTATCAGTGGATATTACTTTATAAATATCATTAATATCAATATTTTCAGCTATATTTTGATAAGTATATTTCTTTTCATCATCTTTATCTGTAATAGTATATTTTCCTTTATTCTTATTTTTTTTGCGAATTTCTGGTAATTTCATAACACAACATTTTACTAAAAATGACATATAGTAGGAAATGATTATTCCTTCATGTTCCTCTAATTGCTCTTTTATTTGTCTGTATCCAGCTGTTCCATTTGATATATCATAATATTTTTGTATTAATGGTTTTAATGATTCACGATTTATTTCATATCTATTTTTAATATTTTTTCTTCTTATCCATTTATAATAAGCATCTCTGGATATTTCTAATTCTTCACACATTAACGTTATTGGGTATTTCTTTTTGAATTTTTCAATGAATTGGGATTTGTACGTATTTCTTTTTCCAGGAAGGCGTTGAATTTTTTTAGTATTTCATATCTCACATTTTCTTCAGTTATTTCTATCTTTTTAATTCCTTTTTTCTTTTTAAAACAATTTTCTTCGCCTTCCTGAATATACTCTCTAATCCATCTATTAATTGTACCAGTACATTTTCTTTTACCTAAAACAGATCTTTCAACTTCCATTTGAGATTTCTTATCAATCAAAACCATTTTAACTGCTTTGATTTTTTCTTCCCTAGTAAAATGTCTATATTCTCTAGCCATAAAGCAATCCTCCTTATATAAATTTTAGCATATAAAAATCTACACGCTTTTTATTTCGTGTAGATTTTTTTCAAATCACTTCTAATGTCCTTTTTAATTTCCTTTGATATATTGTTTGTTCTTTTCATTATTTAAGTGCAACTTTTTTACAAAATAAGCTCTATTTATATCTTGAACTTCTTCGCCACGGAACTTTACTAAATCACCTACATTAATTTCTTCATTAACATCATCACTCAAAAACATATATTTAGTGTTAAGTGTAACTAATGTTCCTTTAATACCATCATATTCAATTACTTTTCCTATTTCATACTCCATACTGATGTACCTCACTTTTATCTATTTCATAACTTTTTAATATCTCACGAGCTGTTTCTAATTCTTGTCTTGCTCTCTTATCTATATCAATACAATTTTCATGTATTACTCCATCACTATCTATGTAAATATACCAATCTTGATTAGCAAAACCATGTATTATTTCAGAGCTAATATCTGTCTTAGGTATATATTCATAACTAGTACCTGATAGGACTTGTTTTATTGCATCTACACGAGCTATATATGGCATTAATTCACTAGCTGATGAATACTCAACTACTCTTTCACGAGCAGGTAAATATTCTGGTACCTGACTCTTATCGAAACTAAGAGGAACAAAATCTCTATCTTTAGCTGTGGTTGCTAAAACAATAGCGATACTAGATACATCTGAATAGAAGCCTGGCAAACCTTGTTTAATATTTTTTTCGCCTAAATTAACACTTGGCATATGTGATTCTTGTGTTGCATAAGCATTATGTAATACCACATTTTCTATTGGACATGTACTTTCTTTACTTTTTTCTATTAAAAGTTCAGCAACTCTTTTACAAGCAGCAACAACATCTTCATTAGAATAGGCATCAGGATTACATGAAACACGTAATTCATTTAAAAATACTGTATTGCCATTTCTAAATCCACTTACACGGGATATATATTCCCCTGTTTGTGGATCTTGAAAACGTATATGAAAACCATTAGTATTACCTAGACAGAAATCAAATAATGATTCTCCTACTCCTCCAATACGCATACAGGCTCCTGTACGTTCTCCATGAGTAATATTAGATGGATGAGTAAAATTACCAACAATAACTTGCATTTTTTTACCATTATCTAATGATACCTGTTCATTAAATGTTGGAATAGTTACTTTCATTCTTTGAAAGTTTTTTATGGTCCATTCAACAGCCTCTATAAGGCGTTCATTATTTTTTAGTTTACGACTAGCTGAATTAGGACCTGGATTAGATTTAACTAATTTAGAATCATAAGATCCCAATATTTGTGAAAAAACACTTGATACAGATGAGTAAACTTCAGCATTGATAAAGATGCTAGTAATAGGTAAAATCAAATCATCTGTTTTCTTTCCTAATGATTCTAATTTTTTCTTTTCAGTTTGATATATTTCATAATAATAAGATATAAAATTAGATAAATTAGATATTTCTCCTGATATATTAATTGTATCCTTGGACATTAAATCTAATAATACTTGGGGTGTTGATAATAAACTATATTTTTCTAGAGTCCTTAGTAATGATAAATAAACATCTTCATGTTCACTGCTTAAAATAGTATCAGATAACACATCAATATTTAATTCTGATAATAGCTTTAATAAGTCAGTGCTTCCTTGTTCTACTTTATATATTCTTTTAGCAGACCCTTCAGAATCTAATTTTTGATAATATGGCGTAAGACTAGGCATGTATGCATCTATTATATTATTAGCTTCATTAACAATATTTTTAATATTAGCTTTTACTAGTTTTGGATCACTAGTTAATTTACATGATGGTCCATATATATAATATAAAATACAATCTTGAATTAAAGTTTCATTTAATCCTTTATTTTTTAATTGCTCTATTAGTACTTCATTAAACCTTTTTTCTACAAAACTAGTCCCATATTGATTATAAATTTTTATATATGGATTATCTCTTATAATAAGTTTAACTATTTTTTTTCGAGCATCTTTTTCATCAATTTCATATTCTAAGTTTAACTCTTCTTCTTTATCACAAGACTTAATATATTCTTCTCTTTGACTGGCAATATAATATTGAGTTATAAAATGTAACATTTCAGTATAATAAGTTCTATTATTAATGTCTGTATTTATATTATGAATAATCATTTGTAATAAACTTAAGCCATCACTAGCATTTATATTAGGATACGCAACCTGAAATTTTTGAAAAAACTTATCATTTAAACTAGGCGCTATTTTATTAATTAAAGAATTACATTTATCAATATCTTGATCTTCTAAAGAATGTAATATATTAGCAAATATATTTATTGTTTCCGTATGCGTTTTAGAAAATTCATACTGTTTTAATGATTCATATATAGCATCCACTTGTATCATATTAAATTCTTTTTTACTAAATAACGCTACAACTTTATTAAACTTTTCATCATTAAGATTAATTAAACTAGCAATTGATTCGTTTTGAAGATAGGCAACTATTTTTAAGCCAAACTTTTCTCGAAGCAAATCCATGTGAACAACATTATAATTAAATGTTTTACCATAATACATTCTTAATGCTTGATAAACATCCTCAGTATAAATACTATCCTGATCTTGATGATGTTCAATATATTCAACTATTTTATGAGCAAAAGCAGAGCCCTCTAGCATAATATTTTTTAATAATATACCATTTTTAAATAACAAATCAGGACACTTCATAATACTATCAAAATATGCATAATTATTTTGAAATAACTCTAATATTTTTTGTTGATATCTATCCTCAAAAATAATACTATATAATAAATCTTGTCCTCCACTATAGTTTAATTTAAAGTTTACATAAATTAAGCATTCAAAAAACATTTCAATTTTATTATGATCAAGTAAGTTCTTTAAGAAATCATCGTCTTGTTTAATTAAAATTTCTATTAAATCGTTACTCATTTTAAAGTCCTTAAAATCTTCCATAAGTAAACGATCATGAATTAATTTCACTATTTCTGGACTACAATAACTATATTCTCTACATAGTACAAAAGGTTCATAAAAATGTGCATCTAATAAAGCATTTACTAAATCTTTAAAATCAAGAAAGTGATAAATCATAGTATCATACTTTTTATTACCTTTTCTTATTTCATTAACCATACCATTGACTAAAGATTTAGGAATTTCATCTATAAAAGCCAGAGAAAAGAAGTCACCTATATTTCCACTTATTAAGATAGCTTCAAGGAAATCATCTTGTTTTATTAATTCATACTTATTAGCAGGTAATGTACTAAATTTCACACCTTGCTTTAATTGTGTTAATAGCTGTTGATAAATTGTACTACCTACTTGAACCTCATACATCATGTTAATTTCTAAAGCTAAATTAATATTGCCTACTTCAATAAAATGATTAAATAATTTATCTTTTTGTTCAGGTGTATAATTTATGCTTAGTATGTTAAAAAAGGAATCATCATCGATATAGTCAGTATTTAAAATTTTTTCAAAAAGTAAATTCACAATATTGTTTGGCAATTTATTTGTCAAAGAAAAATTATATAAATTCATTTGGGAAACTAATTTATCAAAAAATTCAAATGGTAAACGAGCTAGAGTACCATTACTAGTTAATTCTTCAAGTCTCTTTGGATTTTCTTTTAAATATCGCACTAAATAATTATTAATTGCACTTGAATAATTATATTGTTCGAAAGGAAACTCCCTTATAAATTTTTCACAACTATAATCACTACAATAAAAATAATCAATATTTAAACTACCTAGTAAATCGTAGTCTTTACGTTCAAGTAATAATTCTATAAAATATCCACTAATAAAAATTTTATCTGTACTATTATGTAGATTAATTATACGTTTATAAGCATATTCTACTAACTCATTAATATCACTACTTGGCAAATAGTCTGTTAAATCATCAAATATATCAAATTTATTATCATCAATACGATATTTAGCATATGCTTTAAGAGCTTTAGCTCCTGCTCCAAGAATTACTTCTCCATCATCATCTGTAAAGATACCTTGTGACATAACCTCATCCCAAGTTAATACATTATTTTCTAATAATTCAAGCAATAGGTCAGATAAATTACTATCAATTTTAATTAAATATTTTTCTTCTTCAGAAAAATGAATATCATGTTTATGAATTTTATCTATTATTGCATTTTTTTGTGCTTCATACATATATCTTTACCTCTACCTCTATATATTGATTATACAATAAAATATTAAAAAAATATACTTCGTTAATAGCAAAAACTAGATGTTTACTTAATTAACAGAGCAGTTTTTTAAACTATAAAAACTACTTGTTGTAAAAGTAGAATTTACGACATATAATGTAATACAATTACGACTTAATACTAACATACTAGTTTGTAAGCATCAATAAACTTAACTTTTATTTTACATATAATTAGAGTAGTTTGTAAATTAGATTAATAATAAAAAAAAGACTGTATAACAGTCTTATAATTCAATTAATTCATATTCTCTAGATCCTATACCTAGTTCACTAGCAGCTTCAATAGTATGTATACCATGTCTTGAATTGATTCTTTCTAACAGATGATCACGACCTGGATCATCTGATTTAGTTACTAAATCAATACAAGCTTGATCGATCGCTACAGGATCTAAACTAGCTAGAATACCAATATCTTTCATACAAGGATCTTCGGCTACATTACAACAGTCACAGTCAACACTCATATTAGCCATAACATTAATATAAGCCATATTATCACCAAAGTAGTTAACAACACTAGATGCAGCATCAGCCATAGATTCTAAGAAAGAATCTTGATTTTGATGGAACATATCTTCATAAGAACCTACATTACCACAACAATGGATATATCTTTTTCCTTTACTTGAAGCAACACCTATAGATAATTGTTTTAAAGCTCCTCCATATCCTCCCATAGGATGGCCCTTAAAGTGAGATAAAACTAACATAGAATCATAGTTTTTAATATGTGATCCTACATAATTTTCTTTTATTACTTTACCATTAGGTATTTCTAAAGTAAGATCTTCTTCACTATCCATTATATCAACATTAAATGTTGTACTCCATCCATGTTTAGCCATTAATTTTTCATGTTTTTCTGTTGTATCACGTTCACCATCATAAGCTGTATTACATTCTACAACTGTACCATGAACATATTCAACCATAGGTTTCATAAATTCAGGTTTTAAATAATTTTGATTACCTTCTTCACCAGAATGAACTTTAACAGCTACTTTACCATTTAGTTCTTTACCTAAAGCTTGATAAGCTTTAATAACATTTTCTGGTGTAATTTCTCGAATAAAATATACTTTTGCTTTTTCCATATTATCCTCCTTTGTATATTTTAACATTTTTTTATTTAAATATTAAAGTATTTCTTCATAATCTAAATATAAATTATGTCCTACTTTCATCTGATAATTAAATTCTTTAATAGTTTTATCATTACCTAAAGCTTTTATATTAACTTTAGTCTCTCCTATTTCTTTAGGAATAAAGAATATTGTAAAGATAAAATCAGATCCTTTTATTTCTTCTTCACCATTAGCTATTTCTACTATTTCTTCATCATTAGATGTCGCTACCACATTTAAAGATTGAAATCCTTCTGGTATCTCTACTTTAAAAGTGATATAAGGATATTTAGGTTCTCGCGTATAAGTTAAGCCATACTCTTTAAATTTTTCTATAGATACAATATAGTCTGTTTTATTATTATTAAGTAAATCCTTAACTAAATATTTTTCACCATTAATTAAAGCATATACTTTATCACTTTTAGGGCAATTAAAGTAATAATTATATAGTTTATCTTGATAGAAAAGTTCTAGTGTTTCTTCACAATCTTGATCATCATCTATTATTTCTAAAGAATAATTATATTTTGATAAATGTTTATTTAAGTTACGATTAAATATTCTTTCTCTATAATGGATTAATGTAATGATACTTCCTATAATCATACTAGTTATAATAATCACGATAATAAGTTCTTTAATACTTATTTTATGATGTTCTAATAAAAAGATATTATGAATAATATTAGATACTGTTTTAATACGTGTTATAAAGTATATTATCATAGCGCCCATTACATTTAGAATAACATCATCAATATCACAACTGCCTGATATCGTAATAAATTGTAATAATTCAATACTTAAGGTAAATAAAATACAGGTTAATAAAAAGATATACCATTTATTTTGTTTCTTAAATAATAAAGGTAAAAATAGTCCTAAAGGCATTAAACATACAACATTACCTAATAAATTAAACATCACCGTACTTGTTGAATATAAACTATCAAAACTACGTATATAAGCTATAATTGTTTTAAAAGGAATAATATTAAAGTTATTATTAATATAATTATCAAATATTTCTTTATTCCATTTGACAATATTAAAGCCATTACGTCCCCATAAGTTATCAAATAAAGTTAAAGTAATAAGTAGCAAAAGATAAAGGAAGAAGAAAATCCATAAGTTATATTTCATTGGTTTATTATTATCTTTCGTACTACGTAATAATCCTCCAAAATAAAGACTAATAACACTTCCACATAGAATAAAGACACGTCCAAATTCTGACATATCAAAATTAGGAGTAAATTCTAAAATAAAGTAAAAAATAAGTATTAATAAAGCTAGAATATATAGTATATTAGATATTATTTTTTTCATAGTATCTCCTTTAAACTAGTTATGATAGGATATTTAGTATCAATATGCTTATTTTCTCTATTCATAAGGATAACCTCTAATCCTTTATCTTTAGCAATATCTAATAATGATAGATTATCATCAACAAATAATGCTTTTTTTATTTTAAAATCTTTTATTGGATAATCAAATAATACTTTATCCTTTTTATCATACCCATAAATCGAAGAAACATATATTTTCTTAAAATATTTAGTTAAATCTCTTTCTTTAAGTATTCTTAAAATACAAGGCCAATTATCTGTTAACATAAGTAAAGTATACTTTTTACTTAAACGTTCTAACTCTTCATAAATATCATCATAAAAAGTATATTTATCATCTTGATATACAAAGTTAGAAACAATCTCTTTAATAGATGTTAAACTAATAGGATAATTTATTCTTTTAAATATTTTGGTATAAAATTCCATAAAGATTTGATATTCTTCATCTTCATTAATAGCTTTTTTAGATAATATATAATTATATTCTTTGATAGCGCTTAATAATTCTGGTAAAGATATTTTATCCATATCTACTACTTCTTTAAATTTAGGAGTAATAAACCAATAACCTGTCGTTGGGTACGCTAAAACATTACCAAAATCTAAGATTAAATATTTCATATTAATACCTCATTTATACTCTATTATAACATAAGAAAAAGTAAATCACTGATTTACTTTTTTATTTTGACAGTATACTTGTCAAGAGCTACTAAGATTGATGGTAATAAAAAGATAATTAAGATAACGGAACATAGAGCTCCTTCCGATATAGTTGTACATATTTTAGAAGCTACACTACTAGAAAATACACCTACTATTAATGTTACAATCATTAAAATTAAAGAACTATTTAAGATCGTATGAATAGAATTTTGATAAGCTTTTAAGATAGATTCTTTAATATCTAATGTTTGACGGGCTTCTTGATAGTAAGAAGTATATAAAATAGCATAATCGATAGTAGCGCCCATTAAGATACTTTGAACAATTAATATCGACATAAAGTAAACATCGCCACCAAAGGATAATATACCCATAGTAACAAAGACAGCGCATTGAATTAATAATACTAAAGCTATTGGTACAATAATTGATTTAAAAGTAATAACGACAACAATAAAGATAAATATCATTGTTAAAACAGTAATTAAATTTAATTCATTACCAAATGATTTACTCATTTCATATGCCATAGGAGAATCGCCTGCTACATAAGCTCCTTTTAAATCATTTCGAAGATTTTCGATAAATTCAAAAGTTTCTTTTGCTTCAGGTTCATAATTAGTATTTAAGACAACACGACTATACTTATCTCCTATTAACATATCTTTAGCTTCTTTAACTGTCTTTTTAGAATCTAAGATTGTCTTTTCCATATCTTCATCGATAAATCTAGTAAACATTTTATTATGAAGTACTTTATTATTTAATAAGTCAACAAACTCTTCTATCGTTAATGTCCAATCATCATTATAGTTATTTAAACCATTATAATATAAATATAATAAATCAACATCTTCACTACTAATTTCACTAGTTAAACCTTTTAATTTATTATAGGTAGTAGAACTAGAATATTTTTTATTATTTAAACTATCTTTCATAATATTATTAATATTAATTAATTTATCTTTAGTATTATTATCGATTAATTTACTATATTCTTTATTATTCATAACATCATTAACTAAGAAAGATATAAATGTTTCATAAGATAAATTAATCTTTTTATGTTGTTTATTTATTTCATACATTGAATAGATTAAATCTAAATTATCAGTACCTAAATAGTTACTTAGTTCTTTGCTACTATATTTAGTATTATTAATAACACAATCCATAATACTTTTTAATAAAGTTAACCTACTAATTGTTTCACTATTTATATTACCTTTTAATAATTCATCATTTTGATGATTTAAAATAAATTTAACAAATTCATAAGGCGTTAAAGTAACTTCTTCCATCATTGAATATATATTACGTACTAAAGTTATATCAATAGGTAAAATATTACTCATTTCTTCATAAGTATATGTTTTATCTTCTATAGTACTATCCATAACATTTTTTAATAAGTATAACTTCGTTAAGTTTGATTTATCTACATCAGAATTTTCATATAGACTAATAAGATAACTATTAAATTCATAAAGAGACATTGTTTCTTTATTCTTCATCATTAAAAGCATTGATACATTTTCTTCAGGTATATCATATAAAGAACTTAATTCTTTACTAGTCATTTGTTTATTTATTAAGTCCTTATTTGTAAATGTCGTTAACAATATGAGATTATCTTTCGTATCTTTATCAAAAGAAGAGGCATAATTTGGATTATTTAATAACTTAGTATTTATAAAATTAACAAAAGAATTAATACTTACTTTATTGTTTACTTCTTGGGTTGTTTGATAATAAGTATATAAACTATTGACAATATTAGGATCTAGATTAAATATTTTAGCCATTTCCGTGCTACTTATTTTCTTTGTTAGCATCTTTTTATCTAAATAGTTATTAATTAATTTTAAATTATCTTTCGTACTCTCAGCTATCATCTTACTATATTCTTTATTCGTAAGTACATCTTTATTCATATAACTAATAAATTCTGATAAAGTTAACTTCGTACTTAAATGTTTAGAATTATAATAAGTAAATAAATTATTAATCGTTGTTTCATTAACACCTAATTTAGTTGCTAACTCTTTACTTGTTCTAATTTTTTTAATCTCGTTACGATTAGTAAAACTTGTTAAGTCTTTTAATTTATCTTTAATATCAGG
Source organism: uncultured Bacilli bacterium (assembly GCA_947625505.1). Classification (GTDB taxonomy): domain Bacteria; phylum Bacillota_I; class Bacilli_A; order RF39; family UBA660; genus UBA5578. Next base: position 21,936 of record CANQON010000004.1, read on the forward strand.
TTCAACTAATTCATCATCACTATTAATAATAAACGTTAATAAAGTATTTAATTCTATTTTAGAATTATCATTAGACTTATAATAGTAATAATATAATAAAGGATAAACACTATCACTAACATCTGTTTTAACATCATAATCTTCTAATCTTGTTTTTAATTCACTATAAGTTAAATCTTCATTAATAGTATTACCATAACATAATACTTCATCAATATGATTATTATCTTCTAGTTTTTTACAATACGTATGTATCTTTTCTTCCATACTATTTGGATATACAATCGCTATTTGATTATTAGAAGCAAAGATTTCATCATCTTCTTTAGATCCTGTTGAAGTAAATAATATACCTAAGTTACCTTTAAGTAAGAAACTACCTACTAGGACAATAACAAAAGTTATAATAGAAGCATGACGAAAAGCATAAGCAAATTTACTTACATACTTCATCTTAATATTTAAACTTTTCTTTTTTGTTTTAAATATTAATTTATCACACATTAAAATTAAGCATGGTAAACATGTAAAGATACTTATTAAACTAAATAAAACACCTTTCGCTAAAACAAAACCTAAATCTCTTCCAATTGTAAATGTCATAAAGACTAAAGCAATTAAACCAACAATCGTTGTAATCGAACTACTAGAAATAGCTTTAAAAGCATTAAATAAAGCTTCTTTCATCGCTTTAACTTTATCTTTTTCTTTTGATCTTTCTTGACGATATCGATTCATTAACATAATAGAATAATCCATTGATAAAGCCATTTGTAAGATAGCTGAAATAGAATTAGTTATATTAGATACCGAATCAAATATAATATTAGTTCCGGCATTTAAAGCTACAGCTATTAAAATAGATATTAAAAATAAGAAAGGTTCAATATATGATTCACACATAATAATAAGTATTATTAAAGCACTAACTACCGCAATAACAATAACATAGAATGGTAAAACCGAACTATTGTGATCAGATATAGTACCTGCTGTTATCTCTATTTTATTTTTAAAATGATCTTTAACTAGGTCATATAACTTAGCAGCTTCTTTAGATTCAGCTTTATTATCTAAAGTTATATAATATAAAGCTTCATTATCATGAGCATCATAAGTAACACTAACATTATCAATATCTTTTAAATAATTATAACTATCTAAAGCTTCATCTTCATCGATATCAATAACTTTAATATTTAAAGTACTACTATTTGCATCATCAAATTCTTTATCCATGATATCTAAACCGATTCTAGTTTCCGAATCACTAGGTAAATAATTAGTCATATCATAATTTATCTTTACTTTGGAAGACATAAATAAAGATATAACCATTAATATAAGCATTATAATTAAAACAAAATATCTTTTTTCAACAATAAAATCACTAATTTTTTTCATAGTCTCTCCTTCACTAAATGATGATTATAATCTTTTTTATATTATCAGTAAATAGCAAAATATTAGTTATTGTCAAAATTTATACACCATCTTTATTTTTGTTAAAAAGTATGTTAGAATATATCCCATTGGGGATGATAAAATGAAAGTTAAAGTTATTAATTCATCATCGCGTCGTACACGTGAAAAAATAAAAAAAGCTTTTGCGCAATTACTTGAAGAAAATAATAATTTAAATATCACAGTTACAGAATTAGCTAAAAAAGCCGAAATTACAAGAAGTGCCTTTTATACACACTATGATAATATTTATGATGTAGCACGTGATATTCAAGATGAAACATTAGAAGTTTTAAAAGTAAATAATGATATTTTAAAATCATTAGATAATATTGATTCTTATTTTGATAATATCTTTAAATATCTTAAAGATAATGAAGATATATATTCGATGATCTTATCTAGTAATGAACCTATACGTTTTACAACTAACTTAAATAAAATAATATCTAAAAATCTATATGATATCTTAAATCATCATAATATTAAAAATTTAGAATTAAATATATCTTTATTTATAGATGGATCAATTAATCTTATGATTAAACATTATAAAAAAGAAATAAATTATTCTTTAGATGAAATAAATACTTATATGAAAGAAACATTTAGAATCTTATTTTTAAATAACAAATAAAAAAGTATCTTAGGATACTTTTTACATTTTATGATAACGTATTAAATAATATATATGTCTTATAACTTTACAAGTTATAGAATATATTAAACTATAAGAATATAAATCATATAATACTTCTTCTCTTGAACTAAAATAATCATGACGAAGAATAACTCTTTGTCGGTAACTTAAGAGTTTTAATATTGTTAAATCATCATAAGTAACTAGTTTATACTTTTTACGCACTTCACTACAATTAAATAATTTACAGGTTAAATTCTTCGTCGTACATCCTTTTGATGATTGATAGTGACATATACGACAACAACCATTACATTTACCATTATCTAGTAATTGTTGTACTAAACACTTATTACCTTTAAAAGAACAAGCATTAGGACAATTTGTTGTATCAATTATTTCACAGGCTTTATCATAGACATAAGTAATTCTCTTATGCCTATTTTTAATATTTAAGCCTTGAACAATAGGTTTTAATTCTTCATCATCTGTTGTAAAATTAATAAACTTAAAGAAAATACTCTTATATAAAAATGTTTTCTTAAGATCTTTTTTACTAATCTTAATAAGCACTTAATCTCTTTCTTTAAAAGATTTTACAATATCTCCTGTTTTAGCATCTACATATACTTCATATTCATAACGATTATATTTAAAATCAATATCATAAACATCTTTACCATATTTATAATCTAATTCATTATCTAAATCATAAATATCTTTTTTATCAATTTTTAAACTCTTTAAAGCTTTATCTAAAGCTTCATCCTTAGTAATAAAATTCTTATTACTTGTATTATCTTCTATAACTTCTTTATCATTATTATCTTCTTTATTATTACTATAACTAGTATTAGGACAATTACATACTACATCATCATCATACTTTTCCTCTAAAAAATCATACTTCATATAAAGAACTGTACAAGCAATAAGTAATACAACTATAACACATGATAAAGCTATAATAGCAATATTCTTTTTATCCATAACTACCTCCTAATTTTGCATTAATACTTCTGTATCTTTAACTAATTCATAAACAACTAAATCTTGACTATCAAGATTTTCTTTATACATATCAACACCTGTAATATGTGTATTATCATAAGTCTTATAATAATAAATACCCTTATCTTGATTACAACAAGAACTGTATATTGTTATTTCATATTTATCCCCTAATTTAACACATCCTCTTTGTTGATAAACAGACTCTAAAATATGAAAGAACTGATTAATACTAGATAATTCATCCTCCTTAGATAAGGAATTCATTTTTGTAAAGGCTGCTTTAACAAATCTTGAAGCACTAGATAAATCACCTGGTAATCCTAAAGCTCCCATACCACGACTATAAATATCAAAATTTAATTTAGATGAAAAATTATTTTTAGGTTCTTCAATAGATAAACTCATATAATTATTTAAATTAAACATATGAATATCAAAAGTAGGATTATTAGCTAAAACACCTACAGGATTATCATATATTTTTAATCCATCTTTAACACTTTCCACTGTAATAGACTCATTCTTATCAGATATAATCCAATGAAGTGGTGATGCAGGTAACTCTTCACTATAATTTATATCAGCAATATTAATATGTTTAAGTAATTCTCTTACTTCTTTAATATCACTACACTGTGTTAAAACCCAAGGAATAAATTCAAAAGGTGCGACATTATCTTTATCACTTACTTCCTCATGATAATAAGCATTCTTAGGGAAATTAAGTCCTGCCATACCTAATCCTTTTTCATTAACCGCATCATAGTATAAAGGATAATTATTCATAACATAAGCCATACCGATCATACTATAATGTTTCTTTACCTCTTTACCATTACGAAAAGTAAATGGATATTCACGTGGTGTAATCGTAACACTCTCATGATAAGAATATTCTAAATCTAGATTTCTACCAAAATAATGATCTTTAGTATTATATGTAATAGCTGTACACATATTTAACCTTCTTTCTATTTTTAATTATACTACATAAAAAAGATAAATCATATGATTTATCTAAAACTTAACGAATTTAAAACCTAACTTTTTATATACACTAGAAGCACGTGGTGTATGTAATATTCGGGCAAAAATAAGATTATATAATTCATCAAACATAACAATCGCAAACAAAGTAAAAGTTATTCCTAAAAAAACTTTTTTATTTAGTTTACGCGCTAAGGCATAGCATAAAGGAACAATTAAATAGATAAGTAACAAACCTGATAAGCCAAAGAAAGTAACACTTCTTAAGCAAACAAATCCTCCAATATTACCAAAGTTCCATATTTCTTTATTGTAATCCCAACAACGCCATCCATCAAAGAAAGTATACATAACATAGCCTGATAAAAATTCTAAAATACCACAGATTAAAAAACTTAGTAAAAAGACTTTTAATGGATTTTTACGATATCTAAAAGTTAAGAAGTAAATACCTAAAGCTCCATAAGCATAAATATTAATCCAAGGTAAGAAGTTACCTCCACGCCAATAGAATTCTTTCATTCCACCATTAAAGAAATAAAAGATGTATTCATAAAACCAACCAAATAAGCCTGCAATAACGACAACTAAACAAATAATGCCTATGTGAGTTAAAAGATCAAAATTAGCTTTTTCATTTAAATACTTCTTATACATAACTACTCCTCTACTATTACTAGTATATCATAATATCTTTATTTTGTAATTAAAGATAGAGTTATGATAACATCTCCATCACCTAATATTTTTATTAATTCTTCTTTACTTATATCAATATGTCCTAATTTAGTAAATGACCATGTATTTTGATCATAATATAAAGTAATTTGATTACCTTGATATAGTATTAAATCACCTGGTGTCGTCGTAATTTTTTTATCATTAGTAGGTAAATTAAAACCTATACTTCCTACTTTTTCAAAGTTTCCATAATCATGAGCTTGTATCACAAAATCATCTTTTTTTAAATATTCAACTAAAGCTCTAGTTGATGTATTATCTTCTAAATTAACTTTTAATTGATAATTATTAACAGTTAATATGACATCATAGTCCATATTTTGTTTCTTTCCTTCCCTTTTTATGGTTAATAAAATTATGGTAATACATATAAAGATTAATATAATTCCAATTATAATTTTTTTCATTATTTTCAAAGAAAAAACTAGAATTATCTAGTTTGTTGTTTTTCTTCTTCTGCTTCATAATCAGGAAAACATGATAAAGCAGCTTCTAAACGTTCCTGCCAATCTCTAATAGCTTTTTCACGAACATCATAATCTAAACTATTAATACGTCCTGTACCAAATAGTTCAATAGCGTTTTTAGCCATTGTACGCATTTTAGCTAATTTTTCATCTTTATCATTACCACATTTAATACCAATAGAATATTCAACATCTAAAGAAGCTTTAGCAATCTTACTTTGTAATAAATAAGCTTTTTCTAATACTGTCATCATTTACCCTCTTTCTATTATCATTATAGCATAAATATCCATTACAAACAATTTATTTTATTTGTTTAGAATATTCTTTTCTTATTAAAGGAGTTAGTTCTCCTTCTCTTAATATTTGAATACGATTGTCTTTAACTTGAATAATGGTTGATGAGCTTTCTTTAATAATACCTCCATCTTCAATAAAAGATATGTATTTTAATAAATCAGGATCTATTTTTTCAACACTAGTTATAGTTTCTTGATTAGATATATTAGCGCTTGTTGATATTAAAGGATGCCCTACTCTTTGGATAATTTCTAATAAGCCAGAATGATTAGGAATACGTACACCTACTAAAGGACTACCACAAGTTACACTATCATCAACTAATTTATTCTTTTTTAAAAGAATAGTTAGTTTACCTGGCAAATAACGATTAATTAATTCTTGTTCTAAAGGACTAATATCTTCAATATAAGTATCTAACATATCTTTAGTCATAATAATAAGTAAAGGCTTATTTTCTCTTTTTTTAGCTATAAATACTTTATCAATAGCTTCTTTATTTAAAGCATCAGCTAAAATACCATATACAGTATCTGTTGGCGTAATAACTAAATTGCCTTTTTTAATTTCTTCAACTATCTTATTTATTTGCATAATATCACTTCACGATATCATTATAGCATACAAAATAAAAAGAAAAAACTTACGAGAAAAAAATTTTTTTGTTACAATATTATTAGAAATACTTTATTAAGGAGATGGTAATATGTATCAAATAAATGAATATGTCATGTATAAAAATGATGTATGTAAAGTTATTGATATTACGCATAATATCAATAATAAAGATTATTACGTGTTAGTACCTATTAGTGATTTATCCTTAAAAATTAATGTTCCTATTGATAAACAATCCAATAATTTAAGAAAAGTATTTACTAAGAAAGAAGCTCAAAAAATTATTAAAGAAATAAAAGATATTGAGCCTGTTACTAATATTAATGATAAGAATTTAGAAGTGACTTATCAACAATTATTAAATAATAGAAACTATGTTGATTTAATTAAAATTATTAAGACTTCTTATTTGAGAAATGAAGCACGTACTACTAAAAAGAAAAAGCCTAGTGAAAAAGATTCTAAATACTTTGAATTAGCTGAAAGATATTTATATAATGAATTAGGTATTGCTTTAAATATGACTTTTGATGAAGTAAAAAATAAGATTATTAAAACTATTGAAGGTGATTAAAATGCATTTAGCTAGTGAAATAAAAAATATATTAAGTTCTAATAAAATAAGTGATGAAAATTTAAAAGATTTAACAAGAGATGAATTACGTAATTTAAATCTTACTAATCAACAGATTAATGAAATTATTATTTACTTACAATTAAAAGGTTTAGATATAAAAAAAAGAAAGTGAAGTTATTTCACTTTTTTAAGTTATTAATGATTTCTATTATATCATCCTTTGATTTAAAGCCTACTGATGTTTCTTTTAGTTCACCCTTATTAAAGAATAATAAAGTAGGAATAGCCATAATGCCATATTGTTTCGCAATAACATCATTATTATCAACATTAAGTTTATAAAAAATTACATCTTCTTGTTCATGAGCTAAATCATCTATGATAGGTCCTAATAATTTACAAGGCCCACACCATACAGCATAACAATCAATAATAACAATACCATCAGTATTTATTTTTTCATTAAATTCTTGACTATTTATTTCTAATACTTCCATATTAATTCTCCATTTCTTTAATCGCTAAAGTAGCAGCAAGACTTCCATCACTTATAGCCGTAGTAAGTTGTCTTAAGCTTTTTACTCTTGTATCGCCAACAGCATATATTCCTTTTGTTTTTGTTTCAACATCATTATAAGTTTTAATATAACCATTATCATCTAAATCAACAATATTACTAAATATGTCATTATGAGGCTCTTGTCCAATAGCGATAAATAAGCCATCAATAGCTAATACTTCATTATTATTAAGTGTAATTGATTCTAATTTATTATTTCCATTAAGACTTATAATTGTTTGATTTAAGACTAATTCAATATTTTTTTTACTCTTTACTTCCTCAAGATATTTTCTGTCTCCTTTAAAGGTCTCACGACGATGAATAAGATATACTTTAGAAGCTAAATTAGATAGATATAGACAATCTTCTAAAGCTGTATTTCCTCCTCCAACAACAGCTACTATCTTATCTTTATAAAAATTTCCATCACAGGTAGCACAATAAGATACTCCCTTACCTATTAGTTTTTCTTCTTTAGGAATATTAAGCTTACGATTTTTAGAACCTGTCGCAATAATAATAGCTTTAGCTTGATAAGTATTTTTGTTTGTTATAACATGCTTATCTTCTTCTACTTTTAAAACTTTTTCATACTTTATTTCTGCTTTTAAGGATTTTACTTGTTCATATAAGTTAGTAGCGAATTCATATCCTGATATCGATAATATTCCAGGATAATTTTCTATATTAGCAGCATTAACTATTTGTCCTCCATAAATATTTTCTTCTAATATTAAGACTTTTTTATTAGCTCTTAAAGCATATAAAGCACTAGTAAGTCCAGAAGGCCCTGCACCTATAATAATTAAATCATACATATTATCACCTACTAATTACTATATAGTTTTCCCATTAATTAAATATTTATATCATACATGGTAAACTATTAAAAAACATTTCAAAGATTAACTTTGAAATATTTTATTCAACATCTTTTTTCCATAATGAATGCTTATTACAATAAGCATAAAGTGTTGCCCCTTTAACATATTTAAATTCTGCTTTAGCTTCATCTGATGGTTTTAAATGGACTATACATTCGCTATCATTTGTAGCCATACCAATCCATGCAATATAGTGTTCTTCTTCCATAACATGATTAACCGTTACTTCAATCATATCTCCTTTTACTTCATAATTAGGAACATGTTTTTCTATAGCAGCATCAACACTATTAGGTATTAACTCTTGCATTGGTTCACCACAACACATGATATCACAACCATGTTCTTCAATAACATTAACTAATGCCATACATTTTTTACATTGTTTTATTATCATTATATTACCTCCATGTTTAATTATAACATATAATATCTTTTTAAAATAGTAAAATATAAAAAGCAACATCAGTTGCTTCTATATTTCTTTTAATCTTTTTTCTATTGCTTTACTAATTCTTTTAACATCTCTTTTTATAATTATCATATCAATAATATTAATAACAGCATGAATAATAAGCATTATACCTATAAAAACAGTTATAGAAAGTGATGCTTCAAAAGGATTTAATAGAACAATAATACCAATAATTAAATCAACAATACCACATAATAGTAATAATATCCATGGTGCATCTTCATGTTTTAAAGCAATAGACATTTTAATAGAATTAATGCTTGATGAAACAATCCATACTCCAATAGCTAAAACTAAAATGGTTGATAATATATTAGGTTTAGCAATAAGAACAATACCTAAAACTATAGATAATATTCCTGATAACATACCATCAAATGGAATATAATATTCATTAGCTTTAATATCTAAAACAACTAAAATAATTCCATGTAAAATAATATATATAGCAGCTACCATTCCAAAAGTTTTAATTGAAATATCTGGATAAATAATCATAATTAAACCAATAATAAAAGCAATAATAGATGATAAGATAATAGAATTAGTTGTTCTTTTAAATATATCGTTCATTTATTTACCTCCTTTTAATTATATTATAACAAATTTTATTTTAAATTAAAATAAAGGAGCAAATAATCTTAAAATAGCTTGCCATAAAGATTTTAAAAAACCAGCTTTAACATCATTATCATTTAATTTTTGACTATCAGCAAAAGTATCTATAAAATCTTGGTGAACTTCTTTTATTGCCTCAACATTTTCCATATAAATACCATTTTCAAAATGAAGATATAGACTACGATAATCCATATTAATAGTTCCAACTATAGCTCTTATATCATCAGCTAAGAAAACTTTTGAATGAATAAAACCTGGCGTATATTTATATATCTTAACGCCACTATCATGTAAAACCTTAAAGAAAGAAGTTGTTTGTGTATAAACTATTTTTTTATCAGGAATACCAGGTACAATAATTCTTACATCTACCCCTCTTTTAGCTGCTCTACATAAAGCATTAACCATATCTGTATCAATAATTAAGTAAGGTGTCATTATATATAAATATTTTTTAGCACTATTAATCATATTAATATAAACATCTTCACCAATTAAATCTTTATGAAGAGGAGCAACTCCATAAGGTATTACATAACCATTATCTTTATTTTTTTCACTAAAATTATATTTATATTTAGTAATATCTTGATCTTCATTAGTATTAGCATTCCATAATGTTAAAAACATTACCGTAAGATTCCATATCGCATCACCTACTATTTTAATCCCATTATCTTTCCATATACCTAATTTACTATTAACATTAATATATTCATCACTTAAATTAACGCCACCAGAAAAAGCTACTTTACCATCTATAATAGTTATTTTACGGTGATCGCGATTATTCATAAATATTCCTCTAAAAGGACTTAATTTATTAAAAGGGATACACTTAATCCCATACTTAGCTAAATCTTTAGGATAACTTGCTGATAACATCGCAATACTTCCCATATCATCATATAAAATTCTTACATCTACTCCATCTTTAACTTTTTCTTTTAAAATATCTAATATTCCATTCCACATAACCCCTTCATTAATAATGAAATATTCCATAAAAATAAAATTTTGGGCTTTTTTTAATTCTTTTAATAATTCAGGATAAAACTTTTCACCAAAATTATAATAAGTAATTTCATTATTAGTACTAACAACATAATCTGTTCTATTTATTAAATATTTAATATTATCTAATTTCTTCTTATCGATTTCTTCCTTAATCTTTTCATCTTGAACTAAATATTTTTGATAATCTTTTTCATGCTTAAAAATACTCTTTAATAATTTATTTTTAGAATAATTTCTTCCTAAAGTAATCAATAAAATCGTTCCAAAAATAGGAAAAATTAAAATTAAGATAATCCAAGGTAAATCATTAGATAATCTAGTACTATCTTTTAAAACACCTAAAACAATTAAAATACTAATAACACTATATGCAATAGTAATTATCCCTAAATATTTATAAAAGAATAATCTTATCAAAATAGCAAAACCAAATTGTAAAGCTACCCCTAAGATAACAATTAAAGCTCTTTTAATAGCATTCAACATAATATAACTCCTCCATCATTCATGTAACACATTTACTTTATTTTATTATCATAAAAAGCGATAATAATTGATCCTAAAGAATTACCTAGAATCATTATTAATAAATAATAAAAGACTTTCAAAGAATATACTCCTGCGATAGAAAAGTAAAACATATTCGCTACGCAGTGTTCAAATCCACATAAGATAAAAGCCATAACACCCATAAAAATAGTCATGTATTTACCAATAACATTCTTTTCTTTTTTATAGTTATTAACAGCTATATACATAATCATGCCACAAAAGATAGCTAAAATAAAAATACTAAGGATATTATCATTAAGTTTTATATTAACAATATTTTTAGCTGTATCAATGTAATTTTTAAATCTTGTTAAACGCATGATATTACCTACTAGTAATGTACCTATAAAGTTACCTAATAAAGATATGAAAAGTTCTTTTAGATAATTTAATTTATTTACTAAAATATAACCTACTTTTCCTGTATATAGATTAAAAGAATACATACATACTGTAAGTAAGCCAAAAGAGAAAATAAATGATCCAACTATTTTATTATCAATAGCTAGATAAGCAATTCCTCCTATACTAATTAATATGCCTGCATAAATACCTTTAATCAAAAAATCTAAATATTTCTTCATACTAACACCTACCATCATAATAATATTATAACATTTTAATAAACATAATTAAAAGGAAGATTTTGTCTTCCTTATTATTCTATTTATCTTTCTTTTTAATTCCTTTAAGTAAAGTACCTGCTACTCCATTTTCAATAACACCTTTAACTGATTCTCTTGTATTAAATCCTAAAACGGAGTCTACACGGTCAAAAGTATGGTTAACTTTTTCAATACCACGATCTGTCATGGTTGTCCCTGTCACAGCATCTCTAATCTTAGTTACAAATTTAGAGGCATCTAAAAAACTAGATAAGGTGAAGGTATAGTTTTTATTAGTTGTTTGTATAAATATAATAGAACCCTTTTGTTCAACTTGGACTTTGCCATTATATGTTTTAATTGTATCAAGCATAATTGTATCTAGTAAAACCTTTTTAGTTTCACTTCTAAATAATCCTTTTTTCTCTTTAACATCTTGTTCTAAAATAATTTTTTTTGAAGTTAAAGTTATATAGACAATATCTTCATCAAGGCTTCCCATTAAATTAAGTAAAATAACTTCATCATTATCTAAGACATAATTACTCATAAAACACTCCTCTTTTAGCTCGTACTAATTATAGCAAAAAAAAGAGAATTATAAAAGTCATATTAATTCTCTTCTTTTAATTTTAGAATCTCTTCTTCCGTCATGTTAGTCGTATCCATTATAAAATCAATTGTCATACCTTTTTCAAGTAATTTTTTAGCTATCTCCTTATTACGTTCATTCTTTCCTTTAGTTTCACCTATAGACATACCTTCTTCAAGACCTTTTTCGTGTCCCTCTTCAAGTCCTTCAGCTTTTCCTTCAGCTCTACTTTCAGCTATTAAGCTATTCCTTATCTTTCTTTGATCTTCTTCGTAACTCATGTATTCTCTAAACTCTGGTTCTTCATTTACTTTATTTAATTCGCTCATATATCGTGATACCATCCTATCTTTTTTCGATAACTTTGTTAGTTCTTCTTTCTCTAATCCTATCATTACTAACATGACATTATCTTTTATCTCTTCACTTTTAGTATACCATAAGTTCATATAATAATCCATGTTTACATCATAAATGATAAAGTTATCGATATATGTCTTATCTTCTTCATTTTTTATTTTATATATATTGATACTTCCACTATTATATCCTAAATCATATGATAAGTTTATTTGAATATATTTCATATTCCCATCATAGTTATGTCCTACTAAAATATCATGAGCATAGATATCACATAGATAGGCTGTATTACGATATCTAACGTAATCTTTATAGCTTGAGTTAACTTCAACATTAATTTTACCAATATTAGTGTCTAAGATAAGATCAAGTCTTTGTCCTTTTATATGAACATTATCTCTTAAACGTTCGTTATTTAAGATACACATAGAACTAATTTGTAGATTAAGGATTTTCTCTAACAATGATTTTAAGATATCTTGATTAGCTTCTTTTAACATGACTTCTTTAAAAGCTCTGTCATAACGACCAGAATACCATTTCATTAGTATTCCTCCTTTCTACTATATTATTATTGATAACTTTCTCATTTCCTTTTTTTAAATGAAAAAAAAATAAAAAAAAGAAAAAATTTTTCATTTTTCTTTTTCATATTCATCTAAAAAGCTTTGATATATACTATCTTTTTTAGTACCTAAAACACAGTTTAAATTAATATTATCTAAAGCTTTAAAAATATTATGTTCAATATCAGGATTTTTCTTACGTAGTTCTTTAATAAGATTTTTTATTTCTAATCTTTTACTAGCACTTTCATCATAACTAGCTTCTTCGGTGAAACGACAAGCACAGTTTAAAAATGTTAAGTCATTACTTTTTTTCCAACTAATAATATCTTCTTCATGAACAAGATATAAAGGACGAATAAGTTCCATCCCTTGGTAATTATCACTATGTAATTTAGGCATCATTGTCTTTACTTCAGCTCCATAAAACATTGATAATAAAGTTGTTTCAATAACATCGTTAAAATGATGTCCTAAAGCTATTTTATTACATCCTAATTCTTTAGCTTTATTATATAAGTATCCTCTTCGCATACGAGCACACATATAACAAGGACTTTTAGTATCCATATGTGTAACTGTATTAAAAATATCACTTTCAAATATTTGAATTGGTATATTAAGTATTTGACTATTTTCAATAATCATTTTTTTGTTTAATTCATTATAACCTGGATTCATAACAACATAGTAAGCTTCAAAAGGTATTTTGCCATGACGTGATAATTCTTGAATACATTTCGCTAATAAGAAAGAATCTTTACCTCCTGATATACATACCATAACACGATCGTTAGCTTCAATAAGTTGATATTCTTGAACAGCTTTAACTACTTTACTCCATATTTCTTTACGATATTTTTTAATAATACTTCGTTCTATTTCTTTATATCTTTCCATATAATACTTCCTAACGTTTCCATTATACCATGAAAAAAGTAAATCGATAAGATTTACTTATTTTTTTAATTCTAATCCATCTTTAAAGGCATTTCCTACACGATTAGTTACTTCATAATAACCATGAGTATAAGGATCAAAAGCTATAGCTCTTACTTTGGTAATATCTACATTATCATTAGTCATAACTTCTTCTTTAACAGAAGTATTAACTACTTTACCTATAACACCACATCCATAAGTATTATTTTGATATTCAATAAATTCACATTCCATACAAATAGGAAATTCATTAATAATAGGTGCATCTACTAGTTCGGATTTAGTGATAGATAATCCACTATTATTAAATTTATTAGGTGTATTATTACCTGATACTACACCAAAATAATCCGCTTCTTTAACGTGTTCAGCATCAGCTATACTAACGGTAAAAGCTTTTCTTTCTTTAATATTTTTTACTGTTTTATGAGTTTCTGTTAAATTAAGTCCTACAACATCACGATCAATCATTGTTCCCCATGCAGCATTCATAACATTGACACTACCATCTTCATTATATGTCGCAATCATCAAGACAGGCATAGGAAATATGGCTTCAGTCGTTTTTATATTTTTACGCATTCTATCATCCTTTCATCTATATTATAGCACGTTACTGAGTTCTTTCGTTATAGTTCTTTGACCTCTTATCGATGTAACACCATATTTTTTTAATACTTCTAAAGGATATTCATCTTTTTTATAACGTTTTAATAGTTTTAATTTCATAACTTTATCCATTTTTAATTCTTTAGATTTATAAGTATATGGTATATTTATTTCTATTACTTCACATTTATAAAGGATACAAGAGTATGGACTACCTACATATAAATAAGCTATATCTCCAATATAGATTTTACCTACTTGTTTCCACATAATTGTATCAGTATCATTAAAACAGTTTATAACATCATAGTATTTAATATTGGCAGGTATAATCCATTCTTTAATCTCTTCTGTATATTTATGGCTTTGTTCAATAAGAACCATAATCTCTTCATCACTTAATGTATCATTTAAAATAATTGTAATCCAATTATCTTTATTCATATGATAAGCTTTATAAAAGCCTTTTCTCTTTAATAATTTTTTTATTAAAGTATTATCTAGTTTTAAATTAATAACTTCAATATCTTCATCAATATTATCTAATTTAGTACGATTAATATTCATTATAAGAGCATACCATTTATTATTACGTTTATTACGATATACCGCATCTGTAAGTGAGTTATCCCATAAAAATTCAGGATTATCATGATATTTATTAAATATTAAATTATGTAGTCGATTAGTTTGTTTATAAATAAAATAATTACTATGTGTACAATTATCTTTAATATCTAATAAAAAATTTATAAATTCTTCTTTAACTTGACCTGAAAAACTACCTAATTCATCATTAAGGCGATAATTAGTATATTCTTCATTAAATTCTAAATCATAGACTCTACCTATTACTTGTTTATTAGTAATAGAAACATCGATACGAAAAGTATTATTTAAGATATTTTTAGATATGATATACTTATCTTGTTTTTTTATAAAACCATAAGGTATTAGTTTATCTTCATCAATTATACTTTGCTTAAAAAGTTCTTGTTCTATCAATTATCATCACTTTCCTTAATATTTGTTTCAATAATAATTAAATTATGTTCCCATCTTTTTAAAATATTCATAATATCATCACTAGGTAATTGATTATATTTAGTCCTAGCTTGCACAATCTTACCATTTTTAACTTCAATAGTAACAAAAGATTCATCAAGTTTATCTTTTTTACGCATAAAATATAATTCTGTTTCTTTATTACTATAACGTCTACTATAGGTTCGAACACAATTACTTTGTTGTTTACTTTCATCAATTAAACTTTCAATAGAAGAAGCAGGAATAATAATATATTGATCATCTTGATAACTATTCAATTCTAATATTTTAGAAAATTTATTAATCTTATCGTTAATCTTCTTATCTTTCGATATAGTATATTCTAAATATAATTTATTATGTGCTTCATAAAAGTTTGAAGGAAAGATATTTTTTTTATCTTTTATATTATATCCCTCTTCTTTTAACATTCTTAAATAGTCATTATAATCAACATAATATTCTTCATTAAAATCCTCTTGTTGCGCAAAATAATCTCTTAATTCTTCTACTGTAATATTAGCTGTTTCCGTAATCTCTTTTAACAAATATAAATGTTGCATACAATAATTGATAAGATCTAAATCCTGTTTTTGACATAATTCAAAAGCTAGAAAATGATAATAATCTAAATCATTTTTTTGTAAAAAATCTAAATTAGCTTTTAATAGTTTTTTTAGTTTATTATCATAATTTAAAGTACAAGTATAATCAAAAGCTAAATTATATAATTTATTTTTTACTAAGTATTCAAATTGTTTTAAATGGATAGGTGCATAAACCATGTTAACTAAACAAGGTTTTACTAGTTTAAGATGTTTTACTCCTTCCCATATTAAACTATATTTATAAATCGTATTTTTTAATATATCTAAGTTATTTAGACATAAATAAGTATCATAAAGTAAATCATAAACTCTTTCTTTTTCTTCCATATCATCTATTTTATTATCTATATCGTTATATATAGTCACTTCTTTAGTTATTAAATTAGTCATATAATCTTCTTTAATATGCCATACTTCTTGAATACTTAAAGAGCTAGTTTTAAAAGGTAAAGGTGTTAAAGGATTATTAAAATAAATATGTTCTTTAATAACATATAATAAAATATTACCCTTAACAATATCAAAAAAATAATATTTAATATTATCTTCAATATTTTTAATTTCATCTATTTCATTATAATTCATAATAGCGTTTTTATAACGAAGTTCATCTTCATAAGGATGATAAAAACTTTTATGACAATGTTTACAATAGTAATTTTTATTAAGTTTATTAAAACAATTAGAGCAAATAGTTGTACCATCACATATATTATATATCGCTATCTTATTAGATATATCTTTAATATTATTAATAATATTGGGAGATATATCATCAATATTACTTATATAATCAATAGGTTCTTCAATAATTTTATCGAAGTCATTAGAAAAGATTAATTGATTCATAATATACCTCCTAATAATGTTATTATACTACAAAAAAAGTAAATCACCTATGTGACTTACTCTAACTCAAAAGCTATACCTACAATCTTACTATTTAAGACATTATCTTTACCAAATATTTCATATAAAGCTTGGGTTAATTCTTCCTTGGTATAATCTTTCGCACTTTGTAAAACAATATCTTTATGCTTAAATAAATCATCTATATTATCAAAAAGATATTTATCAGTAACTCTTACTAAAAGATATTTATCATCATCTACGACTTTAAATCTTATTAAATCATCTTTCTTTATTTTAGCTGATTTATCAGTTAATAGTCTTAATTCAACTTTTTTCTTTCCTGTTATCATATCATCGTATACACTCTTATATATACGATATTCATACATATTATTCATAGACATATAAAGTCCCATTTATCTTTACTAAATTACGATTACCTAAAAAGACTATTTTATCATCATCTAAAGTTATTTCATAATGCACAGTGGATCCTTCATCTTTAACAATAGCACGTCGATATTGATATTTTTGAACTTCTACATTTGTTATATCATTTCTTCTTAATATATCTTGAATAGAATGTGACTCTCCATAAGCAAAGACTTTATTGTTACCTAACATTACTTTATCAAAATACAAGTAACAACCAAAAGATATAGTAGCAAAAATAAGCATTAATATTAGTAATTTTTTCATTTTTATCGCCCCTTTTAATTAGATACATAATAAGCAAGTTCAATAGCTAAATCAAAGTATCTTGTATCATGTTGCGTACCTGCATATTCCCCTTCAATATGTCTAATATCCCATTCTGGAGAATCTAGTAAATCAGCACTCGTAAAGAAGTAATATAATTCTAAATTTCTAAAATCACATACAGCTTGCATAGCTGAACATTCCATATCAACAGATATACAGCCATCATTTTTTCTTTTCGTTATATTATTTTCTGTTTCTCTATAAAAAGCATCAGTTGTCCAATTCTTACCTAAAACATAAGGTAATCTTTTACTTTCCAGGAATTTTTTTACAACATTACTATTTTTATTAATAATATAATCACTAGGTGTAGCATAATGATAACTAGTTCCTTCATCACGATATGATTCTGTTGGTACCATTATTTTACCATGATTAATTACTTTATCTAAACATCCTGCTCCTCCAAAAACAATAAATTTATCTGTATCAATAACTTCTGTTACATCTTCTACAATACCAACAGAAGCAGGAGCTCCTAATAGCGTTTTATAAAAGGCAAATACTTTTCCTTGATAATTAATTTTATATATAGGAAATGTCCCTGTAACCATTTTATATGTTGCGCATTCTTCTATATCATAATTATCTAATACATATTTTTCAATAATATTAGAGAATGTAACAATACAAGCATCACATTTTATTCTATTATCTTTATATTGAGGGTTTATCTTAGCAGGTGATTTATCATCAAAACTATTAATAATCATTTATTTCACCTCTATATTATTTTATCATATTATATTTTTGATAAAAACCCTAAACAAAAAAAGAATTCAAAATTCTTTTTTTAAATTAATATGAAGAGATATTAAATATGAAACATAAACCATAATAATAGATATCATTATTAAGATTATTACTAAGTAGTCTTCTAAAACTGTTAATACTTTTAAAATATTTGATAAATCTACATAAGTCGCTAGTAGACTACCAATAATAACAATACCAAAAACTAGTATAAAGATACCAATTCTTGCTTTTTCAACCCCAAATTTATAAATAATTGGATACATAATTGTTAGAACCAATAATGTACCAAATATTGTACCGAAAATTGTCACTAATATCTGTTCATAATTAATAGTTTGAGTATTAACATAAGATATAATAAAAGATAAAATTGTTGTAATTATTGAAACAATAAGAGTAATTAAAATAGTTGTTATATATTTAGATTTTACACTATTTTTTCTTCCATTAGGTAAAGATATAGAATAAGCATCCCATTTATTATAGTTATCATAACTAAATGATGAAATCATGATCATGACACACATAAATGGTAAGATAAATGATATATCCATTTTATTCATTAAACCCATTATGGCATAAATAACAATTAATACGCCTAGCAATTTAAAATTACTTTTAATCATCGCTAAATCTTTCTTTATGAATCCTATCATTATTCTTCCCCCTTAATCATTAAAACCATAAGATCATCTAAAGTTATTTTATCTATTATAGAAATATTATATTTAGTTTTAAATTCCTTTTTATTGGTAATTAATACCTCATATTCATATTTTGACTTTTTATATTTAAGGTAATCTTTTTTATCTATATCTTTAAACTCTTTTTCCGTACATTTTACTATTCCATATTTATTTAATAATTCATCAGTAGTTTTAGATAAAACAATTTCACCATTATTTATAAAAGTTATATAATCAGCAATACGCTCTAAATCCGTAGTAATATGACTAGAAAGTAAAATAGAACATTCTTCTTTTTCCAATATATTTTGAAATATTTGAATTACTTCTATTCTAGCTACTGGATCAAGTCCTGATGTTGGTTCATCTAATATTAAAAGTTTAGGATGATGTGAAAGTGCGGCTGCAATTTCTAGCTTTTTTCTCATTCCTTTAGAAAAAGTTTTAATTTGTTTGTTAGGTAATAAAGAAAATTCTTGTAAATAATCTTTAAACATTTTAGTATCCCAATTTTTATAAATACCTTGCATCGTCTTATTTATATCATTAGGTGTAAGTATTTCAGGAAAGAACATATCATCTAAAACAACTCCTATATCTTCTTTTATTTCTTTATCATTTTTACGATTATCTAATCCAAAAATTTTAATTTCTCCACTATAAGATTTAATAATATCTAATATAGCTTTTATTGTTGTCGTCTTTCCAGCTCCATTTTCACCAATAAAACCCATAATCATACCTTTAGGTAAAGTAAATGATATATTTTTTAGTTCAAAATGATCATATTTTTTACAAAGATTTTTTATTTCTAATACATTATCCATTGTTATCCTCCTCATATAATATATCTAACATTTCATTTAGTGTTTCCTTATCTATATTACTCATTTTAGCTATCATAACTGCCTTATCCATAAGTTCTTCTATCTTATTTAATTGTTCTTCTAAAGCAATATCTTTATTTATTTTAGCGACATAAAATCCTTTAGATGGAACATTTTTCACATAACCCTCTTTTACTAATTCTTCATATGCATTTTTAGTTGTTATAACACTACAACGAAGATCTTTCGCTAAAGTTCTTATAGATGGTAATAATTCATTTTCTTTTAATTCATTAGAAACTATCTTAACTTTTATTTGCTCTTTAATTTGTTCATAAATAGGAATACCATTTGAATTACTAATTATTATTTCCATATTACCTCCTGTATATATTTATTATATACAGCATATACACAGTTGTCAATAGTATTTAATCTAGTCAAATAAAATAAAAAGTTATATAATGGAAATATATGAGGTGTTAGAATTATGAAGTACTTAATTATTCCATTATGTAAATTTATACAATTTGTCTTAGTAAAATTAGGTCGCGGAACATCATATCCAGGTAAACTAGCTTTAAAATTAGATAAAAATATTTTAAAGAAAATAGATAAACCTAAAACGACTATATGTATTACAGGTACTACAGGTAAAACTAGTATCTGTGGTATATTATCTGAAATATATAAACACGCTAATATTAAAGTTGGTAATAATTTAAAAGGCGCTAATTTAAAAAGAGGTATTGTTACTCTTTTCTTAGAGAATTGTACTTTAACAGGCAAGATGAAAGCTGATGTCTTAGTTATCGAAGTTGATGAAAGATATGTTAAAGAAATATTTAAAGATTTTACGCCTACTTATTTTATTATTAATAATTTATCACGTGATCAATTAGCGCGTAATGGACATTTTGATTTAGTATGGCAAGAAATTAATAACGCTATTACCGATGATATTCATTTAATCTTAAATGCTGATGATCCAATGATTGCGAAGTTCGCTATTAAACATAAAGGAAAAGTAAGTTATTATGGTATGGCTAAAAATAGTTTATCAGTTAAAAGTCATAATGAGTTTTTAGATATTATGTACTGCCCTATTTGTCATAAAAAATTAATTTTTGATTACTTCCATTATGGAAATTTAGGTAATTATCATTGTCCTAATAATGATTTTAAAAGGCCTAAAGTTGAACATGAATCTTACTATAATGATGACTTTAGCTTTACAATAGATAAACAAAAAATAAAGATGAATAATGAAGCAATTTATAATGTTTATAATTTATCAGCTAGTTATGTTACAGCTTTAGAAGATGGTATTGATAAAAAAATAATTGTTGAAGCTTTAAATAATTTATCACTTAAAGTAAAAAGATTAGATACTTTTAAGTTAGGTAATGCCCAAGGAGTATTACTTCTTAGTAAAAACGAAACACCAATGTCTTATAATCAATCATTAAATTATATTAGTAAACAAAAAGAAGATAAAACAGTTATTATTGGTTTTGATCGTGTTAGTGGACGTTATGACTTAAAAGATTTATCATGGCTATATGATATTAATTTTGAATTATTAAATAATGATAGTGTTAAAAGAATAATATGTGTAGGTCCTTTTGCGCATGATATTGCCTTAAGACTTAAATATGCTAACATAGATCCTGAAATTATGATGACTTATGATTCATCTAGTAATGTTATTGACATTATTAAAGAGAAGACAATTGGACAAGCTTATTGTATGTTTTACTTTGACATCTTCTATCGTGTTAAAGACTATATTCATAAGGAGGTAAAATAATGCAGATAAATATTGCTTACTTATATTATGACTTATTAAATCTTTATGGTGAAAATGGTAATATTAAAGCTTTAAAAAAAGAATTAGAACATCAAGGTGTAGAAGTTAATATTCATTTTGTTACTATTGATGAAGAATTAGATTTAAATAATTATGATTTAATATATATAGGCGCAGGTACAGAAACTAATCAAAAAATTGTTATTCCTCATTTAATGAAATATAAAAAAGATATTGAAAAGTCTATAAATAATAATAAATTCTTTTTAGTAACAGGTAATTCTATTTCGCTATTTGGTAAATATATTGAAACTAATGAACAAAAAATAGATACCTTAGGTATATTTAATTATTATACTAAAGAAGAAGATTTTCGTATGTCTGATGAATGTATTATGAAGTGTTCATTTTTAGATAAGCCAATAATTGGTTATCAAAATCAAAGTAGTGTTATGAAAGATAATCCTAAGCCTATGTTTGAAGTAATTAAAGGAATTGGTAGTTATCCTAAATCACAAACTGAAGGTATTCATGATCATAATTTTTATGGTACTTATGTTATCGGTCCTATCTTAGTTAGAAATCCTGAATTATTAGAACATTTAATTCGTGAATTATTAACTTCTAAAGATAAAGATTTTAAATTTAAAGAATTTGATTTAAAACAAAATAAAGAAGCTTATGAATCATTCGTAAAAACTTTTTACGCTGATATCATCTAAGCTTCTTTTACTTTTACTCTACCATTAAATTTAGAATAATAATCACTTAATAATTCACTAAATAAATCATCATCTAAATTTAAATAACGAATATTTAAAACAATATTATTAATACCATAATCGGATATAATACGATACAACTTATTTTTAAAAGATATAACGCTTTCTTCATCCATAATACCTGATAAATTAACAAATAAAGTATCATTTGTATATATAATATCTGATTTCAAATTTGCCTCCTTATTATCAATATAACATACTAATATAGATAAAAAAAGGGATTCGACAAAACCTGTCAAATCCTTATACAACATATAGTAAGATAGAAAAGAACTGAAAGATACTTCCTCCTAAAACAAAGAAATGCCATATAGAGTGCATATATTTTACCTTACTACCTATTAAGTAGATAACAGCGCCTATAGTATATATTATGCCTCCAATAAATAATAATATGACACCTGTACGATCCAAATTAGTTATCAATGTTTTTAAAGAGAAAATAATCATCCATCCCATAATTAAATATAAAGGGAAAGCTATCTTAGAAAACTTTTGAAGATTAATACTATTACCTATAATACCAATTATTGTTGCAAGCCAAATAATTGATAACATAACAATACCTTTTAACCCTCCAATAACAAGTAATAAAAATGGTGTATAACTACCTGCAATTAAAAGGAAAACACTGCAATGATCAAAAATACGAAACACTCTTTTAGCCTTATTAGGTTTAAAAGAATGGTATAAACAACTCATTAAATAAAGTATAATTAAGCTACTACCATATATAACACTAGATACAACACCTAAAGTATTATGATGCATAGCTGAAAAAACAACACATAATACTAAAGCAGCAATCGAAAGTAAAACACCTATACCATGTGAAATAGCGCTTATTAATTCCTCACCTAATGTATATTTAGGTAAGCTTTTATTCTTATCATCTATTTTTTTCATTTAATCACCTACTTCCATTATATAGTATTTTTAATATTTATACAAATAAAAAAGGCAATTAATTGCCTTAATCATCAATATCAATATATCTTTTAGTTTCGACTTTTTCTTTATCTTCTTTAGGTAAAGTAACATTTAAAACACCATTTTTAAATTGTGCTTTTATATCATCTTCAGATACATCTTCACCTACATAGAAACTACGTGAGAATTCACCTGAATATCTTTCACGACGAACATACACACCTTTTTCTTCATCATCTTTATGAGCATTTGTTTTAGCTTGAATAGTTAAATAACCATTCTCCATTGATATGTTAATGTTCTCTTTATCAAAGCCAGGTAAATCAACTATTAATTCATAATGATCATCATGTTCCTTAATATCTGTCTTCATTACCTTATTATTTGATTCAAAGAATGAATCAAAATCATCAAATAAGTCGAAATCATTTCTTCTTGGTACTAACATCATATATATCACCCTTTCCTTATGTGTTGCCAACATATAGGTAGCACAAAATATAACATTATACCATAAGAGTTATTTCTCTTACATATATAATGTTATCACTTTCTTTAGCACTTGTCAAGTATGAGTGCTAATAATATTATACCCTATTAAATAAATTTTATACTATTAAAACAATATCTTCTATTTTATCTAAATAAGGATATTCTAAAATATTACCTAATGCGACTTTTTTATCAGTCGCATTAGCATGAATAATATAGTTATTACCTAAATATAAAATAACATGCCCTTGCATATATAGTAAACATAGATCTATTTTTTTTAATATATTTAAATTAAACTTAATTCTTTTACCA
The DNA here is from genome assembly GCA_947625505.1 of uncultured Bacilli bacterium. Lineage (GTDB taxonomy): Bacteria > Bacillota_I > Bacilli_A > RF39 > UBA660 > UBA5578. The sequence continues at coordinate 46,402 of CANQON010000004.1, forward strand.
ATACTTTTTACTTGATCAGCTGTATTACGAGGAAAATATATTCCAAATACACGATAAATATTTCTTACAAAACTAGAACAATCTATTCCCTTTTTACTTCCCCAACTATAAGGAATATCTAAATACTTTAAAGCTAGCTTAATAACATTATCTTTATTATAATTTAAATATCCTAAATGACTATCTATCTTAGGTATTTTAACTAATTTTTTTATTAATATTCCATAATAATAATTTTTATCTTCTTTTAGATAAGGAATTTTATCTCCCATATCCAATATTAAATCATCAATTATTAACTTAGCTTTAGTAATGATAATAAACTTTTTTGAATTAAGAATATCATAGTTTATAACATACATAATATCTTTCTTTTTTACCCAACCAATATAATAATCAGTAATAATAAAATCCCATAATTTATCTTTACTTTCATGAATACTTAAAGTAGGACTATTAATAGCTAGTTCACTTTCTTGTAATATATCAAAATTATTTTTATTAAGAAAAAGCTTATCAGTTGGATAAGCTTTTATATTAGTACGATTAAGGGTTATTCCTTTATAAGTATTAGTATTAATATGTTCTAAATCTAAATTATCTAAATGTAAATCAGGATAATAACTTACATACCTTTTTATATCATCTAGGGATAAAGATTTATTTAAATCATAGAATAAGGCTTTTTTCCTTATATTTAAATTAAACTTATTAATATCTAAAGATATTTTAATCACCTTTCTCATTAATAATGAAGGTAGCTGTTTTTAATTTCTTTAATACACGACGACGTCTTCTATTTTCTAAATCAGTAATGATTTCTATTTCAACCATTTCCCATATTAGAACCCAACCACATATTAATAATATTTCATGTAAAACAGAAGCATCACCTAAGAATGTAGCTCCAAATATAATAATTACTCCCACAATAAAATATATTAGTTGCATAATATTATTTAATTGATAACGACGGAAGTAACGAAAATAATCATTCTTAAATCCTTCTTTAATTAATGCTTCACAATTAGTATGTCCAATATAATCATTGATAACTATTGTTATTTTATCTTTTAAAGAAAAGGCATTAGCTCTTGTAACAATATAATCTACTAAATCACGAGCAACAATACTATCATCATATCTTTCATATAAATCTTCTTCTTGTTTTAAATCTATTTTTATTGTTCTTTCCATAATTTTAACTCCTAACTCTAGTCTACCTATTTAATTATATCACAAATCATCTTTAATTATTATCTATTTATGTGCTATAATGAAAAAGAAAAGAGGTATGTATGAAAAAGATATATTTATGTATAACTATTATTATTGCAGGATTATTATTTTGTGTAGGTAGTGTATACATTATTCATAAAACAGCACTAAAGAATCATTTCACCAAAGAAGATTATAAGGATAGCGATTTAGAAGTAGTTCTATCTTTAGAAGATGATATTGAAACTGATAGTGTTTGGTGTGGTACTTTTAATCTAGTATGGAATGATTTAAAAGAACAATATGTAAAACAAGATATTATTTTTGATGAACCTATCGCTAGTGTTAACAATTTAAATAAAGGAACATTTAATAAAAACTATTTAAATGCTGATAGCTATTATATTAAAAATGGATATCAAACATATAAATTAAAAGAAGAAATAGAACAAAATATTAAGGAAAAATTTAATGAAGAAAGTGATATCTTAAATGACTTCGAATGGGAAGAAGAGTCACAAAATATCTTCTTATATGCAATGTTAAAAAAAGAGTTTAAATTTGAAACAGCTTTTACTAAGTTAAGTAATGGAAAGTTTAATAATTATAATAATGTTAAATATTTTGGAATAGATGGTACTACTAAAGATAAAGTACGTAAGCAAGTAGAAGTTCTTTATTACGTATCTGATGACGAGTTTGCTATCAAACTTTTAACTAAAGATAATGATGAAGTTATCCTTGTTAAAGGTAATCCAAATAAATCATTCTTAAGTATATATAATGATGTTATAACAAAAAGTTCTACTAATTTAGATGTAACTTTAGGAGAAAATGATTTTGTTAAAATTCCTTATATAGATTTTAAAATTAAAGAAGAATTTAAGGAACTAGAAAATAAAACATTTACTTTTAGTAATAATAAAGAATATTATATATCTAAAGCTATGCAAACAATTAACTTTAGTCTAAATGAACAAGGGGGAAAAATAAAAAGTGAAGCAGGAATAGGTGTTAATGAATCAGCAAGTCTAGCTGAAACGCCTAGATATTTATATCTAGATGATACTTTTGTAATTTTCTTAAAAGAGAAAGATAAAGACTTACCTTACTTTGGAGCTAAAATTAGTAATATAAGTAATGTCCAAGATGATGTTAAATTAAATTAAAAACGTGTAAAAACACGTTTTTTTATAAATCTTCTTCAGTTATGACTTTAAAACCATTATCTATTAGTAACTTAGCAGTAACACCATTACCATCTATAAGTGTTTTACTAAATGTTCCATCATAGATATGTCCACATCCACAGGCAGGACTACGAGCTTTTAATATAGCATAATCAATATTTAATTCTTTAGCTAATCTTAATACTTCTAAAGCTCCCTTTTCATATTCTTGGCTTACATCAACATGATCTTGACGCATAACTTTCATTTGTTCTAAGTCTATTATCTCCGCAGGCAATCTAGGGGTTGTTAAGCCTCCTAATTGTTCAGGGCAAACAAGAATAGCTTCCCCTTTCTTAACTAGTTCCCATACTTTTTCATTATAATTATTATGTCCATTATATTTACAGTTAACACCTGCTAAACAAGCACTTACTAAAATCATAGTTCTCCTTAATTAACTTCATCATAACTTGATAAAGAAACAATTACTGTCTTTTCTTTATATTCTCTACCACTTGTATATTTAACTTTTAAAGTTACTTTTTCATTAGCTCTTTTTAGTTCTAATACCTCACTAATATCAGAGAATTGTGTAACTGTTTTACCATCTATAGAAACAATAATATCGCCAATTTCTAGTTTAGCTTTATCAGCTCCACTTCCCTCTACAATACTACTTATATAGAAGCCTTCTGGCATATTATAAGCTTCACTATATGATTCCGTTATCATATAGCCACTTACTCCTAAGTATCCACGTTCTTTATCTGTTAAGTTTTCACCATTCATAAGTCTGGTAATTAAATCTTTAACATCAGATATAGGAATAGCAAAACCCATACCTTCAATACTAGCAGAACTTGAAGTAGCACTAGATGAATATTTAGCTGAATTAATACCTATTACTTCACCTTTACTATTTAGTAAAGCTCCTCCACTATTTCCTCCATTAATAGCGGCATCTATTTGAATCATATTCATTGTGTTATTATCAATTGTTACTTCTCTATTTAAAGCACTAATAACTCCTGTTGTTACTGATTGACCATAACCTAAGGCATTACCTATCGCAATAACACCATTACCTACTTTTAAAGCATTACTATCACCTATAGTAGCTATCTTAATTGATTTTAAAGTATCTTCATCTAAATCATCTAATTTTACAGTTATGATAGCAACATCACGAGTAGCTGAACTACCCTTTACTTTAGCATCAACACTCTTATTATTAATAAATTGAACACTTAAAGAATTAGCATCTTCAATAACATGATTATTCGTTAAAATCATTAATTCTGTATCAGATTTACTAACAATAATACCAGATCCTGCTCCTGTAGCATATTCTTCTCTATTAGAAAACCAAGGTCCATAGTTTCCACTACTTACTCTTGTTTGACTAGTAATAGCTACTATTGATGGCATAGCATTATCTACTACTTCTGATACATCAGTAATATATACTCCCTCTTTAACATCAGATACTTCTGTATATTTTAATTCAATATCATTTTTATTTTCTTTCTTTTTAGATTCAGCTGTATCTTTTGGAATAATACCATTAACATATAAATAAATGAATAAAGCTACTAAAGCACAAAATATCAATATAGCAAATATCGCAATAGTTAATGTTTTACTATCTTTTTTATTTTGTTCTTGATATTTTTTATTTAATTCATTATATAGTTTTTGCTTTTCATCAGTTTCTTCTTGTTTACTTACTTCTTTAGAAACTTCTTCTTTAGGTTCTTCTGCTTTAGTATCATCAACTACCTCTGCATCACCTATTACTTTGTTTTCTTCATTTTCTTTTTCTTCCATACTTTTTATCTCCTTTACTAATAAGATTATAAATTATTAATGTGTCGATTTTGTGAAAACAACATCCTATATATAAGTATAACATAAAAGAGTCATAAATGACTCTTCTTATTTTTTAGGTTCAATAACCTTTTTTCCTCCCATATAAGGTTGTAATACTTTTGGTACTTTGACACTACCATCTTTTTGATAGTTATTTTCAAGTAAAGCAATTAACATTCTTGGAGGAGCAATAACAGTATTATTTAAAGTATGAACAAACTCTTTATCTCCATTATCTTTTTTATAACGAATAGCTAAACGACGAGCTTGAGCATCTGTTAAATTAGAACAAGAACATACTTCAAAATATTTTTGTTGACGTGGACTCCATGCTTCAATATCACATGAACGATATTTTAAATCAGCTAAGTCTCCACTACAACATACTAATTTGCGAACAGGTATATCTAATGTTCTAAATAATTCAACTGAGTAATTCCACATTTTATCATACCATGCTTCACTATCTTCTGGTTTACATAAAACAACCATTTCTTGTTTTTCAAACTGATGAATACGATATACGCCTCTTTCTTCAATACCATGAGCTCCTACTTCTTTTCTAAAGCATGGAGAGTATGAAGTCATTGTAATTGGTAATTCACTTTCTTTAATAATTTGATCTTTAAATTTAGCAATCATAGAGTGTTCACTTGTACCAATTAAATATAAATCTTCTCCTTCAATTTTATACATCATATTAGATTTTTCTTCAAATGACATAACACCATCAACAGCATCACTTCTAATCATATAAGGAGGTATACAATAAGTAAAACCTTTATCAATCATAAAGTCACGAGCATACGCTAAAACAGCACTATGTAAACGAGCTATATCACCCATTAAATAGTAAAAACCATTACCACTTACACGAGCTGCCGCATCTTTATCTAAACCATTAAAACTTGCCATAATATCAGAATGATATGGAATTTCATAATCAGGAACAATAGGTTCGCCAAATTTTTGTTCTTCAACATTATGAGTATCATCTTCACCAATTGGTACATCATCAGCAATAATATTAGGTATAACCATCATTTTTTCTTTAATTGTTTTACTTAATTCTTCTTCCTTATTAGTTAATTCTGTTATTTCATTACCCATTTGCGCTACTTCATCTTTTAATTTCATAGCTTCATCTTTTTTACCTTCACGCATTAAAGCACCTATACTATCACTAATACGATTTTTCTCAGCTTTTAAATTATCAGCTTTAGCTTTAGCGTCACGATATTCTTTATCTAAATCGTATACTTCATCAACTAAAGGTAATTTCTTATCCTGAAATTTCTTCTTAATATTTTCTTTTACTAATTCTTTATTTTCTCTAATTAATTTTATATCTATCATAATAATTCCTCTTTTCTAAATAACTCTATACTATTTTTATATAATATTTTATCTATTTGTTCATTATTAAATTCTTGACTTAATGCTTGTCTTAAATAACTTGTTATTTCTTCATAAGGTAATAACGCTACCGACTTATATATTGGACTAATAATTTCCATATTATCTGAAGCTATCATAACATTATCAATACCTAATACTTTAATTGCATATTTAATATGTTCTATATATTCATCAATATCTTTAGCAAAGTAGTTAACAAGAACTAATCCTAATTTACCATTAACTTCCTTTAATAAAGATAGTTCTTCATCATCTAGATTACGGGAGTGATCAAAGATTGTTCGAATATTTGAATGACTGGCATATACTAAAGGATATTTTTCTTCTTTAATAAGTTTTAAAATATCCATACACGTACTTTTATTAGCGTGTGATACATCAATATATAAATGTAAGCGCACAGCTTCTTTTATAAATAATATTCCTTCATTCGTTAACCCATAAGTATCACGATTACCTGATCCATAACGGTTAGGATTATTCCATACTAGTATTATAGAAGTTAATCCCAATTCTTTTAAAGATACTAAATCATTAACACTAACATAGTCACATCCTTCAATACTATATTTAAAGTTTATATCTGGCATATATTTATTTAACGTATCTTTAGCAAGTTTAAACATCTCTATAACCGAGACATTATCTTGATAGTATTTATCTCCTAATTCTTCTTGCATTTCTTCACGTGTCATAAAATATAAATTAGCTGTAACATAATTTATATTACCTTTTTTTAATATTTGATAAATACTTTTTAAATCTTCATAGTTGTTATTCGTATAAGATCTATAAGCTATAGATAATAGATCATTATGCATATCAAACATATTATCTCTCCTAACAAAAAAGACTATAATTAGGAGCGCAATAGCGCGGTACCATCCTACTATAGTCTTAATTAATATAACGAGTTTCCCCGGAAATGTTTACATTTCTCTCCAAAGTAGATTCATAAAGTTATTATTATTCATTTCCACCAACCATGAACTCTCTATTAATAATTTCTTTATTACTATTCTTTATCATCGATTTCTATATGTATTTTAACTTATTTAACCCATATTGTCAATTGTTGGTTTATTTACTTTTTGAATTCCATGTTCTAAAGATACTTCATCTCTTAATTCAATAAGCTCTGGTAATTCAAGGCTTAATAAATCAATTCTAGTCTCACCATCAATAGCGTCTTCTATTTCTTTAGCGTATCCTTTTTTTATTTCTAAGCGAACGTCGTCTTCTTTATCAGCCATTTCTGAGATAACCATAGGCGCATATTTATCATTTCTTATTACATCATCACTTAAAAATGAATTAAAGGAATAATCAATACCAATACTATCAATAAATTCTAAAGCTTCTCTTAAGGCAACATTACCTCTTTTTAAGTAATCATTCATAATTAAGAAGATATTCTCACGACGTGATAAAGCATTATTACGAGCTTCATATTCATGATAATTATACCAATATTCATCATTTTTACCGAATTTACTATTAACACCTGCTGTAACAATACCATAAGCTATTAAGGATATCGAAGGTACACTAATTGATATGACAGGTTCATGTGTTAATACTTGTAATAAAGCTCCTACACCTATAAATCCTGGAATTAAAGCTTTACTCTTTAAGATTTTTATTAAACGTTCAGATACGATAATACCTTTACGATGACTAAAAGCATAATTATTCCATGCATATTCATTAATTTGTTTTCTTAAGGATGTTTTTCTTAGTTCATCATTATTATGAAGAATTACTTCTTCAACATTAATTTTTTCCATAATTCCTCCAAACTGGCATATATTATATCGAAATTTCTTTAAAAGTCAAATTATCTAAGATATTATTTAAGATATCCTTACTTGTATCATCTTCTAAGTATAAGAGTTTACCTTCAATATCTAATTTAATATCATTAATCATATATATTTCTTGTTGTTTAATTTGCCGAAATAAATTCCATGCAACAACATCTTGATGTAACCAAATCTTTTCTTCGCACTTTTGATAATCATAATATGGTGTCCTATTAATTCTTTTTTTAATATTCCATAGAATAGCTTTTTCACCATTAACTAAATAACTATATAAGTAAACATAAGTATTACGCAAATTCATTAAATCAACGTATTCTTCATTATAATAATCAATCGTATCATAGTATTCTTCATCAGGTTTTAATTTATCTTTTAAGAATATTATTAAATAATTAAATAAAAGACATATTATTAATACGAATAAAATTGTAAGTAAAAAATTATGAACAAAAAAATAAGTAATTAGGGAAAAGATAATAACACTTACCATTATTACTTTTATGTTACTTATTTCTTTTATTAAATCATAAAAGTCTAATCTTTGTGCATAACTTCTTAGATAACTATGTAAGTTTATTCGATTAGTGTGCAAAAGCATATCAACTAAAGATATTTTCTTTAAAAAGTCTTCTTTTATGTTCATAACACTACCTCACATAGTTAATTATTATACTTTCTGCACTTAGACTTTGTCAATTAATTTTTGATAAGGCTCAATATGAATATTAATATAGGCAATAGCCTCACTGTACTTTCTTATCTTATCTTCAATAATATCAGCTGTTTTATGAGCATCCATTAAGGACATATTACCATCCATCGATATCGTAAGTGTTAAACTAGATTTAGGTCCAAACTTCATAATAACTAAAGAAGTAATACCCATTACACCCTTGGTTTCTTTAATTATTCTTCTTATATGCGCTACATACTTACGATCTGTTTCTTGTTCACCTAAAACAATACTAACATTATCTTTTAAGACAGTATATCCTATATGCAAGATAAAAATACCTACAATAATACTAGCTATCATATCGGAATAGATAAATATTTTATTAACACTACTTAGTTGCATAAATAGTGCTGAAGCAAGAACGATAATGGAAGATATAACATCTGATTTACTTTCATTACCACTAGCTATTAATATTTGATTATGCATCTTTTTACCTTGTCTAATAATATAACGCGATAAAAGATATTTTAAGATAATTGTTATAAGACTTACTAAAGCTACTATAATACTAGGTATAACAATATTACGTTTAAATGCTTGATATATAACTTCTACACCTACAATCATAATAACGATTCCAATAATTAAGCTAGTTAAATATTCTATTTTGCCATGGCCATAAGGATGTTCTTCATCAGCAGGTTTACGAGCCAAATGACTACCTATAATAGCTACTAAATCTGTTACTAAATCACTTAAAGAGTGAATTCCATCAGATATTAAAGCCCCTGATTTAAATATAAATCCTGTTATAACTTTAATAGCAGCTAAAAAGATATTGGTAATCACACTAGTAACCATCACGGATGTTACTGTTTTTTTCATTTTATCACCTTTTTATTTTGCTTGATACCAATCAGTACCATATTCAATATCTACTTTTAATGGAACACTTAATTTATAAGTATTCTCCATTTTTTCTTTTAAAATAGTTTTAACTTCTTCTAGTTCATCTTCAGGACAGTCTAAAACTAATTCATCATGAACTTGAACAACCATTTTACTTTTTAAATGTCTATTTTTTAATTCATTATATATTTCTATCATAGCTTTCTTAATAATATCAGCACTTGTTCCTTGAATAGGAGCATTTAAAGCCATACGTTCGGCTCCACTTCTTATCATATAATTCTTATTATTAAGTTCAGGTAAAGTACGACGACGATGGAATAATGTACTAACGTATCCATCTTGATGCGCTTTTTTAATACAGTCATCCATATATAATTTAATACCTGGATAAGTATGATAATAGTTATCAATAAAATTTGATGCTTCTTTAGGTGTTATACCAATATTTTCTGATAAACCATAACTACTAATACCATAAATAATACCAAAGTTAACAGCTTTAGCATTTCTACGCATTTCTTTTGTTACTTCATCTAATGAGCATTTATATATATCACTAGCTGTTTTGGCATGAATATCAATATCATGATTAAAAGCATCAATTAAAGATTCTACATTAGCCATATGCGCAAGTAGTCTTAATTCAATTTGTGAGTAATCACTACTGATAATATACCCTGTATGACTAGGAATGAAGGCTTTACGAATTAAACGTCCATATTCATTACGAATAGGTATATTTTGAAGATTAGGTTCAATCGAAGATAGTCTTCCTGTACGAGTTAATGTTTGGGTATATATCGTATGAACTTTATGATCAGGATAAACACTATTAATTAATCCTTCAATATAAGTTGAATATAATTTAGTTAACATACGATAATCTAATATTTTATTAATGATAGGATGTTCATTAACTAATTTTTCTAATACATCTTGAGCTGTAGAGTATCCTGTCTTACCTTTCTTACCATGTTTTAATCCTAGCTTTTCAAATAAGATATCTCCTAATTGACTAGGTGATGAAATATTGAACTCTTGTCCTGCTAAAGCATATATTTCATTACTTAATTCATCTGCTTTAGCTTTTATTTCTTCACCCATTTCTTTTAGAGTATCAATATTAACAGTGATACCTGTATACTCCATATCACCTAAGACAATACTTAAAGGCATTTCAATGTCTTTAAATAATGCCATCATTTCTTTATCTTCTAACTTTTTGGTTAATTCTTCTCTAGTATCATAGATAAATTTAGCTTTCATTACACTAGCACGTCTAATATTATCCATATCGATATCACCTTTTTTAGGATATAACGTTTCACGAAAAGGAATATCAATATCAAATTGATTAGCTAAATAAGCGATATCATCTTTTAAATTATATTCTAATAAGTAAGCTGCTACTTCTGTATCAAATGTAACATTATCTATATATATATTATGCCATCTTAAAGCAACTGTTAATTTTTTCGCATCATATGTATATTTATTAGCTTGCATTAAGAATAAGGGATTCTCTTTTAATACTTCATAAGGTATAAAAGCACTTATTTTATCGTTATATACACCCATACCAATAATATCAGCTTTATGATAATTATCATCAGTTATTTCCAGAAAACAAGCTACATCATCAAGATTATTTAAATCATTAATATCATTAATAATACTATAGGTAACATTTTCATCTTTCTTAATCGTTTTCATCTTCTTTAAGAAAGAGAAAAATTCTAAGTCTTCATATAAAGCATTTAACTTATTATAATCAGGTTCTTTAACAATAATATCTTCCATATTAATATCCATAGGAACTTCGGTATAGATGGTTGCTATCTCATAACTCATATAAGCATTATCTTTATCATTAACTAATTTATCATGAACAGATCCCTTAATATTATCGATATTCTCATAAATACCATCTAATGTCTTATACTCATTTAATAATTTTAGAGCTGTTTTTTCACCAATACCTTTCACGCCTGGAATATTATCACTAGCATCACCCATTAAAGCTTTAAGATCAATAACATTGATAGGTTCAATTCCATATGCTTCCTTAAAAGTATCGACATTATAACGAATATAATCTTTTTGTTTTAATAATTTAATATCAACTTGAGGAGATATTAATTGTAACAAATCTTTATCACTACTAATAATAGTACCTACATAATTATCATCTAAATTACATAAGCGAGCAAAAGTACCAATAATATCATCTGCTTCATAATTATCTATTTCATAATACTTTATACCCATATAGGTTAGCATTTCTTTAGCAATAGGAAATTGTAATTTTAATTCATCAGGTGTCTCTATTCTTCCACCTTTATAGAAATCATATTTATCATGCCTAAAAGTTTTACCTTTATCAAAAGCTACAATCATCCTTGTAGGTTGTTCTTCTTCCATAATCTTATTAATCATATTAGTAAAACCAAATAGAGCATTAGTTGGGAATCCTTTACTATTATTCATAAAATTACCATTATAAGCTGTCGCATAGTAACTTCTAAATAATAAATTATTACCATCTACTAAAATTATTTTTTCCATAAAAACACATCCCATCGTACGTATTAATATTATAACATAATTTTAAACTACATAAACTAATAAATATATGATATTATAGATATAGTAAGAGGTGATAACATGGAATTAATTGATCGTATTAAACGTATTTTAATAATTATTGTTCCCCTTTGGATCGTTATCATTGCTTTCTTACTAATTCATCAAAGATTATCTATTAATCTTTTTACAAGTAGTAAACATCAAAGTAGTAGTTATTTAAAGAATTTAACTATTGAAGGTCATCCTATTGATTTTGATCCTAATCAAGATTATTATGAAATATCTGTTACTAATGAAGAAACTAGTCTCGCTATTAAAGCGGAAACAGAAGATCGTAGTGCGACAGTTAAAATATTTAATAATGATGATTTAACTAATCATAATGCTGTTTATATATATGTAACAAGTAAAGATCATGATATTCGTAAATATACTATTAGTTATAATAATAAAACAGCAATGCATTATTTTAATGAAAATATAGATGGATGTAACAATATAGAATCAGATTATTGTATTAAATATTTTGATACTAAAGATAAAGCTAAAACTAATTATTTAATGTTTACTTATGATTATTTAGTAGCTGATGGATATCCTCATAATAATATAATTAATATTAACGATGTTGTCTTCTTTAATAAAACTTTAGTTAATGCAGAATTTCGTAATTTTAATATTCTAGATAATAACATTGTCTTTACTTATAATAATAGTAAAGAAAAGAATAAAATAACTATTATGAGTGTTAATACTGATGGTAAGATAATTATGAATTATCCAATCATTAATAATAAATATAAAAATTTATATACTTATTCTTTTCAAATGGAAAAGAATAAAATCAATGTTAAAACTAGATTAGTAACACTTGATAAAGCAAGTATATGTAAACTAAATAATCAGGAATTAGTTGAAGCTCGTTACACAATCAAATATATGAATAGTAAATTTATTGAGCCTATACTAGATAATAAATTAACGGTATTAGAATATAAAATACTTATGAATATTAAATGCGATTAAGAATAAATTTTCTTAGTCGCTTTTTGATGCGCTAAATTAATGTTATAAAATTCACTATCTTCTGTTATATCTCCTATTACTTTTAGATCACTAGGTATCTTTGCTTTAGCGTCACTAGTTTCTAAGATTACAACACCATCATCAAAGATATCTAAACGATAATATTTCTTATCACGAATAAAAGTATAACGTGTTTTCTTAACTGTACGATGTAAAGGATATTCGGACAATAACTTATCATATTCTTTACTTGTTATTTTACGATCTATTAAAACTTTAGAAGTACCATGTAAATCATGTTTTTGAACAGTATAATAGTAAGTAATCTCATTACCTAAAGTTCTCTTACGTAATCTTTTTTCATATTCATCACTACCTAAATATGTTTGTTCTATTTCTACTCCAATAGAATTATCTAATAGTTTTTGACTAATTGTTTGTCCATCAATAAGATATTTCTTTTGATGACGTATTGAAATAGGATTACCTAGTAAATTATGAATACTTTCAATAACTTTATTTAATTTTTCTTCAAAAGTAACTGAATTATCAATTATTTCTAAGTTACGATGTCCACTCCAAGCATTCATTGTTTTTTGATCTAACGCTATAGCTTCTTCTCTTGTCTCACTACGAGCTGCATTATTTTCTAAAGTATAAAACGCTTCAGCCCCATCAGCTGCTGTTACTAAATGTAAAACTAAATCATAACGATCCATAAGTTCTAAATAGGAATAATGATTTTTTTCTAATAAATAATTAAATTCTTCTTTACTAACATAAGCACTATTATCCATTAATCCTCTATCATAAACAATAATACATTTATCATTTGGATTTAATGCTTTAACTATTTCATCATAAATATTTTCTTTACTTAATTGATATTTAAGAATAATATCTTGAAAATCAATCATAGATAGGGATTTATCACCAAAAGGCCTAGCTCCTCCTTTAATTAACTCTGTCGCACTTTCTCCGACAATTAAAACTTTATATCCTAATTCTGAAAAGTATTCTTCAATACGCGCTAAAGCTGTTGTCTTACCCGCACAAGGTCCTCCTGTTAAAACAATCTTTGCTTCAATACTTGCCATTAATATATCCTCCTTATAACTTTCTCTTTTATATTTGCTTCATGAATAGAAGCATGGGTTACATTAAATTGTTTCTTATCCATATCAACATCTATGTCATTTAAAAGGAAATATAACATATTAATTATGCCACGATGAGTAACAATTAATGTATCATCTAGTTCTTGTAACTCATGTAATAGATTACTTATCCTTTTATATAAATCCATCATAGATTCCCCTTCAGGATATTTATCATATACTCCCATATGATGTCTTTCTGGAAAAATAGTATCAGCTAATTTAATAGGTAATCCTGTTATCTTTCCTTTGTCTAATTCACGATATCTTTGATCATAATGAACAGGCAAATGTAACTCATCATTAATAATCTCTGTTGTTTGAATAGCCCTATCAACATCACTACTAATAATTCTTTTAATAGGTAATGTCTTAATAAATGGTATGGCTTGTTTTACTTGTTCTATACCTTCACTTGTTAATCCTCCTTTACTCCATCCTCCAATATAATTTTCATCATCTAAACCATGTCTTATTAAATATAGCATTTTAACCTCCACGTGTAACATTTTACACTTTATAACAATTTATAAAAATGTATTAAAATACATTTTTTATTTTTTCAATATCTTTAAAGCAATATACTTTAGCAGGTTTATTACCATCAAAGCGTTCATACATATTTGTTTCTTCAATTAATCCTAAACTAAGTATTTTTTTACGGAAATTACGGCGATCAAAACTTCTACCTAAAATACTTTCATAAACTTTTTGAATCTCTGGCATCGTAAATCCTTTAGGATATAAACTTCTTAAAAAATCTGTCTCACATATTCTCTTTTTTAAAACAATAATAGCTTTATCTAATATCTCATTATGATCATATGCTAAAGAAGGTATTTTATCTAAAGGATACCAATCAGCATCTGATGTTTTAAGTGTATCCTTTAAGATATTTAATCTCTCTTTATCAACAATACCTATATATCCTATAGCGATCATACGCATCACAGGTGAACGATCTACTCGACTAAAAACATCAAATAATTCTAAAGGTATATTATTTAATCCTATCTTTTCTTTTATCTCTCTATTTAATCCACTGATTATATCTTCATCATTATATAAAGCTCCTCCAACTAAAGCCCACATATCCTTATAAGGTTCATTCTTTCTCTTTACTAATAAAACCTTAGTAACACCTTTATCAATCGTAAAAATAGTACTTATAACATGGATACCTTGATGTTGATATCTAGGGTTATTTACTTCCATATCACTCACCAATTATATTATAAGTGTATTTATTAACACTTGTCAATAGTTTATAAAAAAAAGTAATAAAAAATTACTTTTAATTATGAAATAGATACATACAATCAGCATCCCCTGCTTCACGATATTCTTTTACCATACTAGGTACTAACATCTTTTTAAATTTAAACTTATCTAATTCAGGTCTTTCTTGTAAAATATATTTCTTACTAAATAACTTTTTTAAACCCTGTTTTGCGACAAAATTCTTTTGACGATAATTATATTGATATGCTACCTCAACAGTTGCTCCCTTATTTAAAATAGCTTTTAATTCTTCTGTTATATATCTTCCAAATCCATCACTAGATATAACATTATAATATTCATCTGTTAAATACTCATATATATTAGATAACAAAACTAAATCATAAGTATGAGGTATCTTATGTATTTGTAAGATATCCATATGCATATAATTGTGTTCAAATCCCCTTCTAAATATTGCTTGAGCAGCTTGATAACTTTGATAATCTCTTAAATAAGCATTATTCGTTATTGCAGCTTTCTTATCTCCTCCATATAACAAATATGTATCCGTCATCGAAGTATTCTTTTCTTTAAAATAAGCATATAATTTATCCCAATATGTCATAGCGTCATTAGGTAAACTAGATCTAACCTTTAAATAAGTTTCATAAGCAAAATAATTTGGATTAGGATTAACTAACTTTTGTGATTGTCCTAAAAAACCATTAGATATTAACTTACGATCATCACTATCAGTAAAAAAGCTTATAAACTCTTCATAAGATAATGTTTTAAGAGCAGCTACTTTAAGAGCCGAAATATAATAGGCATTACGATTAGTATCAAAATTATCAACTCTTTTAGCGTCCATTAAAGCTAAATTAATTAATTGATCTCCTGATGCTGTTACGGTTAATACTTCTTTACCTTTAACAGGTAATTTAGATAAACTACCTATTAAATTCTCTGTTGTAAATACATACATCGAACTATTTATAGTAAACTCAGGGTGCAATAAGCTTCTTCCTCTATTTAAGGTTGCTATCGTTTCTTCAACATCTTTTATAACCATTTCTTCACTCATATTATTACCTCATTATTATTATATCATATATTGTTCGAATATTTCTTTCATGATATAATTATTCTATGGTAGGAGGATATCTATGTACTATAACAATAAAATATTCGTAGGTTCTAGTGATAAAGAATTATCTATTTTACTTAATATGGCTAATCGCCATGGTTTAATAACAGGAGCCAGTGGTACAGGTAAAACTATTACATTAAAAGTAATGGCAGAAAGCTTTTCTGAAGCAGGTGTTCCTGTCTTCTTAGCGGATGTTAAAGGTGATCTAGCTGGTATGTGTACACCAGGTATTAGTAATGATAATATCACTGAACGTTTAAATAAATTAAATATTAAAGATTTTACTTTTAAATCTTTTCCAACCCGTTTTTGGGATATCTTTGGTGTTAATGGTCATCCTATTAGAACAACCGTTAAAGATATTGGTCCAACAATACTAGCTCGTATGTTAGGCTTAACGGAAGCTCAAGAAGGAGTACTAAGTATTGCCTTTAAAATAGCTGATGATGAAGCTTTAGAACTAATTGATTTAAATGATTTAAGACTTTTATTACAATATATTGGTGATAAAAGAAGTGATTATACATTAAAATATGGTAATGTATCTTTACAAAGTGTTGGTGCAATTCAAAGAAATTTATTAAAACTAGAAGAACAAGATGGTAAACTATTATTTGGCGAACCTAGTCTAGATATTAAAGACTTTATAAAATTTAGTACAGAAAATGGACATGGTTATATCAATATACTAGATGCTCGTGAATTATTTCATAAACCTACTTTATATGCTACTTTCTTACTATGGTTATTAACTAAATTATTTGAAACATTACCTGAAGTTGGGGATTTAGCTAAACCAAAAATAGTCTTTTTCTTTGATGAAGCACATCTCCTTTTTGAAGATATGCCTGATTATTTAATTAAACAAGTTATTCAAATTGTTAAACTAATTCGTTCTAAAGGTATTGGCTTATACTTTATATCACAAAGTCCTAAAGATATACCAGATGATGTTTTAGCGCAACTAAGTAATCGTGTTACTCATGCTTTACGTGCTTATACCCCTGCTGAACAAAAAGTTATTAAGGCTGCAGCAACATCATTTAGAACTAATCCTAATTTTGATACGGAAGAAGCTATTACTTCTTTAGGTACAGGTGAGGCATTAATATCCTTCTTAAATGAAAATGGTGAACCTAATATTGTTGAAAAAGCTACTATATTGCCTCCCCAAAGTCAAATGGGAACAATTGATGATACTTTAAGGCAAGAGGTCATAAGTCAAAGTAGTCTTAAAGGTAAATATGACATACGTATTGAAAGAGAAAGTGCTTTTGAAAAGCTAAATGTTAAAATAGCTAATGAAGCTAAAGCTATTGAAGAAGAAAAAAAAGCTAAAGAATTAGCTAAACAAAGTAAACAGACAAAAAAGAAAAAAACTATGGCTGATAAAGCTGTAGAAAAAACAGCTAATTCAGCTTTTAATACATTAGGACGTAAAATTGGTAATTCCATATTTAAGGGATTATTTAAATAGACTCATATATAGGAGTCTATTTTTAATATAATAAATAACCATAAAAGGCAAAAGATAGGAACTAGTAACATAAATTTTATATGTCTCGTTTTATGATGAAATAACATCATACTAAAAAGACTACCAAAGCATCCTCCTATCATACTTGCTAAAAGAAGTATTTTTTCTGGTATACGATATTTATGCTTAATAGATGCTCTTTTATCTATATAATATAAAAAGAAACTAATAATATTGATAATAATTAAATAAATCATATTATCCCCTTTAAGTTAATTTTTTATTTAATTCCTTTATTTCCGTATTTATATAATTTATAATTTCTTTATTATCAATAAAGACACTAGTACGTAATCCCTCTTCTAATTCGTGACGAAAAATCGTAACATATTCTTCTTTATAATAATCGATACGATAACCATAATCAATAACGATATTAGGAATATGATTCTCTATTGTTAACTTATTATTTTTAAACATTCGAAGATACAATAAACTATTAATATGTAAAAATAAATAAGCCCCTTGTAATACTTTATTATCAGGAAACATTTCATCTAAAATATTTAACATTTCTAAATATGGTTTTAAATTTTCTTTTTGTTTAAATTCTTCTAAAGAAAAGATAAAGTAACAATCACTTTCAATCGTTTGATTATCTAATAAGTCTTGTTCACACTCTTCTATTTTAGACATTAAATAATCAAAAAAAGTAGTAAACTCTTCAAGGAAAGAAATATAATTACGAATAAAATCCTCATCAAAAGTATCACTATATTGTTTAAAATAGTGATCAAGTTTCTGCATAATATCGTAATTAATAATATAATTACTTTGATTTTCCAAAATAATATCAATTATTTCTTTAGTTCTTATTACTACTTGTTTATCTTTCATACTTCTCCTATTTTCTTTTTAATTTAACTAAAGGTAAGCCATCTGATCCTATATTACAAGCAATATTATAGTAATCAGTAAAGTCCATATCATAAGCATGTTCTAAGCGATAGGAAAAATCATCTAATTCTTTTACGGTATGAGGAAATAAACTCTCACACCCTATTTCAGCATGTAATGGATACTTTAAAGCATATCTATTTTTAGTTGTTACATCATCGATAAATAAACGATATACACAATGAACTGATCCAGGTGATATTCTTGCCCCTGAAAAAATACATAAATGCATACGATTAGCTTTAGTATTAACAACACTAGGATATACGACTAATAGATGCCCTGGGAATAAAAACTCTGATTCATGTTCATAACTTAAATCATTACCCATTGTTTCTAAATCTTCTAAACTAACTAAACATTGTTTAATAATATCATAATCATATTTACCACTAAGTAAATTATTTAATAATTGTTGATAACTAGTATCGCCATACATACGTCTAAATAATGGATGCTTGATTATGGAATTTAAAGACTGAATAATATCTTCAATACCAATTGCTTTTCGCTCATCATCACTATTAATTAAATCTAAAATATCTTTACGATATAAATCTTCATCCGTTAATTCTTGAATAATTGGTGTACTATAATCTTCATAAAGATATTTTAAATCATCAGTTAAGATAGGTACTTTACCTATCATTAAGTTATCATCAACATTAAATAATCCATCACGAATAGCTCTTTTTACTTTCATACCTTTATTAATATTAGGTACTAAATGATTTTTCCCACGATAGCGAATAAATCTTTCTTCACAAGTACGTTCTTTACTTCTTGTAATCAAATCGTGCATATATATAAGCTTATCATGATTGTCCGCTACCGCATAATACATGTTTTTATCTTTAATAATACGCCAATATGAGGAGGTTGCGCTATCTACTAATTCTAAACGTTGTTCATTGATAACAATATGTAAGCCTAATTTACTTTCCCCATTAGCCTCAATGACAATTACTCCATTTTCATGTTCTCTAAATTTGTTTCTCATAAATCATCCCTGCACATTCATTATAACATATATCTACAATATAAAACAAAAATATGATAAGATAATAATAGGAGTGATATGATGAAAACAATTGATTTTATTAATGATACTGATTATATACCTCAAGATGATTTTAAAATCGTCGTTATTGATTTAAATGGTGATACTTATATAGCTGATACAAATAATGATGGTAAAGAATTCCCTTTTACATTTCCACAAAAGATGTATGATCATCATAAATTAAATGTTCATACAGATTATTTTTATCTTTTATTTTCAAAATATTTAAAAGAATATCCTGAATTATTTGCAGCAGCTAAAGAAGCTAATATATATCAAATATTATTGCAAGCTATTAAGCATGGATTAATTATCATTAATAATATAACATCATATACAGGTCCCCTATATCAATTATATGGTAAACGTATTGAAGTAATGGTACCTATGGAAATAACACCTCAAGAACTAGAAGCTTTATCATCATTAAGATACATATTTGAAAACTTTAAAGAAGTAAGTGTACGTACTTGTACACCAAATCTTGAAACACACTCTATCATTACCGATCAAGGAACTAAAAGTATTGATGCTTACCTAAATAATAATGGTGTTAATATGTCAAATAAAGTACATTAAAAGAAGGATAATCCTTCTTTTATTTTAAAAATTTTTCATTTATAATCGTTGAATAACTATAATTATTCATTCTTAAACAAGATATTTTCTGATTACCTATTTTAGTAACTATAGATATAACACTACGATAATTTTTACTAGTACCATCATGAAAGATAACATAATTATTTTTATTATTTTGGGGGGTAATAGTAATAACTTTACTTTCAGGTACTAAAACAGAATTAATTAAGCTATGATATACTTTACTACTTAAGGGCGCTATCGGAGTAATCTGTAATGTATGTAAATCACTATATACAATACTTCCCCCAAAACTTAAATTATAAGCTGTTGAACCAATAGATGTTGATATTAAAAGTCCATCACCAACAAATGCTTCTAATAAATTATCATCGACAAAAACATTTAATTTCGTCGTATTTAAATCTTTATCACGAATTACTATTTCATTTAAAGATAAGAAAGAATCAGTACCATTTTTCGATTTAACTATTGTTTCTTGAATACTTATTTCTTCTTTTTTAAAATCATTATTATTTAATCGTGCTATAAAAAGTTCTATCTCACTAGGTTTTATTTCTTGTAAGAAACCTAGAGTACCTGCATTAATTCCAACATAATAAATATTAGTATTAAAGTTATTTTCTTTTAACATTCTAAGGAAGGAACCATCTCCACCAATAGCAATTGCTAAATCATAGTTATCATTAACAACTTCAAAGTGATATTGTTTTAATAGTTTGGTTGTTTCTAAAGCTAATTTATTTGCTTCTTCATTATCATTAGGAAAGATACATACACGATTAATTTTTCTTAGCATTCTTATATCTAAATAGAGCTGAAGGACGATGTCCTCCACCTTGTTTAACTTTATTTGTTTTTTCTACTTTATCAGCTATTATTCTTCTAAAAGCAGGATCTAATAGTTTCTTCCCTAAAATAACTTCATATACTTGTTGTAACTCTCCTAAAGTAAAATATTCAGGCATCATATTAAAGACAATATCGGTATAAGATATTTTATTTCTTAATCTACATATACCTGATGTAATAACTAAAGGATGATCAAATGCTAATTTATCATTTTTTAATACTTTAAACTTATAACGATCAGTTGTTAATTCTTTTAAAGTTTTACCAATAGTAAAATGAATTGTTTCTTCTCCATTATCTAATGTAACATCAATTGT
This sequence comes from uncultured Bacilli bacterium, assembly GCA_947625505.1. Taxonomy (GTDB): domain Bacteria; phylum Bacillota_I; class Bacilli_A; order RF39; family UBA660; genus UBA5578. The sequence goes on from CANQON010000004.1 coordinate 67,906, forward strand.
TTTATCATCTTCCAAATAATTAACATTAAACCATGAAGCATTAGGAGATAACTTATCATTAAGACGAGCTTTATCTACTAAAGCCATATATGATGTTGAAATAATACGCATTCTAGGATCACGATTAGGTTCTCCATAAGTATATAATTGTTCAAGATATATATCTTTTAAATTAGTCTCATCTTTTAAAATACGTTTAGGAGCATCCTCAATATCTTCATCAATACGAACAAATCCTCCAGGTAAGCACCATTTATCTTTAAAAGGGTAATCATCTCTTTTAACTAATAATACACTATAATACTTCTTACTTAATTTACGATAATTACTTTCTTCTTCACTAGATACACTAAGAATTAATATATCCGTTGTAATCGAAAAGCGATCATAATCATTAGGATTATATGCTTTTAAAAATTCTTCTTCTGTCTTATACATAATAACACCTCTATTTCATTATAACATAATGTTAATAACATCACAACTAATGAAAATCATAATAGCGATAAAAACTTTCAACATTTTGACTTTTTTCTTTATTACCATCATAAAAAACATAACTTTTTAAAAAGATACCATTATTTACTTCAATATACTTTTGAACAACATCTCTCGTTTTTCCACTCCAAAAACTATCATCTAAAAAGATATATTTCTTATGATTTAAATCATAATTATCTAAACCTATATCATTACCTTTACGAAGTGCTCCATTACATACTAATACTTCTTTATGAGGATGATAATTATTTAAATAGAAATCATTAAAACGTTTACCAAACTTACCACTAACGATAAATCCATCAAACTCTTCATTAGTTAAAACATGATTAATCATTGTATATAACCAAGCATCATTAATTCTAATTTCTTCATCTAAAGCATCAAAGAATGTTTCTCCTCCTACATATTTAATTAATAAGTCATTTACCATATTTACCATATTCATATTTATCCTCCTTATGTTTTTAACATCTTATTAATATCTAATTCTAAAAAAATATTATACTTGTTATTAACATTATATTAAAAACATAACGATATGTCAATAACTTTCAAAAAAAAGTAGTAAAAACTACTTTTATTCATATTTTTTCTTTAAAATTACTAATCCCATTAACATAGTAATCATTGTTCCAAAGATAATGTAATAGCTAATAATATTATCACTAGTTTCTGGAATAGTTATTTCTGGTTCAGGTTTTACGATAGCACCTAAAGTATATGGATTAATACTTGTTCCCTCACCCATAACAGCTAAATTACCATTTATGACAATTACAGGTCTTACATATTCATATAGACTATGAAAGTATGACCAGCCTTCAGCGCAATCACCTATTGGCATACTAATATGATAATTGTTAATGTAGAAAGATAAGTCTCCATATAAGAAATCACCAGAAACAACATTATTCTCTATTGCTTCTTCCCCATATCCTGACATGGTTGGATATGTACCTCTAAAACTTAAATAGCTCTTTACCTGGTTGCCATAATTTTCTACTTCTTCACGATTAGAATAATCATCATTTAGTTTATGATTCTCTAAGTTATCTTGTATTCCTGCATAAATAGCTTCATCAATAGTTAATTCACCAACAGGATATTTTAATAAACCATTACCTAGTTCTTTGCTAACAGTAAATGAATTTTCCTTATTAGGACATGTTAGTGTTGGTTTTCCTTCTATATATCGAAAATAAGCATTAGTATATTTTTCGTTACTAGTAGATCTTACAATATCATTACAATATATTTCATCATAAATTGACTCTGTATAATCTACTAATTTATTTTCATACCATGATTCAATCATTTGTTTTTCATCGCTATCAGCATAAGTATTTGATACTCCATTACTAGTATAATCCTTATCATACTTTAATTCTTCATCATACTCTAAAACACCTGTACAAGTACCATCAGAATTTGGTTTACCACCATATATTAGTTTAACTCCTCCGTTGTCCGTTGTTCTTACGATTTGCCAACATAAATTAGCATATTTAAGCCAATTATTATCAATATTACCACGATAATAATGAATTGGGTAAGTATCTTTTAAAGTTGAAGCAATTGTATATACTCCCTTTCCATTTGTATCTGATGAAGTATATTTAAAATTAATACCATTATCATACGTGACAAATTCACTCTTTATATTATCAGCAGTTGCTTGTGATGCAATCTTATTATATAAAGACTCTTCTTTAGCATATACGGGATAACTTGTTAGAGAAAATATTAATGTTAAAATCAATAATATTATTTTTTTCATTATTTGTTCACCTCTATTATAATAAGTATAATCCAAAAAAAAAAAAAAAAACAAGTAACTTTTTTGAAAGATATACTAATATATAAAAAACTATACTAATATATCTTTTAGTATAGTTTCTACTTCTTTAATAATTATTTTCTTACATTTATCTCTTTCTAGATTAGGTAATATAATCTTATTAGTATGATAAGTATTTAAATCATTATCATAAATACTAATATAAACAACATTATCTTCACCATTTAAATTATTAGGATCTTGTCTATTTATTTTACCTGTTATCCCTACTCCATAACTAGAACTCGCATATTTCGCAATATTATAACTCATTTCTTTTGCTACTTCTTCACTATATACTGTATAAGTATCAATAGTCTCTTTATTAACACCCATTTTTATTTTATATTCATTAGAATATGTAACAGCACTAAATCTTAATACTTCACTAGCACCTGGAATATTAGTTATAGCGTTCGCTACTCCTCCACCAGTACATGATTCCATCGTCGCTATCGTCTTATTATTAGCTTGTAAAAGTTTAACTATTTGTTTCATATTTTATTTTTTTCTCCTTATCTTTCGTTTTTATCATATTATAAAACTGATCAATAACATTTAATTGTTCACTATTTAAGTATTTTTTAGCTTCTTCAATTAATTCTTTAGGTACACCATAATAAGCTTCTAATATTGAACAAGTGATAGCTGCGATAGTATCACTATCTCCTCCTATTGAAATACTTTTACGGAGTCCATCTTCAAAACTATCAGCTACTAAGAAACAATATATAGCCTGAGGAACAGAATCTATAGCAGCACTTTTAAAAGTATAATTATGTCTTAAATCATCTAAATTAAATTCCAAACGATAATGATAACGAAATGATAAATAAGTCATAATTTGTTCTTTAGAAAAACCATGACGCGCTAAATAGATAGCTGAAGCAACAGTGCAAGCTGCATCTACACATTCATTATTATTATGTGTTGGTAAAGTAGATAAACGTGCTTCTTGTTCTACTTTTAGTAGTTCATCAAAAGCATAACCAATAGGTCCTACTCTCATCGCACATCCATTACCTATACTATGTCCATATTTATCTTGTTTTAACCATTCACAAAAGTTATAACTAAATCTACTTCGTCCATACTTATCAATACCAAGATTTACTTCCTCTTGTCCATAAGTTCTTAAATATTTTTCATAGTCTTTATCATGCATAATAGCGTCACCAATCGCTAATGTTAAAACAGTATCATCGGTATAAGATGAATCACTAGTAAATAATGGTGTCTTATTATCCATAATAAGCATTCTCTCTTCATAAGAACGTTTATTATGTTCTTTTTTAGCTTTTACTTCTAATACTTCATATATTGATCCTACAATATCACCAATTATGGCTCCCCACATATATATCACCTAATTAATTATTATAACAAATTAATTATCTTTCTCATATAATTTATTCAATTTAATATATTTTAAAACATTCTTATCCATAACATCATCCACATTAAGATTATTTTTTAATTTATCTCTAATTATCGTCGATGATAAATTATAAAGAGGAATACTTGTAATAATAATATTATCTTTATATTCTTGATACTTTTTTAATAGTTCTTTAATATTGTCTCCTTTTCTTTTAATGACTAATATTTTATAGTTATTTAAAATATCCATACCATTTTTCCATTTATCAATGTAACTTAAATTATCTGTTCCACATATAAAATATATTTCATCATTGGGATATAATAATTTAAAATGTTCTAACGTCTCACAAGTATAAACCACATAATCTTTTAATTCAAAATTACTTACTTCCATATTAGGATTATTTTTAATCATTAACTTTATCATATCCAAACGATAATTATCTTTTAATAAATTATTTTTATATTGATATTCACTACCTGTAGGAACAAAGATTATCTTATCTACATAATCTTTATTAATTAATTCTTTAGCTATTTTTAAATGCATTTTATGAGGAGGATTAAAACTACCTCCAAAGATACCTATACGCATAATATTACTCCTTATATTGTTATTAACATTATATTAAAAACATTATATATTGTCAAGATATAAAAAAGAAAAAACACTTTAGTGTTTCTTCTTACGACTTTTCTCTATTTTCTTAAGCATTTCTTTTTTGCCATTTTCTAAAACATGAATAGATTCTTGATTATGAAGAGTATTTATTATACGCGCAATAAATTTAGAACAGTCTACTTCATGGAACCATTCACATTTTTTAATTTCTTCAGGTACATAAGATAGATTAGTTGAATATATCATCGTAAATAATCCTTCTTCATATGCTTCTTGGAATTTTTCTGTTCCTTCAGTAAATAACGAAAAAGTAGCAATTGGAAAAATCTTTTTAGCTCCCCTTTTCTTTAGTTCTTGAGCTACATCTAGAATAGATCCTCCAGACGCTATCATATCATCAACGATTAAGATATCTTTATCTTTAACATCGCTTCCCATATAGATATGATCAACAATCGGATTTTTGCCATTAACGACTTTACTTAGATCACGTCTTTTATAGAAGACACCGACATCACAACCTAACATTTCAGCATAATATCTAGATCTTTCCATAGCTCCCATATCAGGACTTACAACTAATAAATTATCGATATCTTCTTTCTTAATTAAATCTTCAAGAATAATATGTGTCGGGTAAAAATTTTCAAATGGTAGATTAGGTATTGAGTTATTAACATTAACATCATGAGCATCAAAAGTTACAATATCATCTACTCCTAGATTCTGTAATTCCTGTAAAGCTATCGCACAGTCTAAAGATTCTCTTCCTTTTCTTTTATGTTGTCTTGATTGATATAAAAGTGGCATAACAAGTGTTATTTTAGCACTATGCCCACTTGTTGCGCTAACGATACGTTTAACATCTTGGAAATGTTCATCAGGAGACATATAATGTGGCATACCATGCATCATATAATTAATACTATAATTACCTACATCACATAAGATATATAAATCTTGACCTCTTACTGTATCATTAATCGTAACTTTGCCTTCACCATTAGAAAAACGAACATTAGATATATTAATTAAATAATCTTCTTTTTCTTTACGAATTTTTTGTAATTCTTTATTAACTTTTTCCCCTACTTCTTTAAAGTTTTCTAAAACAATTAATTTCATATTATTCTTCTTCATACTACCTCCATATACCCTATTAACTATTTTCAACTACAATATAGTAAAATTAAATATTAAAGTCAATACTTTTTAGATAAAAAGAAAAAATAACTTTTCAGTTATTTTTACTCAGTAATCCATAGACAATATAAGTTTTCAAAAATAGCAATATCTTCTGGTGTAAAAGTATTAACTATAGCTTCTGAAATACTTCCTCTAATAGCCATATCTTTACTATATAAACTAGTTTCAGAAACATAACTAGTCGTAAATGGTTGAAAATCTACTTTAACACAATCTTTTAATTTTTTATTAGCAGCTAAAGCGATAGCGTTTGCTTTACTTAAAGCATCCTCATAAGCAAGCTCTAAAACCTCTTTACGGCATTCTTTTTCGTCTTTAACGCCAAAGTCTACTTGACATATTGGAGGATTATCTAATTTCGATATTTCGACCATCATACGAGCCATTTTCTCACGATCATAATCAAATTTAAGAGTAGCATCTTGATTAAAAGAAAAGCCATCAGGATAATATTGACGTGATACTTCATCATATCTTTTTTCCTCACGAATAACAAAATTACGTGTTTTTAAATCTTCTTTAGCAAAACCTTCTTTTAAAAGTAAATTATTAACGAAATCTTGGACATGTGTTACACCTTCACTTAAAACTTCTTCATAAGTTTGTCCTTTGTATTGAAATGTTATTCGCATCTTTACTTCATCAGGCTTAACATATTTAACACCACTACCTTGTACATTTATTTCCATTCTATCATCTCCTATTTAATTATAACATTTAAATAAAAGAAAGAAAACGTTATGCCGTCTTCTTTCTTAATTTACGAAATACGAAGATTGAAATAACTAGTCCAACAAGACATGTTACAAAAAGCATGATATATTTTATAGAATTATCTAAAGTTAATGGACTTTTTATAACTTCATTAGTAATAGTTACTGTAATATCATTGTTAACTACACCTTTATTATTTTCATATGTTGTATTATAACCATTCTTATTAGCGTCTATTTCAATTATTTCATATTGGGTATTATATGGTAAATTAATAGTTATTTTTTGATTATTTTTTAAAGTAATATTACCTATATAAGTATCATTTTCATCTTTTGTAAACTTGATTATTCCATCTTCAATATTAGTACCTTTATAAGCTATATTTTCTTCTAAAGGTACATCAGGATTTTCAACTAAACGAATTTCAAAACTAAATTCTTGATCTGTTTTAGTTTCTCCTTTAACTATTTTTTCAATAGTTAAATCATAATAAGAATACTTTTTATTATAGAATTCAATAGTTGGATTTTCACCTGTTAAAGTACCTTCTAAATTACCTTTAGTTGTTGTTTTATAATCATCTTGATTTGCTTCTACTTCTTCTAATTTATATTGAACACCATTAGGTAAATCTTTTATTGTTATAGTTTCTTTATCTTTAATTTTAATTGTTCCTTCATATTTATTTTCACTATTAGTTAAAGATAAAATACCTTTTGTTCCATCTTCATTAATAGTTTGATAAGATGTATTTAATGTTTGATTACTTGGCGCAACTAAAGTTACTTTAATAGTCCATTCTTTATCAGTTTCACCTAAGTCACCACTTACAAACTTCTTAATAATTAAATCATTTTGTAATACTTGTAATTTACCATTATTACCTTGATACATATTTATAACAATATTATTACCATCATTAAATCCTGTTGTTGATTCACTAATAGAAGGTAATATATAAGATGAAGAGGTCTTAGTATTATTAGTTTCTTTAGTAACTAGTTCATCTTGCATATTACCAGCAATTAAACCACCTGGTTTAGTAGCTATAACCCAATCCGTATGTGTATCTTCTGGTTTAGTTGTACTAAAGTTTTTCCAAATATTAGCTGATGGACTATACCAACATAGATATTCGCCAAAGCTAATATTTTGTCCACTAATACCTGTTCCAAACTCTTTTCCTTGTCTTAAAAGCGCTACATGACATATTTCTTCTTCATTAGGCATATAATAATCTATTACAATGTAATAATATTTATTAGAATTTTCATTATCAACCTTATTTACCGTTTTATGATTTTTAATAAATGTTTTATAACTAGCATCATCAAGAATTATTTCCTTCTCTTGCTTATCTTCCGCAGTTGCTTCATATAGTATCAATGGTGTATTAGATGTAAAGTATTGATTGTCTGAACTTGGTGAGAATGATATAGTAGCATCACCATGTGTACTATTATTTATTTGTTTATTTGAAAAATAATTAGCATAGAATGAAATATATTTTTTAGAGTCAACTTCTTCGGTATTTTGAGCAATATATTCTTTAGAAACTTTAGATAAATTAATTGACCCATCAGCATTTTTTATAGCGCTATCTATTCCAACCGTATAATAAACGCGTAATGGCGTTGCTTCCTCATATTTATCTAAGTTATCACTATAAGATATAACTTTATTATTTTCATCAATTTGTATTTCAGCAACTTCTAAAGGCAAAGCATTTCTTGGAATATTAATATATAATGTTTCATCATATGTATCATAACTACTAGTCTTTGAGTTACTATCTTCTTTACTTTCAACATACATTAAAATACTACTTAAATTAAATGTAACATTATAGTTAGTATTACCATTTACATCTTCCATTTTATATGAAAGATTATTTTGAACATCACCATCTTGTGAAACAATTTTATAATATTGTCTTGTATAATTATATTTTTCAGGTTTAACATCATATTCAGTAACACTGTTATCAGCATTAACAACACAATATTTTAATTTATCTTTAACAACATTGTAGAACTTACCAAATAGGGAAACATTTTTAATTTCTTTAACTTCCATGTATTTGCCAATTGGATCTATATATGTTAAATAATCTTTAATACCTATATCATTAACACCTGAAATTGGTTTTAAAACTTGTTCAGTTATTGTAATAAGCATATTCTTAAATACATTTGTTAATTGATCAGTATCTGTTTCCATATATTGGTCAATATAATATACATCTTCAACTGATGTTACATCGTATTTGGCAGCATCACCTGTTGGATGATTAAATGTCCAATTAGCTTTTATTTGTTTATCTGCCCACTTATAATTACCAAATGAAAAAGTTGGAGTATTTCCTTTTAAATATTCTTCAAATGCATTGTAAGACGTTTTTAAATATTCATTATCAACATCGGCTGTAAAATATTTACGTGGATCCATTGTTGCCCTTAATTGAAACTGTGAATATTCAGATTGCGTATATACATTTAAACCAATTCCAAAGCCATACATAGATACATCTGAACCATCAATACTATTTTTAGTATAATTATCTTCTACCCAATTTTTCATATAGCCTGCTGTTAACAAAACACTTAAAGTTCTAGGAGGCATGGTATAAACTGTTTCTTCATCTAAATGAAAATAAATTGGATTACCATTAGCTTCAGCTATATAATTTTTATAAGTATTTCCTTTTTGTTCAACAGGTAATATAGCTTTACCATCACTACTATCTGTCCAACTTAGTGGATTCCAGAAATCAATACGTGATTTTTCATCATATTTAGCTGTACTTGTAGCACCAACAACGTTAGTTCCACCATCTGTTAAAGTAATTAAAATTGGTGTACGATTCATAGTTATATTAGTTACTGGATTGGTATATGTAGTATTTTTTTCTGTAGCAAGTAAATACATTCCTTGATATAAAGCTCCTTGTAAATATGTTGAATCAGCAAACATTGGATCACTTGTTTTATTTTTTATTTTATCAGTTTCTTTAACATGAGTTGTTACTTTTGGCCATAATTTATCTCGCCCACTTACTCTATCAAGGGTTAAATAATCTTCTTGACCTTCTTCTAATTCATAATGACTTAATGGCAATAATACTTGAGTTCCACCAGCATATACGATAATTCCTACACGGTTATTGGGATGAACATACTCAATATCATCATTATCTCCCATTAAGGTTTTAATTAAAAAGTTAGCTGATTTAATTGCTTCCGCATCAGCATAATGATCTGACATAGAGGTAGAAACATCAATTAATAAAACAACATCTAGAGGAACACTTTCTAGTCTAGATACTCTTTTACTACTACCTAAAGCAGAATAAACATGTAAGAAATCGCTATCGTTTGTAATGGTACCAGATACACCATCTGTTTCTCTATCTAAAGTTAAAGTTGATGATGAAAGAACAGTCTTATCTGACCAAATCTTACCAGCATTTTTAGATCCTGTCTTATCATTGATAAGATAGTCTTTATAACTATCCATCGTATTATTATCTACAATATAACTTATGTTATTATTACCTAATTCACCTGCTACATAATCGCCACTTAACTTTTTATTACTCTTACTTATATTAGCATGTTTAATAGCTAGTGGCGTTATTAATGAGCAAATGACAAGTGATAAACTAATAACTAAGGCAAGTAATTTATATTTTATCTTCATATTCAAAATTCCTTTCACATAATGAGTATAAATGTCTAAATTATGTCCCATAACAAATTTCTTTAACTATTAATGATAGAAGTAATAATAATTATTAAAGAAATATAGTGTATCTTTAGTGAATAGAACACAATTTAGACATCTAAACTACGAATAGTATTCTTTTATCTCTACTATTCAGTGTCATAATATCATAAAAAAAAAAACAAGTAATATTTTCGCTAGATATACTTATTTTTTAAATTTTTTATTTTAGATAATATCATCAAGCCAAATGCTAACATCGGCATCACTTGGCATACGAAGATCTCCTCTAGGAGATAAACTAATTGTTCCTACTTTAGGTCCATCAGGCATACAACTTCTTTTAAATTGTTGACTAAAGAATCTCTTTAAAAAGAATGTTAACCATTTTTTAATTGTTTCTGCATCATACATATCTTTAAATGTTTTCGTAGCTATTAAATAAATTTTACTAAGTGTAGCGCCATATCTTAAGAAATGATATAAGAAGAAGTCATGAAGAATATATGGACCTACACTGTTTTCCGTTTTTTGACGAATATTTCCTTTTTTATCAGGAGGTAATAATTCAGGACTAATTGGTGTATCTAAAATATCATAAATAGTATCTTTGATATCTTCATGTGTATCAGCTATCCATTTAACTAAATATCTTACTAAGGTTTTAGGTATAGATGTATTAACAGCATACATACTCATATGATCACCATTATAAGTACACCAACCAAGTGCTAACTCTGATAAATCACCTGTACCAATAACTAATCCTCCTTCTTTATTAGCTATATCCATTAATATTTGTGTTCTTTCTCTTGCTTGACTATTTTCATAGGTAATATCGTAATTATTTGGATCTTGTCCTATATCTTCAAAATGTTTTAAACATGATTCTTTAATATTTATTTCTTTTAAAGTAGCTCCCATATTATTTATTAAGTTAAGAGCATTCTGATAAGTTCTACTTGTTGTACCAAAGCCTGGCATTGTTACGGCAATAATATTATCATTGGAAATATCTAATTTCTTATAAGCTTCTTTAATAACTAAAAGAGCTAAAGTAGAGTCTAATCCTCCTGATATACCAATAACTGTTTTTTTAATACCTGTATGTTTTAATCTTTTGGCTAAGCCACATGCTTGAATATTAAATATTTCATAACAACGATTATTTCTTATTTCTTCATTACTAGGTACAAAAGGATATGGTGTATATTCTCTTAATAAGTTATCATTAGTATCTTTAATATCAATATTTATCTTACGATATTTTAAAGTAGGTTTAATCCCCATATAACTAATATCTTTATAACGATTATTCATTAACTTATTAATATCAATATCGGTTATAATCATATTACTATTAAAATCAAATCTTTCACTTTCTTTAATAATGGTTCCATTCTCAGCTATAATGCTATGGCCTGAAAAGACCACATCAGTAGTTGATTCATTAACACCTGATGATGCATAAATATAAGCACTTATCGTTTTAGCAGATTGCATTCTAACTAAGTTTTGACGATATTCATATTTACCTATTATTTCATTACTAGCTGATAAATTAAAAATCATACTAGCACCATTTAAAGCATGTTCATTACTAGGAGGATTAACACTCCATAAGTCTTCACATAATTCAACGCCAAAACAAATACTTTTATTTTCTTTATCCTGAAATAAGATATTAATACCAAAAGGTACTTCTTCATCTAAAATATTAACTGTCTCACTAATAGCATTCGTACTAGAAGCAAACCAACGCTTTTCATAAAATTCACTATAATTAGGTATATATGTTTTAGGTATCATACCTAGTATTTTACCTTTATTAATAACTACTCCTACATTAAATAATTGATTATCTAAAGATATAGGCATACCAATAATAGCTATTATATTTAATTTAGATGTTTCTTTTAATATTAATTCTAATCCTTTTAAAGATTCATCAAGTAAAACATCTTGATGAAATAAATCATTACATGTATATCCTGTTAAAGATAGTTCTGGTAAAGTTACGATTTGTACTCCCTTATTATTTGCTTCTTTAATTAACTTAATTATTTCTTTAACATTAAAAGATACATTACCTACTTTAAGATTAGGTGTAATAGCTCCTACTCTTACATATCCACATTTCTTTAACATATTTATCTCCTTTTTATATATTCTTTAACTCTTTCAATAAGTAATTTACTATTAAAACTTTTAAAATAGCCTAAAGCATTAAGTTCTAATACTTCATCATAAGTACACTTAAAAGGTTTTATTATTTCATCTTGATCTAAATGTTGACTAGTAACTTGTTCACAATCGTAAGCTAAAAATAAACTATTTAAAGCACTAGAACAACCTTCATCTTGATAAGCTTCATCAAGTAAAATCATTTTACCTGCTTGATAACCATGTTCTTCTTTTAATTCACGGCGTGCTCCTACTTCTTTATCTTCTCCAAGTTCAATATATCCTGCTGGAAAACCTAGTTGTACTCCCTCTTTTGTAAATACCCTTGGTTCAACATTTAATAATACTTCATTATTTTTTGTTAAAGCAAATATTATCGCAGCACTTCCATCCTTTTTACCTTTAAGTAATTTTTCTCTTAAAAAAATACTACCACATTTTAAATGAATTTCATAAACTTCACTCGATATAAATCTGGGATCTATATCTTTTTTTATTCTTGTTACAACTTGTAATTCTTTTAAATAACTATTTAGTTCTTCTAACTTTTCTCTACGCATGATATTGTCCTATCTTTTTTTGTTTTTCTCTTACTTCATCAGTATGTTCTTTAATCATTTGTTTTTTAAGCGCTAATAACTTTTCACTTAAGTCAACATAGTATTCATGAGGGTTTATAGCGAACTTAATTTCTGGATATAAAGTAGCAAATTCATGATCACAATATTCTTTACTTTCTAAAGTACTAGGTACTTCATATACTTGTTTACCATTTAAGAAAATAGGTACTTGTAATTCACGGACATGGTAATCAGTGATATCTTTTCTTTTCCATTCTTCCGTTGGTGATACTAAAGTATAACCATTAGTTGGAATAACTTCATCAGCAAGGGCAACTACATCACCTAATGCATAACCTGTCTTTACATCATAAAAGCGATATACTTTTTTATAACCTGGATTAGTTATTTTTACTTCTGAGTCACTTAGTTTAATTCTTGGAACTGCTTTACCATTTTCTAAAACAGCTACTAATTTATATACACCATTCATACGTCCTATAGGAGCTATCGCATTATCACCTGCTCCTAAATTATCAATAGGTGCTCCCTCTCTTTTTAACTTTTCTATTTCTTTTTCTGTTAAACCATTCGTAACAAATATTTTAGTATCTGTCATTCCTGCTTCATCTAACATTCTTCGACTTTCTTTAGATAAATATACTAAGTCACCACTATCAATTCTAATACCTTTAAAAGGATACCCATGAGGTATTAAATAATCTTTAGCTACTTTAATAGCAGCAGGTATACCACTATATAAAGTATTATAAGTATCAACAAGCGCTATAAAATTATAAGGATTAGATTTAGCATACGCTAAAAAAGCATCATAATCATTACCATAAAATTCAATAATAGAATGTGCCATAGTTCCAGAAGGAATTAAATCATATTCTTGGGCAGCTAAAACATTAGATGTACTACTAAATCCTCCAATAGCTGCATGTCTTGATCCTTGAGTAACAGATACACCATGACCTCTTCTAGCTCCAAAGTCCGCAATGCTCATAGGGAAAGCTGCATTAGCCATTCTTTTCGTCGCAGTAGCAATTAAGCTACCATGATTGAAATAAGCTAACATAAGTGTTTCTAATAATTGGGCTTCAATAATATTAGCTTTTACAGTAATAACAGGTTCATTAGGGAATATTGGTGTACCATCAGGAACAGCCCAAATATCACCTGTAAATTTTAAATTTTTTAAATAAGCTAAGAACTCTTCTGTAAACTTACCTGTACTTCTTAAATAGTCAATATCTCCATTAGTAAAATGAAGATTACGAACATAATCAATTATTTCTTTTAAACCAGAACTAATAGTGTATCCACTGCCAAATTCATGACTACGAAAGAAAACATCAAAGTAAGCTTTTGTATCCTTATCTTTTGTATCAAAAAATGTCTGAGACATGGTAAATTCATAAAAATCAACTAACATTGTTAAATTAGGCTTTTGATTTTTTAAAATAGCTTGTTTTAAATCTTCCCATGTTTTAACACTATCATCTTCTAATTCAATCATTTTTTTGACATCTTCAACACTCATAAAATCCATTGCTTTATTTTTTTCCATCTTTAACACTCCTATCTTTTAACCTTTTGATATCCTAAAACATTAATACCTGCTTGATTCATAAATTTAAAAGCCATATCATTCCATTCTTGGCGATCATGTATTCCTTCTTCTATTAGTCTTCCCTCTTGATCATATAAATTAGGTTTAATTTGATATGTTTCAACAGCTTCTGTTGGTACTATTACTTCAATATCAATATTTAATTCATCACATAATTTTTTTAAAGGAATAGCTAAATCCATAACACATATATCTGTACAACATCCTACAATTTTAATTCTCTTTAATTTAGGATTTGTTAAAGCCTTTTTGATAAAAGGTAAGAAAGTATTTGTCTGTCCTGCCCAAATGGTACTAGTAGAATTTTTTTCAAATTCATAACAATAAGGTAGTAAATCTCTTAATTCATCAATTAAGCTAGATTCCCATGAATCTTTTAGGCAATGTTCAGGATGTACTTTAAATTCCATAGCGCCCTTTTCATGAGCATCACGAATTACTACAACATTCTTACTTAAATTTTGAATAGCTTCTTCCATATAATTTCTTATAGTTGGTACAATGTGCATAATGTAAGGATCAGCCATAACTCCTCCTTTCATAAATCCATTAATCATATCAACAACAATAATCATTTCTTCTGTTTCATTTATATTTTTCTTTTGCATTTTATCCTCCTCTTATTAATATATTGTTAATAACATAATATAAATTTTTAAGACTTATTTGTCTTGTTATTAACATTATATTAAAAACATAATATATTTGTCAATATGTTTTTATCATTTTTTTAAAAAGATTTTAAATAATAAAAAAATAGTAATAAATTATTACTATTTTATTTAGAAGATCCCACTAAATAGAATTCGATATCATTAGTCACGAAACCCATTTTAATTGGACAATTAAACATTAAATTACGTGTTTCATCATTAATTAATATTTGTTGATTACCTGTTCCTAATCCTTGTTTAATAGTTACTAAATGCGAACCATAATATAACTGAAAAGTTCTCTGTTCTCCATTAGGTACAGTACCTAATAAATAATTATCAACATATACATCATAAGGTATTAAACATCCTACAAAATTATTAGGTCTAATAATTGTTAAAGTTCCAACTCCTGGAGGATTATTAAATCCTGGATTCATCATTGGTTGCCCTACTGGTTGATTTACCATCTGCTGCTGGGGTACTTGTTGATTAAATACTTGTTGTTGAGGCATCATCTGTTGACCTGGCACTTGCCCATTTACCATAGGTTGTCCTGTTAAAGGTGCTCCACAAGTTGAACATGTTGTAGCCCCTACTGAATTATTATTTCCACACATTGAACAAATCATTTCTTACACTCCCTTTTTATCATACTTATTATAAAAATATTCAATTAATGGTTTAGCACTTATTTCATCAATACCCATATTATGTAGTACTTCACGGGATATATATACTCCTCCATTAACATATATATTTTTGATTAAATAATTTGTTATTTCTTTAATTTTTCCATTACGTAATATTTCATCAATATTACCTAAATCTCTTTCAATACATTTGATAAATATTCCATCATAGATATTACCTAATAAATAAGATGGAAAATATCCAAATGATCCTTCAGACCAATGAACATCTTGCATAACACCCATACTATCATTTGAAACATCTAAACCTAAATATTCTTTCATTTTTTGATTCCATGCTTTAGGTAAATCATCAACAGCTAAATTATTATTAAAAATATCTCTTTCAATTTCATAACGAATAATAATATGTAAGCAATATGTAAGTTCATCAGCTTCTGTTCTTATATATCCTTTATGAACATTATTTAGTTGTTTAACAAAGTCATCAAAAGATAAATCTAAATGTAAAAGTTTTTTTACTTCATCATAAATAGGTATCCAAAAGTTAGGATTACGTCCTAAAATATTTTCATAAAATCGTGATTGGCTTTCGTGTAATCCATATAGGCCATCAATACAAGCATTTCTTAAATGACTAATGGTTGGATTTATATTTTGTTCAAATATACCATGGCCTCCTTCATGAATAATAGTAGAGACAAAGTCACAAGGTTTATTACCATGTTTAAAGGCAATACGAACATCATTATAACTCATTTTTTCTGTATAGCCATGAGGATATATACCTAAAGCTCCCTTATTCATATCAAAGCCAATATAATTTAATAAATATTTAGCTGTATCTAATAATTCACTACTAGATGATTCTTTAGTATATGGTTTAATACTATCTTGATATTGATTAACTAAAGGTATTAAAGCATCTTTAATCTCTTTAAATAATTTATCTATAACTTTACTTGTCATTCCTTCTTCATACTCATTTAACATACTATCATATAAATCCATATCAGGATATTTATAAGTATAATACTCTTTAGTCATATCAATAATTTTCTTTAAGTATGGTTTAAACATATTATAGTCATTATTCTCTTTAGCTGTTTCCCATATTGTATTAACTGTACTACATGTTTTAGCATATTCTTCATAGAAAGCACCAGGTACTTTTTTATTTATTTCATATTTATGTAATAATTCTTTAAGATATCGTTTTTCTAATTCGCTTATTTGATTAAATTCTTTACTATTAATAGCGTCTTTTAATAATTCTTCATACTTAGATGATGTTTCCATTTCAAAGATTTTTAATTCAACATCAGTTTTAACTTCTATTAAATATTCTTTAGTATCTAAAGGTGCATTAACTCGTAAATCCCAACTAAGTAAATTAGCTATATATTGTTCTTTAGCGATATCTTCTAAATATTTATATAACATTTCAATCTTATTCATATCTCACCTATTTCTACTATTCATTATAACATAAAAAAAGAAAGACTTTCATTAATTATCTTTCCTTTTACATTTTTCTTTAACAGGTTCTGTTTTTTTATACTTATCATATTCTTCAATACGACTATTAGCAATTTCTTCATCAAATCCACTACGATATCTCTTTTGAAGTTTTTCAATATTTTTATTAATTACATCTGTAAAAGACATACCTAAAACATGATTCGCTACAGCAGCTAAATGAATAAGGATTAAACTAGCATTTTGTAATACTACTTCTTTACTATCAGAACTGATTATTTGACAAGCATATAAAGGTAATTGTTTCCAATCTTTACTTATATCATAACTAGGTAACTTATTATCTAATATTGATAAAGGTATACCTGGATGAATTTTATGGCATAAAGGATCTTTTTCTTTAGCGCAAGCACCTAATACATCACTATCAATCATCTTATGCATTTTCTTATCTGTTAGATAAGAAGCAATATCTGCAAAATTATATTGATAAAAAGTCGCTAAAGAAGCTGCTAAATACCAAGTAATATCTCCTAATTCATATACGATATTTTCTCTTAATTGTTTCTTTTTATCATCGTTTAAAGAGTGTGTTTCATACTTTTTAAAGATATCGATTAGTTCTCCTATTTCACCTATTAATCCCATTTCGCCATTAAGACGAACATGTTCACTATCTTCAAAATTATTCATCGTTCTAAGAGCATGATGTTGATAATCTTCAAAGGTTATACTATGATGAATCATCGCTACCATCTTTTGTCCTAAACATCCTCCTTTACATAATGTAAAGTTATGACATGTTTGACATTCAGATGAAGCTGTATCACGTAAAGAACGTACTTTTTGAAAATATTGAGAATCATAAATAGCTTTTAAACTTATATAATGAGCATTACCTGCTAAACCCATGTAATCAAAATATTTCATGGCATCACAAGGATATACATTACCATCAAAACCAACTATCATATTTTCACTAGCCGCATTACAATCGGTATGCGTAATACCTAAAATATTCCATGGACTACCTAATCTAATCTTATCAGGATATAAAGTATATTGTTCTTTTAAATAACTTTTTAAGTCTTCTAATTCTTCATTATTAAGTAATAATGATTCATCTCCTCTACCATGAGGTATATATCTTAAGACACTAAAAGATGTTGTTGCTTCACTAGGTAATTCTAAAAACATTTTTAAAGCAGGATCTAAATCTTTTAATGTTTGATTAGTTATAACATGATGAATACCTAGTTTTAAATTAGTATGTTCTAATACTTGAGGTAAGAATCTTTTTAATTCATCTAAAGTAATAACATTATTTCTAGTTAAAGCTACACTAGTAGAATATATTATTTCATCTAATCCTAATTTATTTAACTCATCTAATAAAGTAATTGTCTCTTCATTAGGATTACACATCGTATACATTTTAACATAATATCCTAGTTCTTTAGCTCTTTTAATAACATTACCTATACCAGGATAAAGAGTTGCTTCTCCTCCTGTAAAAACAACACTATTAGCACCTAATTCACGAGCTTCCATTAATAATATATAAATAAAATTTTCATCTAAATTACGATATTCTTTTATTTTAGCATCACTAGAACAATGAATACACATACGATAACAATTTTGTGTTACTTCTATTTTTATCTCTTTCATAACTCCCCCTAAAACATTTTTATTGTAACACATCCTAGATAAAAGTTCCACTATTTTTAAGGGTATGATATAATGTGTTAGAAAGAAGGTTATCATGATAGATATTATTATTATCATTTTTTATACTATTTTATGTTTTATCTTACCAACAATAATTTTATTTAAACAAAAGAAATGTGAAAACAATCATAATTTAATTAATAGCGCTAAATTCTTAGGTATGACTTTAATCTTTATCTTGTTATGCTTTTTAGCGCAATATATCTTTGATTATAATAGTTATACTATTAAAGAATGTGGTTCTTTATGTATTGAAAGAACCAATCATCCTATATTTCTTTTACTAGGTCTTACTATTCAATTAATTAGCACTACTATATATTATTTAATGTATAAAAAGCTTTTACTTAAAACAAGTAACTTTATAAGATATATATATCCTATTATCTATTTTAGTATTACAACTTTTTTCTTTGTATTTAGTAGTTTAATATATATATCCTTTTTTGGTCCTTTTGTTATTAAAAATATCTTTTTAAATATTTATCGTTATTTAGTCTTTTTATTTCAAGTATTAATCTATCCTCTTGATACGTATTTATATTTATTAAAAAAGAAGTTTAAGAAAAATTAAACTTCTTTTTTTATACCATAAGCATATTTAAACGCTAATATTTTTTGAACTCTTTGATCTAATTCTTTTACATCTAAGCTATTATTTTGGAAAGCTTGTAATAAGTTAGTATAGTCTGTATTAATATCGCCTGTTATAATTAAATCATTGCCAGATGTATAAGCTAAAATAGATCTTTTACTAGGATCAACATATTTTGTTATAGCGCTCATAGTTAAATCATCTGTAATAATTAATCCTGTAAAATTTAATTTATCACGTAATTCTTGATGAACATTAAATGATAAAGATGCAGGTAATTTATCATCAATAGATGTTACAATATTATGTGACATCATTACTAAAGGAGCATCATTATTAATACCTGCCATAAATGGTAAATAATCATTATTTTTAAATGTTTCATAATCACGTTTATCTATCGCTATACCTTGATGTGTATCAACATTATTGCCATATCCTGGAAAATGTTTTAAGGAGCAAGCTAGTTTTTCCTGAACATCAATCTTTACTACTCTACTTATATATTCTGATGTTTTAGTAGCGTCACTTCCAAAACTCCTTTTATACATATATGCTTTAGAATTAGTTACAACATCCGCAACAGGTGCAAAATTAGTATTAATTCCTAATTCCTTTAACATTTGTATTTTCTCTTTTTCTACTTGTTCAATTAAACTTAATCCTCCTGCTTGATAAAGATTTTGACTTGAAGGAATATTTTTTGAATGAAAGTTAGAGTAACAGCTAACACGAGTGACAGTGCCCCCTTCTTCATCCACCGCAATCATTAAAGGTATGGAACTATATGATTGATAACGTTTAATATTGTTAATAACTTGATTTTTATTTTTATTACGGAAGTCAACATTAAATAAGACAAAGCCTCCGACATGATAATTATCAACATATTGTTTAGCTTTAGAATCAACCATTTTAGCAATAAATAATTGTCCTACTTTTTCTTCTAGTGTCATCTTATTTACATCTTCTAAAGCTAAATCATAATAGTCTTTAAATAAGTAAGTTTCTTCAGGTTCTTCTTTTATAGTAGGCATTGCTTTTTCTTCCTTTTTTTGACAACCTACTACAATAATTAATAAAACGCTTAAACATATAATAATTTTCTTCATACTACTACACTTCTTTATATACTCATTATATCTTTCAAAAAATAATAAATCAATATCTTGCTAGAAAGGAAGATATATATTATACTTAATTAGGTGATACTATGAAAATATTAAAATTATTATTTAACACCTTATTAGTTATCTTATGCTTATGTTCTCTTACTTTTCTATCCGTTACTTCTATTTTAAAAAGTAGCGTAAGTGAAGAAACAATTAAAGAGACAATAAAAAATAATGATTTAACTTTTATCATTGAAATGTTAAATGATGATGATCGTGAAATAATCGATATGGTAAAAGAAGTATTAATAACAGTTGGTGTACCTGAAGATACAATGGATGAAGTCTTAAACTCTGAAGGTACTAAAGAATTTGTTGGTACTTATACTAGTAACATCATTCATTATCTATTAACGGATGAAGATAAGCCTATTACCAAAGATGATATAAAAAAACTTATTTCTTCTAATCTAGATGTTATAGAAGAAAAAATAGGTAATAATGAAATATATGATATATTAAAAGGTGTTATATTAGAATATGTTAATCAAAATGGTGATAATCTAGCTAAAAAATTTCCTAGTCCTAAAGTTTTTGTAAAAGAATTAAATATTGAAAATTCATCAAAAGAATTAAAAGAAATAGTTGATATTGTTGGTATCTTAACAGACTCTAAAACTATTAATTTTAGTATTATTGTTTCTATAATACTCATTGTATTATTAATTATTCTTAATATTAAAAAACGTAATTGGGCTAAATTATTAATGATAATATCTACATTATATACTTTCTTAATATTAATTATAAAACTTGGACTAACAGGTATTAAAGAGATGTATCGTGAAGAAATATTTAGTGGTTTTATTAATTATATCGTAAAAATATTACAAACTAATTTATGGATATATATTATATGCGCTATAGGAGTATTCATTGTTAGCTTAATAATTTATCTTACAAGAAAAAAAGAAATAGTTGAATAAACTATTTCTTTTATTTTTCTATTATTTCATTTTCATATAAATGACGATATTCATCATTATGTTCTAATAATTCTTTATGTGTTCCCTCATCAACAACTTTTCCATCATCAATAAGCATAATACGATCCGCATTAACAATAGTTGATAATCGATGCGCAATAATAAGAATAGTATACTTATCTTTCATATTATTAATAGCTTGTTGAATACCCTTTTGTGTTTCATTATCTAAAGCACTAGTTGCCTCATCAAAAAGAATTATCTTGGTATTTTGAACAAAAGCACGAGCGATAGCTAGACGTTGTCGTTGTCCTCCTGATAAGGTTACTCCCCCTTCACCAACAATCGTATCATATTTATCAGGTAAAGACATAATAAATTCATCTAAACAAGCCATTTTACAAGCTCTTATCATTTCTTCATCAGTTAAATTATCTTTGACAAGTCTTAAATTATCTTTAATAGACATATTAAAGATATAAGGATTCTGCGAAATAATTGTGATATTATTACGAATAGAATACTCATCTAATTCTGTTATATCATTATTATCAATTAATATTTTTCCAGCATCTATATGATATAGCCTACATAATAATGAGAAAATAGTTGTTTTTCCTACACCACTTTTTCCTACAAACGCAACTGTTTCATTAGCATTAACTTTAAAGTTTATACCTTTTAAGACTTTATTATCTCCATAACTAAAATATACATCTTGAAATTCAAAATTACCATTTACTTTATCTAAACGTTTATTACCAAATGTTTCCTTTTTAAATTCTTCATCACCTAATACGGAAAATACTCGATTACATGATAAGTTAAAGCCTTTTACTTCTGTTAAGAAATTTCCAATATGATCTATTAAATTAACTAAAACACGTGAACGATAATTATAAAGAATAATAGCTGTAGAAATTGCCATACCTGCATATGATAATGAATAAACTAATATAGCAATTAAACCAAATTGAATAGCAGCACTTATAAAACTAGCAAGCCAATTATAATTAGCTTCTGTATTACGCATTGCAAATTGACTCTCTGTTAAATTATCGATATTAACTTCTAACTCATCAATAAAACTTTCTTTCGCATGTAACATTTTAATATCTCTAATGCCTCTAACTAATTCCCCTACTAAGCCACTAGATTTCTCTCTTTGTTTACGATATATTTTATCCTTTTCATTTACTTTTTGAACTTTAAATAAATGGATTAAAGTTAATACACCTGCACCTACAACATAATATAAGCAAACTATTTTATTAATTAAAAAGACAGCCACGAAAATACCAATATCTGTTAAAATATTAGTTAAGAAACCCATACCTCTCGTAAATATTCTAGACATTTCATCAGTATCATTACCAATTCTTTGAATGAAAGTTCCACTTGTCGTATGATCAACATCATTAATCTCTATTTTTAATATTTCACGAGCTGCCGCAATCTGAATATTTTTTGTAGTTCCCCTAAAGAAAACTTGCGTATTTCTTTTTAATATCCAATGATTAGTAGCTGAAATAAACTCAATAACAAGGATAAGAAAAGATGCCATTAATAATTCTTCAAATAAACTACTAGATAAGTAGACAATTTGTTTAGCGCCTATAACAGGTATAATTATATTTATGATAATAAAAGAGCATGATACAAGTGTAAATATAATAAGATTCTTACGATATGCTTTACCATAACTATATACTTTTTTTAAGTTATTAAATGTCTCTTTCATCAAACCATCTACTTTCCTTCTTATTATATCATTTGTTTTATAAATATGCTATAATATAGTTGTCTGTCCTCATAGCATATTAGGATAGTGCACATCCCTCCTAAGGATGGGAGGTAGGTTCGAATCCTACTGGGGACACCATATTGAAAACAAGCTTGGAAAGTCCAAGTAAAAAAGAAAGCGTACTTGATTAAAGTACGTTTTTATGTTATTATGTATTTGTCAAGGAAACTTGCATAAAATAAAAAAAGGAACATTCAATATTGCAGTGTTGAGTGTTGCCAATATATTTTTGGTTTCACCTAAATCATTGCTGAGTTAGGTGATTTTCTTTTATATTAAAACTATAAATAGTAATAATACTAATAGGAAGATAAGAATTACTAAAGATAGAATTAAAAAATCCTTCTTGTTCATACTATCGCCTCCCTTCTTTATGAAGTTTGGCAATCACCCAACTATTAAATGTTCCAAATTAATTATGTCAAACATTTGTTCT
>CANQON010000005.1 GCA_947625505.1 uncultured Bacilli bacterium
TATTATGTTAATTTCCGTATATAAATAAGAAAAAGACTAGTGTGTAAGCCTTTTAATTTTCTCCTCTACTGGTACATATATCTTATCATTAGATGCACTAATATGATAATAATCTAAAGTAGATTGTAATGTTGTTTCAAGTCTTAATATTTTACGAATTCTTTCTTGAACAGATTTATCATTTTGAGAATATTGAAATAAACTTTCAGCATATAAATAACCTATACCATATGCTTCACTTTCACTTTTATCATACTCTTCAAATTTACTTATCCCCTCACTTGTTAATAACCAAGGAAATTGTTCTTCTAACATTCTTCTCTCTTTTATAGCATTAGGATCTACTAATGACATCATTTTTAAGTATTGATAGTATCCTTTTAGGTATGCTACTTCACTAGGACGATCTTCATAATGCCATTTTATTGATTCTAATCTAGTATTCTCTACTTTTCTTGTTATATCTTTTTGAATATGTTTTCTTTCTATTATATCCATTGCTACTTTTTCACAATATATTGGTAATATTTCTTCATAGTATTTTTTATGATTTACATCGAAGTCATTATTTAAGCAATGATAATGTGTGAATTCATGTACTAAACAAACAATAGCAGATACGTTATCAAGATTAGGCATTTGAACAATATAGAATCGATCTTTTAAATTATCACGACGTGCTGCTTCTAAGCATATACCATCAAGAATTTGTTCTGATGGTCTAACCATAATACAATTAAAGAAACTTGCTACTTCTTGTAAAATAGTATGGTCATATCCAAATATATTAAAGATAATTTCCATAGCTATTTGTCCTACTTCTCTAGCATCCATATTTACAAAGCTATATTTTAAATATTCTTGAGCATTAGAGCCACATATTTTACCTATATATCTCTTATATAGTTTTAATGCTTTAGCGTCTTTTAAATCGGTATTCTCACGATTAAATATTCCTAAACGACACTTTTCAAAATAAGTTGCTATTATATCATTATGAGCATCGTCTATTAAATTACCACTAGTATTAATTGCCATAATATCCCCCCAAAAAACGTTTCATATATTAACATATTTTCTCTTAAAAAGCAAATTAAAACTAGTATTAACTAGTTCTTTTTAAAGTATTTAAATATTTTTTAGTTGAATCATCAATACGTAATGATTCTTTTATTTTTTGAATAGCTTTATTATGTGTCCAAGGATCTAATTTATTATTTTTTATATATGTAAGTGTTTCATTAGGATATTTAATATAACAAATAGATATAAGCCATGCGATAGCCATTTGTACATAATAATGCTTGGTATTATATAGGTCACATAATTGAAAGATAGTTTTTAAGTATTTTTGATCGATATAGTAATCTAATAATAAGACATACCCTACCCTTTTCTTCCAAGGATTATTTTGTTTTAGTAAATTAATAATAAAGATAAGTCCTTCATCGAGATTTTGACGCCAAATATGCATATTAGCAACTGTTGTATCACATAATGACCAATTATCTATATAGGTAATATAATCGCTAAATAGTTTTAATATATCCTTAAACTCCTCTTTTATATTCCCTATTAATAAGCCATGTAATAATTTTTCTTCTAAAGTTTGATGCTTATTATATTTGATAAACGCTTGATAATCTGATTTACTAATATTTTTTGCTATCTTCTTTAGTTCAGGTATTCTAATACCTATTATTTCTTGATTATTAACACCTATTTTAGATATAAAGTCACGATACTTTAAATCTCTTTTTTTATATAAATCATCAATAAATATTTGATATGTTTTTTCATTCCAAATTATTTCTTTCATAATGTTATTTTAACATACTCCCTTAAAATAGTAAATGTGTCATAAGCGCTAAAAGAATACCTAATAGAAAGCTTATTAATACTTTACTTAGAGAATAGTTTAATCCTTCTTTTAGAATATCTTTAAGCGCTACTAAAATCATGATACCTGATACTAATGCAAGCAAGATACCCATGATAAGATCATTTGATATATTTCTTAAAAATAAATAAGCTGTTATAGCGCCTATAGGTTCTGATATAGCGCTAACTAAAACATATTTTAAGGCTTTTAATTTACTATTGGTACTATAATAAATAGGAATAGCTATACATATTCCTTCAGGAATATTATGTAAGGCAATTGATAAAGCAAGGACAATACCTGATTTAGTTTCTATTGATGTTGTAATATAAGTAATTATGCCTTCTGGAATATTATGTAATATAATCGTAATCATTGATAATATGCCTACACAATATAAGGAATTATTACTTTTCGGTATGATACTTTTTATACCTAATGTTATACCTAATCCTAAGATAAAAAAGAATAAAGATATAAATAAACTAAATGATGATATATATATATTATGAAAATACTTATAAGAATTTATTAATAAATCAAATATAGATATAAAAAGCATTATACCAATAGAAAATCCTAATGCATAAGGAATAATCTTATCCTCTTTTATTTTTAAATAGATAAATAAAAAACCTAGTATGGTACTAAATCCTGCTAAAGAAGATAATATAAAAGCTAATATATTCATATTATATAATATAAAAATAGAAGAATTAATATTCTTCTATTTTAAATATTCATTTAATAAATCTGTAAATTCTTTTTGAATAGCTTGTAGTCTTTCTTCCGTCTTAGCTTCAAAACGAACTGTTATATTAGGACCTGTATTAGAAGCACGAACAAGAGCCCATCCATCATCAAAGGTAACACGTACTCCATCAACAGTAATAATATTATAATTCTTATTTATACAATATTGTTTTACTTTTTCTATAACATCAAATTTGATACTATCATCAGCTTTAAATTTTAATTCTTCTGTAGAATAATAGTGATTGATATTAGCAAGTAAATCTGAAACTTTAGCATTTGTTTTAGATAGTATTTCAATTAAACGTAAACCTGCATATATACCATCATCAAAACCTGGCCATTTATCTCTAAACCATAAGTGACCTGAGTATTCACCACCGAAATCATAATCACCTTCATTAATAGCTAAATTCATATAAGAATTACCTGTACGATTCATAGTTCCTTCTAAACCTAATTTTTCTATTTCATCAATTAAAGTTTTAGAACATTTTACATCATAGATAGCTTTTTTCTTTTTCATGACATTAACCATACTACGATAAACAATTAACATTATTAAGTCATTACTAACAACATTTCCATTTTCATCGACTAATCCTACACGATCAGCATCACCATCAATACCAATTCCTAAGTCATAACCTAATTCTCTTACTTTATTACCTAAATCTTTAAGATTTTCATGAACACAAGGATCTGGGTGATGATTAGGAAAAGTAGGATCAGAATCACAATATAATAATTCATAATCAATATCAAACATATCTAAAATGTCTTTAACAATAATAGAGCCTGTACCATTACCACAGTCATATACAACTTTTACTCTACGACTACCTAAGTCAACACTTTTTTTAACTTCTTCTAAGTATTCATCACGAATATTCATTGTTGTAATATATCCATTACCATTAATAAAGTTATTAGCGTTTGTATAGTCACGGAAATCGGTAATAGCTTTACCACAGGCATTACCTTTATCATTAAAAGATATTTTAAATCCATTATATTCTCTAGGATTATGACTAGCTGTAATCATAATACCTGCTTGGATATTATTTTTCTTTTTAGCATAATAATACATTGGTGTTGTAACAAGTCCTAGATTAATTACATGAACACCTGTAGATAATAATCCTTTAATTAATCCATTAGATAATATAGGTCCTGATTCACGATTATCATTACCTATAATTACTTCATGATTACCCATTGTCTGAATGTATGATCCAAAACTGCGTCCAAATGTATAGGCTACATCAATATCTAAGTCCTTACCATATATTCCTCTTACATCATATTCTCTAAATATTTCATCATTAACTTTTACTATATTCATATTATTCCCTTTCTATCTTTAACTATGTGGATGATATTCATCATAATTTTTTCTTAATTCTTGATTAGATACATGCGTATATATTTGTGTTGTTGATATATCACTATGTCCTAATAGTTCTTGAATACTACGTAAATCAGCTCCATGATTAAGTAAATGTGTAGCAAACGAATGTCTTAAAGTATGGGGAGATAACTCTTTATTTATCCCCTTTTCATAGGCAATAGCTTTTAATATTTTAAAGAATCCTTGACGTGTCATTTTCTTACCATGATTATTTAAAAATAAATAATCATTATATTCTTTTTTTAGCATACTATCACGATATTCAGTAAGATATTTTTTTAAGTATTCAGTAGCATAATCACCTATCGGAATAATTCTTTCTTTACTACCTTTACCAATTGTTCGAACTAAAGCCATATCTAAATCGATATCATGAACTTTTAAGTTAATTAATTCACTAACACGTAATCCACTAGCATACATTAATTCTAACATAGCTTTGTTACGATAACTAAAGGTATCAACTAAATTAATATCTAAAAGATTATCGATATCTTCTTCATCTAAAGTTTTAGGTAATGCTTTATTAAGTTTAGGTAATTCAATATTTTCCATAGGATTATTAGATACAACTTTCTCAATTACTAAAAACTTATAAAATGATCTTAAAGCAGATATATTACGTGCAATCGACTTTTTACTTTCTTCATGTTCTGTTAAATGTTTTAAATATTTTTTAATATCTTTTTCATCAATACTAGTAATATTTTTATTTAAGAAAGTATCTACTTTAGTTAAATCACGGCGATAAGATTCTATAGTATTAGAACTATATTTTTTATCGATTAATAAGTAATTACAAAATAATTCAATCTCATTTATCATTCTATCACATCTATTATCTAACTATTATAAGTATAACATTTATTAAGCATCTTGTAAATAAAGGTTAAAAATATGTTAAAATATAAATAGTAATAAGGAAAGTGATAAAATGAATATGAATAATGATCCTTTAGCTATAAAAATGCGTCCTTTAAAAATAAAAGATGTTATTGGGCAAAAACATCTTTTAGGTAAAGATAAAATACTTTATAATTTAGTTAAAAATAAGAAATTATTTTCGATGATATTATATGGTAAACCTGGTATAGGTAAAACTAGTATTGCTATAGCAATTATTAATGAATTAGGATTAAAATATCGCATCTTAAACGCAACTATAAATAATAAAAAAGACTTTGACATTGTTGTAGAAGAAGCTAAAATGTATAAAGGATTAGTTGTTATAATGGATGAAATACATCGTTTAAATAAAGATAAGCAAGATTTATTACTTCCATATCTCGAAAGTGGATTAATAACTTTAATAGGTATGACAACATCTAATCCTTATCATAAAATTAATCCTGCTATTAGAAGTAGATGTCAAATATTTGAGTTAAAAGAACTAACTAATGATGATATCATAGATGGTATAAAAAAAGCTTGTAAGAGTGAATATTTACCTAATATTAAGATAGATAATAAAACAATGAAGATGATTGCTAATATATCGGGAGGAGACTTACGAGCTGCCTATAACTTACTTGAAGTAGCATACTATTCTACAAGTGACTTTCATATAACAGAAGAAGTAATTAAAAATATTAATAGTAAGCCTATATTCTTTCATGACAAGAATGAAGATGGCCATTATGATGTCATTAGTGCTTTTCAAAAAAGTATTAGAGGCTCTGATGTTAATGCTTCATTATATTATTTAGCTCGTTTAATCGAAGCAGAAGACTTAGATATCATATATCGACGTATGAGTGTTATTGCCTATGAAGATATCGGACTTGCTAATCCTAGTATGGGGCCTAGAGTTGATGCCTGTATTAATACTTGTGAAAGACTAGGATTACCAGAAGCTAGAATACCTCTTGCTGTTATGGTAATAGATTTAGCATTATCTCCTAAATCTAATAGTGCTATTATGGCTCTTGATGCAGCCTTAGATGATATACATAATGGTTCAAGTGGAAACGTACCAGATCATATTAAAACAACAGCCTTTGGCTATAAATATCCTCATGATTATCCTCATGCCTATGTAAAGCAACAATATTTACCTGATCAAATTAAAGATCATCGCTATTATAAACCTAAAAATACAAGTAAATATGAAACTAATTTAAAAAATATTTATGATAATATTAATAGATTAAATGAAAAAGAGTAGTACCCTACTCTTTAATTATGCTCTTTAGAATATTTACATCCACAGTAATCTTGACGATATAAATTAAATTCTTTAGATAATTCTAGTGATCTTTTATAGCCATTTTTCTTTTTAAAATCAGCATATAAATAATTAATATGATATTCTTTTTCTAATTCTTCCCCTATTTCATTAATCCAACTACTTATTTTATAAGGACTAATAGATAAAGTAGTTGTAAAATAATCAAAGTGATGCTCTTTAGCATACTTACATGCTCTTTCTAATCTTAATTTATAACAAGCATAACATCTTTTACTTTTTTCACCTAGTTCTTCTAATCCTTGAATAGCTAAGTCATAATCATCAGGATTATAATCATCAATAACTAATTTTACTTCATGCATATAATTTCTTTTAGGTAAAAAGTTTTGTAATTCTTCTAAACGGCGATTATATTCTTCTTTAGGATATATATTAGGATTATAATATAATATCGTAATATTAAAATACTTGCTTAAATATTCTAAGACATAACTACTACAAGGAGCACAACAAGCATGTAATAATAATGTAGGTGTTCCTTCTATATTATTTAATATTTCCTCTAATTTTAATTGATAATTCATAAAACCTCCTAATGAAAAAGACTATTGTTAGCACGTACCATCACAATAAGTCTTATTCATTTCTTTGATATCATTTTCAAATGTCTTAGTAATTTCTTTTTTATCATTATCTGATAATTTAGTATAATTATCTTCATTAATAGTATATGAATCGATTACTTTACCATCTTTAATAAAGATAATCGTAGGCGCAAATATTCTTTTTTCATTAGTTATATATATTTTACCATTATAAAGATAATTAAAATCTTCTAATTGTTCATCAAATAATTCTAATAATTTGTAATAAGTACTTTTACCTTTAGTTAATAGTAATTTACCATTATCAACTCTAACAGATGAACGAATATCTTTAATATTTATATAATTAATGGTATCAACATGATAAATAAATGCTACATCAAGTAATATTTGAACTACTTCACGACTAGCATTGCTTTCAGGAAATCCTAAATAGACAATGCCAGAATTATTGTTAAGTAATTCTTCTATTTGTTGGGTACTACTATATACCATAGGATTTTCATCTAAAATATTAAGATTAACTAGAATATCGCCATTTTCTAATTGCTTATTATTTAAGTCTTCATATTCTTTCTTAAATTTTTGGGCATCACTAACGACAATAGGAATATCACTTTCTTCTTCTTTACCAATATTTAAAGCAATGATAAATCCTCCAATTACTAATACTAAACTTAAGGTAAGAGCAAGTACTTTAGGAACTGTATTTTTTTTCATATTCACCTACTCCAAGATAGCCTTAATACGTCTTACTCCTGCTGAACTAGCTTCTTCCTTTTTAATTTTAAAACGACCTAATTCACTAGTATTTTTAACATGTGGACCTCCACATAATTCTTTAGATATATCTCCAATACTATATACTGTAACTATATCAGGATACTTCTCAATAAACATACATTCTGCTCCTGATGCGATAGCTTCTTCTTTAGGCATTTCTTCTCTCACTACATCTAATCCATCATTAATCCATTTATTAACTAATTCTTCAGCACGATTCTTTTCTTCATCAGATAGCTTATGATCACAACTGAAGTCAAAACGCATACGTTCAGATGTTATATTAGATCCTTTTTGATGAACATCAGGCCCAACAACAACTTTTAAAGCAGCGTTAAGTAAATGGGTAGCTGTATGATACTTAGTTTCTATTTCACCATTACCTGCAAGTCCTCCTTTAAACTTACCTGCAGATGCTGTGCGAGATAATTCTTGATGTTCCTTAAATTTAGTTTCAAAACCTTTAACATCAACCGTTAAACCTTTTTCTGTAGCAAGTTCAACCGTAAGTTCAATTGGAAATCCATATGTATCATATAAATGGAAAGCTGTTGTTGCATCAATATTTTGATTATCTTTAGTTGCCTTTTCAAACTCTCTTAAGCCTTTTTCTAAAGTACGATTAAATTTAATTTTTTCATTTTTTAATACTTCTAAAACAACATTATAATTATATTCTAATTCTTTATAATAGCCTTTATATTTATCTAGTAATAATTTAGCTATTTCTTCTTCCCAATTACTATTAATATCAATATTTAAGTTTTTAGCATGTCTAATAGCTCTTCTTATTAATCTTCTTAAAATATATCCTTGATCCGTATTACTAGGTTTAATACCTGCAGGATCAGCTGCAATAAAGACTGCTGTACGTAAATGATCAGCAATAATACGCATACTTACTTCATTACCTTCATAAGGCAAATTAGATATCTTACTAATTAGTTCAATAACATCTTTCCAAATGCTAGATAAATAGTTATCATTAACGCCTTCTAAGATAGCTGTTGTTCTTTCAACACCCATACCTGTATCAACATTTTTTTTAGGTAATTCAGAAATAGATCCATCACTAGCTTTATTATATTGCATAAAAACATTATTCCATATTTCTACCCAACGATTATCTTCAGGATCAAATACTTCAGGTATTTCATCCTCACTACGCCAGTAAAAGATTTCCGTATCAGCTCCACATGGACCTGTCTCTCCTGCAATCCAAAAATTATCTTCAATCGTTCTAGCAATTCTCTCTTTTTTAATACCTAAACTTAACCATTTATTATAACTAACTTCATCAAATGGTATATCATTATTACCTGCAAAAACAGTAACAGCTAATCTATCGGTAGGAATATGTAATACTTCAGTTAAAAACTCATAACTCCAAGTAATAGATTCATCTTTAAAATAATCTCCTAAACTCCAATTACCAAGCATTTCAAAAAATGTATGATGCGTTGTATCTCCTACTTCATCTAAATCGATTGTACGAATACATTTTTGATAATCACATAATCTTGTACCATAAGGATGTGTTTGTCCCATTAAATAAGGAATTAATGGTTGCATTCCTGCTGTATTAAATAATACAGAAGGATCATTTTCTGGTACTACAGGAGCACTAGGTATTTGTTTATGTCCTTTACTAATAAAAAAATCTATATATAAATCTTTAAGATTCATTTTAATCACCTTCAATTATATTTATCATTTGTTCTACAACTTCATCAATTGACATATTAGTTGTATCTATGTATATAGCATCTTCTGTACGCATAAGTGATCCTACTTCTTTATGCATATCATTATAATCTCTTTTTTGAATACTATCTAATACTTCTTCAAAAGACATATCAATGCCTTTTTCTTTATTTTGTTCAAAACGACGACGTGCTCTCTCTTCTAAAGAAGCATCTAAGTAAAATTTATAATCAGCATTTGGGAAAACGACAGTAGTAATATCTCTACCTTCCATAATAACGTCTTTTCCTTCCGCCATCTTTCTTTGAAGATCAACCATATTAGCACGTACTTCTACAATACTAGAAATAGGAGAAACAATAGATGTTACATCTTTTTCTCTAATACGTTTAGATACATCTTCACCATCTAAATAAACTCTACCTTGATCATCAAATTCAATATTTATTTTACCAGATAATTCAATTATCTTATCTTTATCATCAATACTTAAATTATTATTAAGAGCTGCAAGCGCTACACAACGATATGTAGCTCCTGTATCAATCGTAACTAAATGACATCTAGAAGCAATAATAGGTGTAATAGTACCTTTACCACTACCTGCAGGTCCATCAATCGCAACAACTTTACTCATCTTCTTCTCCTCCATTACTATTAAAAAAGTCATATTTCTCATCAAAGAATAAATATATTTGTTTTATAACAGCTATAATTGGTGTAGATATAACCATACCAACAATACCCCAGAAATGTCCAAAAACAAGTAAACCTGTAATAATCGTAACAGGATGTAACTTAGTTGTTTTACTCATAATATATTCTTGTAAGAAATTACCTTCAATAAATTGAATAATAATAATCGCTATCGTCGTTAATATACCAATAGTAGGACTCATTGAAAAGCCTACAATTACAGCAGGAACCGCACCAATATATGGTCCTACATAAGGTATTACATTAGTAATAGCACAGAATACAGCAAATAAAAGTGGTGCACGTAGTCCTACTAAACTAAAGACTAGTGAGCATATAATAAATATGACAATAGCATCAATAATAACACCCATTAAATAACTTCTTAAAGATCCATTAATACTTACTAATAAAGTCTTAGTATCTTTACGCCATTTTTTAGGTACAATATCAATGATGATTTCACTAATACTACCTTTACGTAATAATAAGAAGAAACCAATAATTAAACCTACAACTAATGATGCAATACCAGATATGAATCCACTTACAATATTAATAACATATGTAGGTAAAGTAGAAGATATATCAGATCCAAATGATTCTAAGTGTTCGATAACTCCTGCTTTAATAGACTCCATATCAAGTCCTTCAATATTATTAAAATGATTTAAAAAGCCATTAATATATCCTTCTGCATTATCAATTATATTAGGAATACTATTTGCAAAAGAAACAATTTGATCATATAAGATTGGTAATAAAGAGCCTATTACTAAAGCTACAATACCTAGTAACAAAACATATACAATAATAATGCCTAAAGACCTTTTAATACCTTTCTTTTGTAAATAATTAATTACAGGATTAAAAGTCCATGCGATAATCATACCAATAAATAAAGGAGATAAAATTCCTATTATATCAAGTATAATTCGTGCGACTTTTAATTCTTGGCATACTTTTAATACAACATAAACGCATACAATACATATTAAAATGTAAAATATTTTTAAGACATGATGTGATAGTTTTAATATTTCATTAAGACGACGATAATTTATCTTTGATTTCGTCTTTGTTTCTTTTTCTTCCATCATATTTATCACCTTTTTTAATTATATCAAATAATATGTCTTTTAACAATAATATGTAAGCTGTTTATGACTATTGAAAATTTAAAGTATTATATATCTCTTCAATATATTTGTCAAAAAAAAGAATTAAACGGTCATTAATTCTTCTTCTTTTTCTTTAAACTTTTCATCAACGATTTTATTATATTTATTAATTAATTCTTGTACTTCTTCTTCCCCTGCTTTGATATCATCTTCAGGTACTTCTAATTTACTAATATCTTTATTAGCATCTTGACGAATATTACGTAAGACAATACGACAATCTTCAGCATATGTCTTAGCTTGTTTTACATATTCTCTTCTTGTATCCTCAGTTAAAGCAGGAATATTTAAAATAATTACTTCTCCATTATTATTAGGTGTAATACCTACATTAGCAGCAAGAATTCCTTTTTCAATAGCACCAATAGAACTTCTATCGAAAGGTTTAATAGATAATTGACGAGCTTCAGGTATAGAGATTGTAGCTAATTGTTTAAGAGGTGTATCAACTCCATAATAATTAACCATAACTCCATCTAACATAGCAGGATTAGCTCTACCTGCACGAATATTCGTAAAACGTTTTACCATACTATCGATAGCTTCTTCCATACGTGTTTCTACTTCTAATAATATATCATCCATTTATATAATCTCTCCTAACAAATTCATTATATCATTAACATTATTATTTAGCAATTAAAATCCACTACGCTTAAATAATTTTTCTAAGTCACTTTTAGAATAATAAATAACAGTTGGACGTCCATGAGGACAATTAAATGGGTTATCACATTTTCTTAAATCATCAATTAATTGTTGCATTTCTTCAATAGTAATATTAGTATTAGCTTTAATACTCATCTTACATGCTACTGTAGCCGATACATTATCATAAAATCTTACCATATCAAAGTCTTTTTCTTTTTCTAATACTACTTCAATAATACGTTTAATACCCTCATTTTCATTGCCACTAGGTATCCAAACAGGATGAGCTTTAACAATAACCGAACTAACACCAAATTCTTCAATATCAAAATTTAAATCACGAAGTAAGTCTAAATTTTCTTTTAATTTTATAAATTCATCATTAGTATATTCGATAGTTAAAGGAATAATCATTGAAATACTCTCTTTTTTATGCTCTGCTAACTTTTTCTTTACCATTTCATAATTAATTCTTTCTTTAGCAGCATGTTGATCAATAATATACATACCATTTTCATTTTGACATATGATATAAGTTCCATGAACTAAGCCTACAGGATAAATAATAGGTAGTTTTTCCTTAACATCTTCATGAACTTCATAATTAGTTTCTTCTTCCTTTACTACTAAATCGGAATTAATAGTTAAATCACTTTCTTCATTCTTAGGTTCATCAAAATTTAATTTCAAATTTTCAAATTTATGTTTAACATTACCAACTATTAATTTATTAGTTAAAGCCTTATCATCTAGTTTATTATCAAAATAAGGATTAGCTATCTCAGGATTAGGATGTTCTTCAATATGAGGTATTAGTGTTTTAGGCCTTAAAGCTTCTCTAATTGTTTGAAAAACTAAGTCATTTAATACTTCTTGTTTACCAAATTTAATATCCATTTTTGTAGGATGAATATTAACATCTACTAAACTAGTATCTACATTAATATTTAAAACAACAATAGGATAACGATTATCAGGTTTATAAGAATGATAAGCTTCATTAATATAACGATTTAATTCAGAGTTTCGAACATTTCTTCCATTAACGATTGTAACAATGCCATTTCTATTAGCACGATGCACTTCAGGTAAAGATATATAGCCTGTTATTTCATAATCATTATTACTATTTTTTACTTCAATCATTTTTTTAGCAATACTTAATCCATAAATATTATTAATAATTTTTAAAACATTACCTGATCCATCAGTACTAAATACGTTTCTTCCATCACTATATAAAGAAAAACGAATAAAAGGATGCGCTAAGGAAATTTTATTTATATAATCAACGATATTATATAATTCTGTTTGTAAGCTTTTTAGATGTTTTAAACGTGCAGGAGTATTATAAAATAATTCTTTAACACGCATTATTGCCCCTACTCTAGCATCACTATTAATAACATCAATTATTTTTCCTCCTTCAATATTAACTGTCGTACCTACATCTCCCATTGAAGTAATTAATTCTACTTTAGATACACTTGCAATACTCGCTAAAGCCTCACCTCTAAAACCTAAAGTAGCAATATGATATAAATCATCTTCATCATATATTTTACTAGTAGCATGACGTGAAAAACAGTTAATAGCATCATCATGATCCATACCTTTGCCATTATCAATAACTGTTATTTCTTTAATACCTGATTCTACTAATTTAATAGTTATTTCCGTAGATCCTGCATCAATACTATTTTCTACTAATTCTTTAACAACAGATGCACATCTTTCGACTACTTCTCCTGCCGCTATTTTATTAGCTAAAACATCATCTAATAGTTTTATTATTGCCATCCTAACACTTCTTTCTATAAATATTATATCAAAATAATAAAAAAAGGACTATGTCCTTTATTCTAAATTTGCTTTTAATTTATCCATAATATTATCAATATCTTTATATAAGTTATACCACCAGTTCCAATTATCACGGATCTGTCTTTCATTATAGATATCAATAATATCAAATTGATAATAATATACTTTTTCAAATAATACTTTTAAAGTATAGAATTTAAAACTTTTGGTATAAGTATCTAATATTTCATTATTTAATTCACCATAATATTGTTTTAATATTTCATATAAATAATAAGTATCAAAATAGTCTTCAATCATACAGTGTTTAGTAGCGAACACAACTAATTCATATTCTTTAGTACAAATACTAGCTTCATCAAAATCAATAACACCAAATAATTGTCCTTGATACCATAATATATTACTATAGTTTAAATCATCATGACCAATATATTTAGAATTATCTCTTATTTCATCTTTTATTTCTTCATAACCTTTGATAATATCTTTAACTACTTTTTGATCAATTTTGGTTTTCTTTAATTTTTTTAAAGCTTCATATTGTTTTTCAACAACATCTATTTTAATAACATCATCTTTCGCTATCTTATTAATTTTAATATTAGTAGCTCTAATTATATTCGTTATTTCTTCTATTTGCCTATGATCAGGATGAGATAACTCTTCACCATTAATATAACGATAGACTATTACTTTTTTACCTTCATAAGTTATTTCACGATCATTAATAGGTTCAGGTACACTAACAAAGTTTTTCCATATTTCCATTGTTTTACTAGCTGTAACAAGATTTCTTTCTAAATCATATATTTTAATTATTAATCTTCCTAAACTAGTATCTACACGCCATATAGTATTCATAAGTCCTCCTGTAAGGTGCTTATAACTATATATATCGGCATTCTTATATGCTGTTGTACTAAGTATATTTTTAATATCTTTTACTGTCATTTAATTCACCTATCTTCTTTACTATATATTTTGTTTCTTCTTCAAAAGGAGTTTCATCAGTTAAACATCTTATATCAACACATTCTTTAATTAATGATTCATATAATGCTTCATTTCTTTTAGCAACTTCAATTCGAAAAGATGTATCTTCACTTTTTTGATGACGATCTTTAGTTCTTTCAATAATCATTTTTTCGATATCAACAAATGTTAATTGAATAATAATCATATTATATTTTGACTTTAAAGGTATTAATTGTTCTAAATCCATATAGTTAACATTAATAACTAAACCTGGATTACTTTCATAAGCTGCAAAAAAATCTTCTTTTAAGATACCATAATATCTTTCTTTATATCCTGAATAAAATAAAAATTCATTATTATGTACTTTATCTAAAAAAGCATCCCGTGATATATAATTATAAAATCCAGGCTCATCATCATCCCTTTTTTCTCTAGTTGTCGTATGTATAGGAAATGGATAATGATATTTTTCTCTTAGATAATTAGATAGACAAGTTTTCCCTGCCCCTGATGGACCTGTAATAGCAAGTACTGTTTTCATAATCCACCTCACTTATTTAATTATTATACATCTTTTTTCAAAATAAAAAAGGATTTTTTATCCTTTTTATATAATTTCTTTCTTTAAGTTAGGATTTTTTAAGACATCAATAAGTTTATCAACTTCTTCTTTGGTGTTATAAAAGTAAAAACTTAAACGACAAGTATTCTTAATATTTATTTCGTCTTTTAATATTTTAGCACAATGATTGCCTGCTCTTACACATATATGAT
The DNA here is from genome assembly GCA_947625505.1 of uncultured Bacilli bacterium. Taxonomy (GTDB): domain Bacteria; phylum Bacillota_I; class Bacilli_A; order RF39; family UBA660; genus UBA5578. The sequence goes on from CANQON010000005.1 coordinate 15,434, forward strand.
ATTTATTTAAATAAATAGCTAAGTCTTGAGCAAAAATATCTTTATAGTTAAAAGCAATAATACCACTTTTACTATATTCATTATAAATAATAATATTATCTATCTCTTTTAATCTATTTAAAGCATATTCACGTAATTCTAACTCATATTTATGAATATTATCCATACCTATTTTATTTAAATATTCAATACATTTTCCAAATCCTATTACACCAGCTATATTAGGAGTACCTGCTTCATAGAAATGAGGGGGTTCATTATATAATACATCACCATTAGCTTCAAAGCTACCATTCATTCCTCCTCCTACTATTAGAGGATACATTTTCTTAAGTAAAGAATATTTGCCATATAAAACACCTACTCCTGTAGGACCACACATTTTATGAGCAGAGAAAGCTAGAAAATCAATATCTAATTCTTTAACATTAATTTTCATATGAGGAATAGATTGCGCACCATCAATAACTACTAATATATTATTTAAATGAGCAAATTCAATTATTTCTTTAATAGGTCTTACATCACCAATAACATTAGTAACCTGCGCTAAAGAAATAACTTTTGTATGACGTGTAATACTTTTTTTTACATTATCTAGAGTTACATGATGATGATTATCTAGTGGTATATAGTTAACATTAATACCAATATTTTTAGATAATTCAAACCATGGTAAAACTAAAGAAGCATGTTCACTTGTCGTTATTAATACTTCATCATCTTTATTTAAATAATGAGCAAAATAACCTAAGACAATTTTATTTAAAGCATCAGTTGCGTTATTAGTAAATATAACTTCATTACTATCTGATCCAATAAATTCACTAACTAAGAAACGACTTTTTTCATATGTTTCATCAACTTTTAAACTAATATCATAATCTCCACGATGAGCATTAGCGCTATAGTTATTGTAATAATCACTTATTGCATCAACAACGCATTTAGGCTTTAAAGTAGTTGCGCCATTATCAAAATATATAATATCTTGTTTTAAAAGTTCAAAGTCTTCTCTATGCATAAATCACCTCCAATAACTTTTAATTAATTTTAATATTTGTTTAATCATTTTAGTATTATCTATATCACTTAATAAGATTCCTGTAATCAATAGTTTATTAGCTTCACTTTCCTTAATACCTCTTGTCATAAGATAAAACATTTCTTCAGAATCAAATCCTCCAATTAATGCAGAATGATTAGCTGTTGTATCAAATTCATCAATATATAAATTAGGCCTAATTTCACACTTATTATTTGAAAAATTAATAATACGATTATTTTGATTAACAATACAAGAAGTAATACCTTTAGGTACATAACTAGATACTTGTAAACTTACTTTTCCATCTTTATTAATAACATTATTTTTAATATTACTATTTGTTTTTTTAGCTTCATGATTAATAACTAAATCATATGTTTCATTACCTAAAGACATCGATTTAAAATTATAATTAATAGAACTATTTTCTCCTTTTAAATAAATCATAATCATTTCTCTAATATCAGTTAAGTAATTAAACTTATTAATACATAAAGAACTGTTTTCATCTAAATTATAAGTATATTGTACTTTACTTTTTAATCCTTTTTTTATTTCATATATATTACATTTAACATTAGGTAATAAATTAATAATAATATCTAATTTATTACTATCTAAATTAAAATCTAATTCTAAATCTGTATCTTTTAAGATATCAATCTTTATTTTGGTAATAGCGAAGATACCATCTGAAGACGATGTTTCTACCTTAATTTTTTTTGTTACTTTCTTTAGTTCAATTTTTTCTTTATCTATACATATTCTATTCATTTTTTAAAATATCCTTCACGATACAAGTACTAGATATATTTGTTTTTTCTTCTAAATCTCCATATCCATGTTCTTCAATATATTTAACTAAAGAAGCATCCCCACTTTTAACTATTTGACCATTAACCATAATATGAACAAAGTCAGGCTTAATATAATCTAATAAACGCTTATAATGTGTTATAACAAGTAAACTAGCATTATATTCTTTTTGATAATCTGTAATATTTTCACCTACGATTTTAAGACTATCTACATCTAATCCTGAATCTATTTCATCTAATATAACCATATCCGGTTTTAACATATACATTTGTAGAACTTCATTTTTTTTACGTTCTCCCCCACTAAAGCCTTGATTAACTCCACGATGAATAAAGTCTTGATTAATCTTTAAAGTATCAGCTCTTTGTTCTAATTCTTTAATAAATTTAAATAATTTAAAATTATCTTTCTCTTTACTTGATACAGCTGTTCTTAAGAAGTCAGCATTACTAACTCCTTCTATTTCAATTGGTGATTGCATCGCTAAAAAGATTCCTAAACGAGCTCTTTCATCAGTAGTTAATTTTAAAATACTCTTATTATCAAATAATATATCACCACTAATAACTTCATAATCAGTATTACCCATGATTACTTTTGATAATGTACTCTTACCTGTTCCATTAGGCCCCATAATAGCATGTGTTTCTCCACTATTTATTTCTAAATTAAAATGATTAAGAATGACTTTATCACCAATCTTAACAGATAAATCATCAATCTTTAATGTATGCATAGAATCATCTCCATTGTTAATTATACTAAATATTATAATAAAAATAAAGAAAAAAGGATATCTATATCATATAATTTAGTTGCATATTTACCTATTTTTTTGTATAATAAGAAACCATTGAAGGTGAAATATTATGGAAGATATTAACTTAGAAAATTTAAATAATGAAACACTTATTGATTTAGTCTCCCTTTTAGAAGGAATGGACGATACCTTAAAAGAAGAATTAGAGAGTGATACTAATGAAAAAAATTGATGAACGTATAAAAAAGATTAATAAAGATCATGAAGAACTTTTAAAAAGAGTTAAGGCTAGTTTACTACAAAACCGTGATCTTGTAGATGATGAAATTAATCATTTAAAAGAAGTTCTAGAAAAAGAAGATAATAATGTCAAACAATATAACGCTATTATTCAAGCACAAAATTTAATTGTTAGTTTAACAGAAGAAATTTTAGCTTGTAATTCTATTGATGATATTATTAATATCCGTAAAAAACTAAATTATTATATTAATAAAATTAAAACCATTCTCGCTAAAAGAAATGTAAGTGAAACTACTATTACCAATTATCAAGAAAAAGTAAGTAGTTTAAGAAAAGATATTGCTAAATACATAAGATATTTAAAACGTGATAACAATCTATCGATGATTCAAGAATTACATGATAAAGGAGATCAGATGACACTTGAAGAACTACGAACTTTAAAAAAGGCTATCACTAAAGAAATAGCTTATAATAAAAGAAATTTAGTAAAAGAACAAGAAGTTAAATCATTATTACCTGTTCCTATTAGTTTTCCTAATCTAACAGAAACACGTATGATAGAACAACCATTAAGATTTGACATTTGGCCTGAAAAAAGAGAAGAAATTGATTCAAATGCCTTTAGTATTAAACTTCCTGATGAAGAAGTAAGAACTATTGGTACGCATCAATTAACTATCGACGATAAAATTCATTTCTTTGAACGTAGTGCTCATAAATTTACAGAACAATATCATGTTATACCAACACATGATTATCAAAAAGCTAAAGTAGGAAGAAATATAGTTACTTTCTTTCAAAACTTACCACGTTATTTTCATAATAAGAAATTACTTAAAGTTATTAGAAAAGATTATATGATATATTACCGTGGATGTGACTTAGTAAGTTATATGGAATATATAAGACAAAGAAACTCTATTAAACATGGTTTAAGATGTATCTTTGATCAATCTTATTTATCATCTGAAGAAGTAGCTCGTTTAAATAGTCATGAACAATGTTCTATTTGGCTATTAAATTTCTGTAATGAAAGAAATCTAGATTTACCTGTCCAATATATTAAAGCATAAAAAGCCTATTTAAGGCTTTTTTATATTAATTTATATACTTTTGGATTATCTATCGTTTCACTAGTTACAATTAATTTTGTATATTTAGACTTCGTTGTTTGTAAAACAAATTTAGAATGCGTTAAACTTTCATTAACAACAATATTCATACCACGGAAGCCACTTTTCTTTTTAAAAGCATCATCACATAAGCGATCGATATAATCATCACTAAAAACGATTTCCACGCCATAATTTCTTTTAAATTTATTATTTTGAATAACAAATGGCGATAATAATCCTTTTAAAAGAGCTTCCCGCATCATTTCTTTTGTAACTCTATTATATTGAACAAAAAGATTCCATCGTCCAACAAATTCATCAGCTAATCCATATTGTTGTAAATCATCAATAGATACATCTTTTTCTAATTCTTCTTCAGTATTATATATGCCAATACGATGACTTTCTTTCTTAAAGATATCTTCAAAAGCACCTCCACAAGCAACTGTCATCATACTAGTATCAATAATGACAGAGTTACCTAATTTATCAATTTCAACATTAAATTTACTTCCTTCAATAAATTTAAGTAAAGCTTGTTGAGCACCGATATCACTAACAGAATTTCCACGACTTGCTAACTTATCTACTTCATCAAAGAAGACAATAGCTCTTTCTGTTTTATCGATATTTTTACCACATAACATATATAAATCATTTAAAACATTTAAAACACTTTTACCATGATATCCTTCTTGAACAATGGTATTACAATCAACAGTAATAACAGGAACATCTAATATTTGACCTAATAACTTAAATAATAAGCTTTTACCACTTCCTGTTTGCCCTATAATAAAAGGTTTAATAATCTCTTCAGGAGTAGTAGCATACAAATTATCAAATACTGCACTAACAATCATTTCAACAGCTTGATCTTGTCCAATAATACGATTTTTTATATATGCTGTTGCGCTACTAACATCTATTACACTTGGTTTTGGACTATCTTCTACTTTGGGTAAAGATTTAGGTATTTTTACTTCTTTATCATGAACTGTTACTTCTAATATTTCAGTACCATCAGGAGAAGTCTTAATCTCACTTATGTCTTTTTCTTTTTTTAATTTTTCAATAGCAGATGTTCGACGAAATAAATTACCTAATAATTGTCTTAATTCTTTAGGATTAGGTATTTCTAACATTCTCTTTAATTGTCCTTTAGTTAATGTAACATACCCTTCCCCATCATCAATACGATAAGTAGGTAAATGCGTTAAAGATTGAATTTGTAATTTATTAAGCGATATAACATTTATTTGCTTACATTTTTTATCTATATAACCTAATAAAATAACATCTTTAATTTCATCATAAAAATGGGATAATGCTTCATAGGTATTAGGTATTTGATATCTATTTTGTAAATCATGAGCTGTGATATCAAAATAATATGATAAATCACGACCTGATGTAAAACATTCAAAATCTTTACAACTATAAAAAGTATGACCTGAGTGATCAATAAAACACCCATCATTTCTATCTATTATTCCCTCAGAATAATTACAAGGCATAAATAAATATAAATCATCACATATTAATTGCTTTTTATAAATAACAGCAAATACTTCATTAGGTGTACGCATAATAATCACTCCATAGTTTTTTATTATATAACATAAATAATTATTTCACAATAAAAATAGACTTTTACGTCTATTTTTTTAATAATTTAGAAAGTAAACTGACAATACAAGTAATTAAAGATGCTAAAGACAAATAGCGCATCGCATTACTAACTATCGTTAAATCTTCTAGTTCACTTTTCTTTACTAATTGTAATTTTTTTAGTTCTAGATTACCACGTTTCATTGCATCTATATCTAATTTAAACATTATAAGATGGAATAGTTCAACAAAGAACATAACAGATATGGCCATCTTTATATATAAGAAAGATGTAGAAGCAAGCGCTAATAATAATCCAGCATATCCTAAATAAGTAATAATGGTAACAGTAGGAAGTAAAAGTCCTTTAATTTTTAATAATAACGATTTATTTTTACCTTTAATAGCATATGCACTTTCTTTAGCCGCTAAAGCTAAAGAAATCATTGATGCTTCATGAAAAGTATGCGTTGAAAGACGTATTACATTACGATTAATATCATAATGATCTTCTAAGAATCCTTTTACTTCAACTACATATACATTATCTAATCCATTATTAGAAAGTATTTTAAGAGCTACTTCACAACCACTTAATGAACTCTTATTATCTATTTTTTTATATTTATTATAAGTAGTAAAAACTTTAACAAAAGAATATATAGCAATTCCAAAAGTAAAAAAGGTTATAACAGTAAATATAATAGTATCCATTATTTTACCTCATATTTAGTTCCTTCTCGTGTATCTATTAAAACAATACCTTTATCTAGTAGTTCATCTCTTATCTCATCAGCTAAAGCAAAATCTTTATTCTTTTTAGCTTCTGTTCTTCTTTGAATAGAATCTAATATATAAGTTTCTAATTCACTACTTATACTATTTTGTTCATTAACTAATAAATCTAGTGATAACACTTTATCAAATTCTTTTACTAAATATCTTTTTTGAGCATTACTTAAATCACTTTTTAAAACATCATATAAAATAGTAAGCGCTAAAGAAGTATTTAAATCATCGGCTAAAGCATCTTTAAATTGTTTTATATATTCTTCCGTATTGGTCTTATCTTCTTCTTCTCCTAAATTAAGAGTTTTAGCTTTTAACTTATTATAAGCCTGTGTCATATTATCTAAAGCTTCATATGAAAAGACAAGTAATTTACGATAATGAGAATTCAAACACATAAAACGATAAGCTAAAGGATTATATCCTTTATTTTTTAATAGTGACACTGTTAAGAAATCACCTTTACTTTTAGCCATCTTACCTGACTTATCATTTAAATGTTCACCATGTACCCAATAATTACACCATTTATGTCCTAAATAAGCTTCTGATTGCGCTATTTCATTAGTATGATGAGGGAATATATTATCTACTCCTCCACAATGTATATCTAGTTCTTCACCTAAATACTTCATGCTAATACCTGAACATTCAATATGCCATCCAGGATAACCATATCCCCATGGACTATCCCATTTTAACTCTTGATCTTCAAATTTAGACTTCGTAAACCATAAAACAAAATCAGCTTGATTATGTTTGTTATCGTCAGCTTCAACGCCTTCTCTAACACCAACAACCATCTCATCTTCTTTATGATTAGTTAGTACATAATAATCATCTAATTTTGATGTATCAAAATAAACATTACCACCAGATATATAAGCATATCCATCATCTAATAATTTAGTAATAATCTTTATATATTCATCAATATTATCAGTAGCCTTGGAAACAATCATAGGCCATTTAATATTAAGTTCATCACAATCATCCATAAAAGCTTTAGTATAAAAATCAGCTATCTCTAGAACACTTTTATGTTCTCTTTTAGCTCCTTTTAACATCTTATCTTCTCCAGAATCAGAGTCACTACTTAAATGTCCTACATCAGTGATATTCATACATCGTTTAACATTATATCCTAAAAAGTTTAAAGACTTTTCAAAAATATCCTCAAAGATATAGGTCCTTAAATTACCTATGTGCGCATAATGATATACTGTAGGTCCACAAGTATACATTGTTACTACATTATCATTATGTGGCTTAAAATCTTCAACACGATGTGTCAATGTATTATATATTTTCACAATATCACTCCTCACATTTCATTATATCATATTAACACTCTAAAATGAAAAAAAATGCTTATTTAAGCATTTTTATTCTTATATTATGATTATTCTCCGATTTTATATTGACCTACTTCATAATCGTATACTGTAACATTATTTTCAGCACAGTAACCAGTAATCATTAAAACAATTTCACTATATGGAGTAAGACCATTATCCATATCAGATACATAAGATGTCATATCACCAACAAATTGATCATTATTAATCTTAGATTTGTTATTTAAAAGTGTATAATATGTAATCCAATCTACTACTTGATTTCCACCTAAAGATAAGGCATTTTTATCTAATGTAACAGGAGCAGTTAATTCTCCATTAGCATCTTTTTCTTGATATGAAATAGTAGTTTGAGATGAATATTGAGTATAACCTTTAAGTTTTAATAAAGCATCTTCTCTAACAGCTGCATCATCAGAATGTACATCATGAGCAACTTTAACAATAGCTCTTACTGATAATATATCTGTTTTAGAATCTAAGAAGAAATGTCCATAATCATAAAGATCAGTAGCTGTTAAATTATATATTTCAATTTTTTCAACAGCTGATTCAGCATCTCTAAATAATTTATTAATATCAAAACTTCCATCAGTTGCATATACTTTAGCAAAAGCATTACCATTATTAGTTGAATCAGCGAAGTAATTAATATTAGCAATAGCAAATAAAGCTTTAGCTTCTTCTTCTGTAACATTCATCTTACTTGTTTCATTAGCTAAGATAGGAATTATTTTATTCATTCTTTCTACTAAAGCATTTGTTTCTTCTTCAGATACTTGAGGATTTGTTACAGATGCTATAGCATTATTTCTAATCATAACTTCTTGAATTCTAGCAATTGAATCTTGAGCTCTTAAACTATTATCTAATTCAGCTCTCTCTTCTGTAGGAATCTTTTCTTGACATTCTACAGATATACTTTGCATATAGATAGTAGCAATTAAGTTTCCACCTTTAGATGTTTCAATTTCAGCAACTTCAACGATATCATCACCTATTTTAACAGGAATTTTACCTTTACCAGTTGCAAAATCTTTAATTAAATTAAATATCTCTTCAACTCTTTCTTGAGTTGTTTCTGGATTTTTAATCTCTCTTAAATAAGAATCTAAAACATTAACAATTGCTTGATCTTTAGTAGAAATTAAAAGGCTACCAACTTTGTAAATATCATCAGAAGTTGTATTATGCTCACGTAATTGACCTAATAAAGAATTAGCATTTTTGATTTCATTTTCAATATTAATACCTTTACCATAATAATTAGTTAAGATTCCTGCATTATTCTCATCTAAATATTGAATATTAAATATCATTAAAGCAGATTTAAATGCTTCATAATCAATATTATTAACTTTTCCTTGAATACCTGCCCATGCTTCATCAACAAATGAATTCCAATCTTCTTCAGTAATAGTAAATGTTTCACTATCAGGTACTTGAACAGTTGTATCAGGTGTTTCAGTACTTTCTGTTACACTTGTAGATGGAGTATCTGGATCAGTATTCTTAGAATTACCACAACCAGTTAATACAGATGTCATTAATACAGCAGATAATCCAATAGCTGCAAGTCTTTTTCCTAATCCTTTTCTTTTTGTCTTTGCATTTCCATTCTTAAATATTTGAGTTAATTTTTCTAAGTTAAATAAATTCTTTTTCATATAAAAATTCCCCTCTTTTCATAAGATGTCGTCTATATTAACACTTTTTTCTTTATTTGTCAAATCATAATAAATATTATTTTTTATATCTTTTTAAATAATATCTCTTGCATTAAAATCATAATTATGTTATATTTAAGAAGTCATGGATCTTTAGCTCAGTTGGTTAGAGCATCCGGCTCATAACCGGGCGGTCGTAGGTTCGAGTCCTACAAGATCCACCACTGCGAGTGTGGCGAAATTGGCAGACGCACTAGACTTAGGATCTAGCGCCGCAAGGCATGGGGGTTCAAGTCCCTTCACTCGCACCATTGATATTTCTGTTCGATTTATTCGAACTTTAAATATATTTTCAGTCTAGATATGACTGATTTTTTATTATCAAAATAGCAAAGTCATTTTAAATAGGAGTAAATTTATGTTAGAAACAGTTGGTAAAATAATGAATTTAATGGATTCAATTGAATATGGATTTAAGGATGAAGATGGAAATAATATAATAAATATCAATACCCAAAAATGGGATGAAGAATTTGAAAATTTCTATTATCTACAAACGCCTGAAGAATTAATGCAATCAAAATGTGGGGTATGTTGGGATCAGGTAGAATTAGAAAGAAAATTATTTTCTGAAAATAATATAACAATAAAAACATATTTTATCTTTATCTCAGATGGATATATGTTACCTTCACATACTTTTTTAACTTTTGAAAATAATGGTAAGCACTATTGGTTTGAACATTCTTGGAGTAAATATAAAGGAATTCATGAATACATAACTAAAGAATTTTTATTAAAAGATATAATAGATAAATTTAGAAATGACCATAGTGAAGTTAAAGCAAATGCTAATTTGTATTTATATGAATATCAAAAACCGAAAGATCACATTTCTTGTAATGATTTTTACAAATATATTGAAACGCAAAAACTTATTGAACTTTAATTTACTACGTCATTCACACAACTAATATATAAATCAATCATAAGATTGATTTTTTTATATTAAAAAATAGCACAAGGCTATTTTAAACTTTCTATTCTACAATTTCTACATCATTTGCTTTAAATGAAAATATTTTCAAATTATCTTTTTTGTTTCCTTTATATTTAGCAACTAAAATATAATAATCATCGGAATATGTTTCCAAAACTATTTCTACATTCCTTTCATATTCTTTACTACCTAATAGTTCATCATTATTATTGTAATGATTTACTTCAATAGACTCTACTCTATTTGGGATAAATAAATCAAGGGGAATCTTATCTTAATTTTCTTTCGATATTAAATAATAAGCTTTATTATCTTTTGTATAATAAATATCATACATATCATTTCCTAATATTTTTAAATGTGTTCCATTTTCAAGACAAAATAGAATACCAAAAGATAATATAAATATAATTACTAATGTTTTAAAAATCCAATGATCTAGTATAACGGTTAAAGTAAAACGATTATACCATTTTTCAAATAAATCAATTTTACCATATATCGTTTTTTGATAAGCTTTTTCCTTTTCTTTTTTAGTAAACTTTTTAGCACATTTCTTACAATAATTTGCTTTTATAGCATTATCAGTTTTACATTTACTACATTTCATAATTTACCCCACATCACACATATTACATTTATCATTGAAAATGTATCCATCTTGGCATGATAGAGATGGTGTTTCTTCTTCTTTTATAATACACTTATTATTATCTAGTTCTCCCTTTTCACATGTATATTCTTTTTTAGGTGTTTTACTTGTTCTACATTCACCATCAATAAGAGTTGTCCCTTTAGCACAAACAGGAACAGAAGTAAAACTTATTGGTAGATTACTTCCAGCATTACACTTTCCATCAACCCATCCATCACTATTACATACACTCATATAACATAAATTACCTTCTATATGCGCTCCTATTATATTTTTATCATTTTTACTTGATAATCCAACTTGCTTTGCTATTTCATCAGTAACAATACATTGTTTTTCATAGGTAGTATAAGTCTTATTACTAACGCATTTACTTCCTTTTAAATAATATCCATTTTCACAAACATTATTTTCTTTGGCCTCAATAGTAGATTCTTTTAGGCATTTACCATCAACTAATTCATACCCTTCTGAACAAATTGATACAGGATTTAATGAATTAACTTTATGACAGGTTGTCGAAACAACAGGTGCTTTCTTGACTTTTGTATAAACTTTGCTACTAGTATTATTCACATAAGTAATAGTTGATACGCCTGTAAAAACTATAGTAGCAACAAATACAGCACCAAATAAATGACTTATTAAAAATCTTGCCAGAAGCGAAAAAATATTATCTGTTATATCACTTTTTATTTTATCTTTGGTATGGTTATATATAAATTCTCTAAAAAGATGATCTTTAACTTCTATCTTTTCTTTACATTCCTTACAAACTTTAGACTTATTAGAATTTTTAGTTCCACAGTTAGGACAATATATATATTTATTTTTCATATTATCACCACCTAGATTGTATCAATTTTCTAATGAAAAGTCTTTAGTTTTTATAAAATTTATTTATAAAGAATAATATTATTTGTTATAATAGCTATATAAGGTGAATGAAATGAAATATGAAGATATACTAAAAGATGAAGTAATAATTAATAAATTAAAGGAAATAGATGCAAATAATACTGGTAAAGTTTTACATGGCATAAAACATGCTGAAGGCGTTATAATTAATGTTACTAAAATGTGTCAGTTATTAAATATTAATGATAAAGATACTAACTTATTAAAGATGGCTGCCCTACTCCATGATATAGGACAAATTTATGGGAATGCTAAGCACTGTGAAAAAGGTTATGAATTTGTTAATGAGTACTTTAAAAATAAGCTAAATAAAGAAGACCTAAATAAAATTAGTTTAGCTATTTTACATCATCATGATAAAGAAGAAATATCTTCGATGTCTTTATTTAATCATATCCTTTTGATATGTGATAAATTAGATTTTGGTCATTCCAGAATTAATCCATTTTATTTAGAAAAAAATCCTGATGATGTTGCATGCCTTATCGATAGAGTTGATTTTGAAATATCTGAAAATATATTTAAAGTAAATATATATTTATATGAAGATATAGATAAAAAAGTATGGGAATATTATCCTAAAATAAAAGGAAAGAATTAAGGAATTTGCTAAAAAGATAAATAAAAATGATGAAATAGAATTTATAAAGGAGAATTAGTATGTTACCTAGTTATCTAATGGATAAATTAAATACGGAATATAAAGATTTAAGTGATAAAATACTCATGGGTTATCAAGAAAGATTAACATCATTACGTCTTAATACTTTAAAAGAAGATAAAGATATCATCTTAGAGGAATTAAAACGTGATGGCTTAGAATTACAAAGTGTTACATGGTATTCTAATGCCTATATTGTATTAAATAAAAAAGAAGATGATATAAAAAAGTTGGATGCTTATAATAATGGATTAATTTATTTACAGAGTCTTTCTTCGATGTTACCCGTTTTAGCACTTTCTCCAAAAGATAATGAGCATATATTAGATATGTGTGCTGCTCCTGGTTCTAAAACAACCCAAATAGCTATGGAAACAAATAATAAAGTACGTATCACAGCGTGTGAAAAAAATAAAATACGTGCTGATAGATTAAAATATAATTTAAATAAACAAGGTGTTACTTGTACTACCATTCTAATGGAAGATGCGAGATATCTAGATCCTTTCTTCTCTTTTGATAAAATATTATTAGATGCTCCTTGTAGTGGAAGTGGAACCTTAACTAATCCAGATTCTAATAATGATATCTTTACCGAAGAAAGAATAACAAAGATTACCAATCGTCAGTTAGAATTACTACGTAAAGCATTAAGCCTTCTAAAAAAAGATCAAACAATGATTTATTCTACTTGCTCTATATTAAAAGAAGAAAATGAAGACATCATAAAAAAAGTAATGCAAGAATATAATATAGAATTACTACCTATAGAATTAAATATATCTAAAGATAACTATTTACCTAGTACTTTAGATAATGTTATTACGATTTGTCCTAATAAATATTTTGAAGGCTTTTTTATCGCTAAAATACATAAATTATAAATATTAGTTTAATCTAATATTTTTTTATTGTATAATAATCTTAGGAGATGATAATATGATTAAGCCAGAAAAATTAAAAAAAGGTGATAAAATTGCTATTGTAAGTCTTTCTGCAGGATTATTAGGTGAAGAAGCCCTAATTCATAAATTAGATATAGCTAAAGAAAGATTAGAAAAAATATTTGGTTTAGAGGTAGTTACAATGCCTAATGCTTTAAAAGGTATTAAGTATTTATATGAACATCCTGAAGCACGTGCTAAAGACTTAATGGATGCCTTTAAAGATAAAACAATTAAGGGTATCTTTTGTGCTATAGGAGGAAATGATTCAATTCGTTTACTACCTTATATCGATTTTGATGTAATAAAAAAGAATCCTAAAGTATTTATGGGATATTCAGATACAACATCTAATCACTTTATGATGCGAAAAGCAGGACTTATATCTTTCTATGGACCAACTATTATGTGTGAAATAGCTGATTATGTTAAAATGCCTGATTATGTCAAAAAAGCTATGGAAAATATTCTTTTTAAAGATAGTACAGGCTATGAAATAAAATCAAGTGAATATTGGTCAAAAGATTACATTCCATGGGGAATTGAAAATATTAATAAAGAAAAAGAAATGACTAAAGAAGAACATGGATATGAAGTATTACAAGGAAGTGGAACTATAACAGGAGAAGTTATTGGAGGATGTATTGATGTATTCCCAATGGTTAATGGAACATCAATATGGCCTAAATTAGATGAATGGAAAGATAAAATATTATTACTAGAAACAAGTGAAGAAGAAATTGCTCCTGATACCCTTTTATATTATTTAAGAAACTTAGGAGCTCAAGGTATATTAAATGTTATTAAAGGTATTATCGTGGGTAAACCATCTATGGAAAAATACTATGATGAATATAAAGAAATCTATTTAAAAGTAATGAAAGAATTTAATCTAACTAATTTACCTATTATGTATAATATAAATGTAGGACATGCTTTCTTTACAGGTATTATTCCTTTAGGAGGAATAATCACTGTTGATTATGATAATAAGAAAATATTTATTGCTGAATCTCCTACCAAATAAAAAAGTATATTGATATATACTTTTTTTATATTGCAGCAAACTTACGAATAGTTTTATCTGGACTATCACTAGATAAAATACTAGCTACCATCTTTTCACGATCATATTGAACTAATACTTCTTCAAGATCAAACCCTTCAGTATGTTCTCTTAAAATAACATAAGAGGCTGTATCAATAGGATCCCTACGATATGCCATACCAACTGCTCTTATCGAATAAAACTTAGTAGGAGCACTATCATCATATAATTTCCAATGTACATGCCCTTGAACTACAGCATCAAAGAACTCAACTCTTTTTTTAGCAAACAAAGGATCATCTTTAGCGGATAAATATCCTCTAACAAAAGGATGATCAGCGCCATACGTTTTAATCATTCTTTCTATTTCAGCTAATTGAGCAGTACTATTAGTATAATCAAATTGGTGGGATGGATTAGATCTAATTCTATCCCCTGTTCCCATAAAGTCAAAACCTCTTTGATATGTCCATGTACTATGAGCATTAAAATCAATTCTAACGTCATTAGCAAAGTGACATAAAGCTAACCTTTTACCACCTATTAATAACTCAATAGAATGAGGAAATAACTTAATAAGTGCTATTTGTTCTTCATTTAATTTAGATAAAGTCCATGTATTACTAGCTTCTTTTAAAGAATTAAAATATGTTCTAAAAGGCTCAATACCTAAAGTAATATATTCTTCTGAATTACCAGCTATCGATTTAACATGATATTGTCTTAAAAGATCTAATACCTCACTAGGATTAGGCCCAACACCTATATTATCACCTAATGAATATATTTCCGTTATTCCTCTTTTAGCCATATCTTCTAAAGCAGCTTGCGTAGGTTCAAGAAGTCCATGAGCATCAGTAAAAATAGCTATTTCACGTCCTGTATATTCTTTCATGACTTAATCCTTATTAATTACTGTTATTCTTGTAATTTTAGGTTGATTTTTAGGCGCTACAGTCTCTCCATCATCTTCCGTAATTGTTTCTTCGGCTATTTTATCAACTACATCTAAGCCCTTAGTAACATGCCCAAAAGCAGCATATTTTCCATCTAAGAAAGTAGAATCTTCATGGCAAATAAAGAATTGACTACTTGCACTATCATATGATTGACTACGAGCCATAGAAATAACACCTCTTTTATGAGATATAGTATTATTTACACCATTATAAGCAAATTCCCCTTTAATAGTATTAGGTGATCCCCCAGTACCATTACCATCAGGATCTCCTCCTTGAATCATGAATCCCTTAACAACACGATGAAACGTTAATCCATCATAAAATTTTTCATTAACTAGATTAATAAAATTAGTAACTGTAATAGGTGCTACATCAGCATCCAATTCTAATTCAATATCTCCATAGTTTTCTATTTCAATTTTAACATAATGTAATCCAGTTAAATAATTATCTTGTTCATTCATATTCTCTTCCTCCTTTGACGTATCTTTACCACACCCTACCATAAGAAATGTTAAAGCAAGACATATTATACATAATAATGTTTTTTTCATTCTATCACCTAATTCATTATAACATAAAAAAATAGAAGTAAACAACTTCTATTTTTTACTTATCAATCATATTTAATAAGTTAATCTTAAACATATCCTTTTCAGCATGCTGTTTAGATACCATAACTCCTTTATAAGTAACTAATTCACTGGCATGTCCTTCACTAAGAATATCCATAGGTTCAAACTTATCTAACATTACTATCTTTTCTTTTTCATAAACTAAATAATATAATTTTATATCACCATGTACCTTAGAAAATAAAGCATCAGTTGGTAATTTTAATTCATAGGTTTTAGTCCCATTTGTCTTATTAGTTGAAATCAACTGTCCTAGGAAATTTCCCTCTTTTAAAGATGGATAATATTCAAAATATAATTTCTTATAGGCAAGCATGTTATATTTTTTTATGGAACGTTCTAACTTTTTGAATTCATTTTCATTAACATAGTCAAACAAATATGTGCTCTTCATGACAAGCCCCTTCCTATTATAATTATATTATTCTTATTCTAAAATTATGATAACACAATCATATAGACTTGTCAAACAAAAAGAAGCTTAAAAGTGCTTCTTTACTGTTTGCTATTTACACTAGGCTTCTTTTTTATTACCTGTTAATTTATAGCCTTGAGATGTTAACTTAGAATCCACTGGATCACAAGTGCTCCATTTTCTATCAACAGTTCCACCTTTATATTCTCTAGTTCTTGAACGATAATAAGTTACATTTTTATAAGTAGGTACTTTTATAGTTTCATATACTGGTACTGTTCTAGTTCCATATACTGGTACTTGTTTAGTTCCATATACTGGAACTTTTCTAGTACTATATACAGGCACTTTTCTAGTTCCATATACTGGTACCTTTCTTGTTCCATATTGTGGTACTTGTCTTGTTCCATATTGAGGAACTTTTTTAGTAGCATAAACTGGAACTTGTTTTTCTTCATAAACATTTTCTGTCTTGTAAACTGGTACTTGTTCTGTTCTCTTTTCAGTCTTATATACAGTTACAACTTGGTAAACATCCCATGTATAAGTTGTCTTAATAGCACAACTTGAACAGCTTTGGGTTGTCTTAGAACCTGTTTTAACATATACATAACCATTACCACTTGAAGGTATAGTAGATCCACTACTAGAGCTTACATAAACCTTAGTAGTTCCTGAAGGTACTTTTACAGTTACAGTTTTAGTAGTAGTTCCTGTTTGTACTTTCTTTGTACCTGTTTTAACTTTTTGAGTTACATATTTAGAAACATACTTTTCAGTTGTATATCCTTTAATATATTGTTCTGTCTTATAACCAGTTACATATTGTTCATCTTTATAACCAGTTATATATTTTTCAGTTGTATATCCTTTGATATATTTTTCAGTTGTATATCCTTTGATATATCTTTCAGTTGTATATCCTTTAATATAAGTTTCTGTTTTGGTTCCTGTTTGTACTTTCTTTTCTGTATATCCAGTTACAACTTTTTCAGTTTTAGTCTCTACTTGCGTATAGTCATTAGCAGTTAATTTATTAGTTGTCCATTTAGACCATGAACTCCAATCAGTCCATTTACCATCTGTTCTCTTCTCATACTCACAAACATATTTTTTAGTTGGAGTACTTGGAGTTGGATTAGATGGAGTAGGATTAGATGGTGTTGGCTTAGAAGGTGTTTCTTGTTTCTCACAAACACCTGTAGCATCACAGTAATCATAACATCCTAAATAAACAATAATATAATCCTCTTCTGATCCGCAACTTAAATTAACTTTCATTTGGAATTCGTCTTTATACTTAGTAATTGTAACATATGATTTTTCGCCATCACAAGCAACGCCATTCTTATCAGTTAATTTTAAAACTAAATGTTTTTCATACATTTGATTTAATGTCATCTTATCGGAATCACCAACATTTTTAGGTAATCTTTCATTAGTATAATATCCGACAGCGCCATTTTTCATTCTTTCAATATTATCAGCGAAAATTTGATTATAAAGTACAGCAAATTTATCAATATCTTCTGAACTTGCATCTACTTTAGCACTAGTTTCACTTTTAATATTCGTATTAAAGAATTTTTTCATATATCCTTTAGTTGGGAAAATCCAAACTAATAAAATTACGAATAAAACGATTAATACAATTTGTAATAATAAATCCCTTATTGAAAAAGTCTCTCTTCTCTCTTCGTACATACAAAATCCCCCTCTTTTCATAAGATGAGCTCTATACTAACACTTTTTATATAAATTGTCAAGTTCTATTTATGCAATAATTCGACAATTGTGCATCCAACATTACCTGCATAAACTTGATAATCTAAAACATATTTATTTTTCTTTAAAGTATCATGAGTAGTCTTTTTAATAATACCACCACTTATACCATGAACAATAACAACATTTTCATTGCCCATAATATAGTTATCATGGATAAATTCATTAATTTTAATGACGGCATAATCACGATCAACAC
Source organism: uncultured Bacilli bacterium (assembly GCA_947625505.1). Lineage (GTDB taxonomy): Bacteria > Bacillota_I > Bacilli_A > RF39 > UBA660 > UBA5578. Next base: position 34,069 of record CANQON010000005.1, read on the forward strand.
CGTGTAGATCTAAAGAAGGTAATGAATCAGTAAATATTATTTCATTTAACTTCATTAAATACTTCTTCCATTTCATTAATAGAGAAGATGGAATTACGTCCACCAATTCTTGTTACAGACATAGCACCTGCTACATTAGCAAATCTAAGTACTTTTTCCATTGGCCAATCTTGTGTTAAACCATAGACAAAAGCTCCATGGAAAATGTCCCCTGCCCCTGTTGAATCAACAGCTTTTACTTGAACGGATGGAATAACAACAATTTCTTTATTATCATTACGATAAGCACAACCTAACGCTTCTAAAGTAACAATAACATTTGTTTTAAATTCTTCCTCTATTTTTTTGAATGCAGCATCTAAAGATTCTTTATCTTGAATAGTAACACCACTTACTAATTCCATAAATTCTTTAGAGCATACCACATAGTCACATAAATAACATAAATCTTTTACTTCTTTACGATCACGTCCTGCATCAATAACAACAATAGCATCAGGATGTTCCTTAATCGTTTTCATTGACATTTCATATTCTTGTCCATCTAATAAGATAATGTCAGGTTCAAAATCAATACTAACAGCATCCATTTTCATATCACTAGGACGATAAGTTAGAATTGTTCTACTTCCATTAGCTCTATTAGCAATTATATGGCTTGATGTTGTAGTATAATTATCATTTAACTGTAAGTAATCAATATTAACGCCTATAGTACGGAATTCATCACGTATTCTTTTACCATATAAATCATTACCAACAATACCTGCTATATAAGTTTCAACACCCCATTTAGCTAATAAATAGGCAGCATTGCCTGCAGGGCCTCCACCACATTCAATACGCTCATGAACACGATTTTTAGTATTCTCTTTAGGATATTCTTCTAAAGGAGTAGTTATATCATAAGCATTATGTCCAATGCATAAAACTTTCATATTATCACCTATTTAATTATAATACATAATAACTATAATTGTAAACTATTTAAGAAACTTTTGAAAAGAACTATCAATCGTACTTTCTGTAATATCATTAGCCTTCTTATAACAAGCATAAGCTATACCTAATATGTTATCTCCCTCATCACTAAAAAAGGTATTGGAAGCTAAACGGAATAAAGTTCTCTCATCATATCCAGAATCTAATAATGTTTGATAAACAGATATTACGAGTTCTAAGATAGCAAGATGTTCTCTATTTGGATTATCAAAAGCAAACCTACTAGGTACAGCACTACTTAATCTTCTTTTAATACTTTCTTCAAATACATATTGATTACTACCTATTTTTATATCACCTTGTTCTATTAAACGTTCTTTAATAGACTTAATTATTTCATTAGGATCATATAAAATATCACTACTAGCAATATCATCACAATGCGCTATATCAGTAACACATACATCATAACTACTAAATCTTAAATCACCAATAGTAAAATATTTAGATATATGAGATTTACCTGGCAATACAAAATTAATAATATCAAAATTAGATGTATCATCTTCATAAGCAAATAAGGTACTACCTAAATAACTACCAGGATTCTTTATTAATTCAATTTCTATTTTAGCTTTAATAATAGCTTCTAGAATATTAACCTTTTCTTTTTGATCAAATAATATCATAAACTCAACTCCAAGTTAATATTCTATCATACCTCATAACGAAAAAAAAGAGCTTAACTAGCTACTTTTTCTGTATCTGTTTTTAATTCATATGTCTCCATAAAAGTTCTTAAAGTCTCACGCATTCTTTCATATCCTAAATAACGCATATTATTAATAATAAAATTATCATAAGGCCAAATACGTTTTGACTTAGCTACATGATTAGCTCCAAAATCCATTATGGCATATTCTTGTTCAAAGTCTTTAAATTCTTTACCTTCAGCATGTCTTAAAAATTCTTCACAAGCATCAATAAGTGATCCTCCATTTTGAAGTATCCAGTTTTCAATACCTACGCCACCTAAACCACCATTTTGGCGATCTCCTTCTAGAATACCTCGAGCAGGTTTATAACTACCAGCCATTTTTAACATATCTTTAGCATACATAATATTAGCTAATACTAAACGATATTTTTGAGGATCTTGAGCCCTCATATTCTCTAATCTTTCTTTAATTGCATCCTCTGTTGAAAGATAATTATCTTTTTGTGGTGTTAATGAAAAATCAATATCAAGAGGTTTTTCAAGTTCAGGAATAGTAACATCAACTAATCTTACTTTATAAGTAGAAGTCTTTGTAATATGTCCTTCAGCTTGTAAATCATTTTCTAATATTTGTTTTACTTTCCAAGTTAATTCAGGATTAAAACGAATTGTAAAATCAAAATCCCATTTTTGACTACCATCTAATGATGGAACATTAGTATATCGATCAGTAGATCCTGCTTCAACTAATTCAATATCCCCTCCTGAATTACATCCAATAGTAACAGTAAATCCATATTTACTTAATTGCCTAATAATTTCTTGATAAACTTTATCACGATAGAAATCAACTTGTCTTATATTTTCATCTATTTTACTTAAATACTTATCTAAACCTGGAAAATATAAATTTGGTGAAAAAGTATAATCACCAGCTCCATATTCTTTTAAACCACCCATTCTTACACGAAATAAGCGAAATTCTTCTTCTGTAAATAATAATTGATTAGTTTCAGAATTATAAATAGGTATATATCTATTATTCATAGCTTCAAGTAATTTTATATCATTTACATTCATTGATTCTGTTAAATAAGGTGCTTTTCTATATGCTCTTAAATTACTAGGTACTACAATAATTGCTTCCATAGGGCTATTAACATAATAAAAAGGAACATTAGAAGTAGACTCTATTTTTTCTCCATGTAAAAATCTTTCCATTGTTTCTAAATCCCTTATTCCTAATCCCATTGTATCCATAAATATCATCTCTATTCTCTAATATAATTATACCTAACTCATTAATTATGTCAACTATAATAGTATGCCATATCTTTTATTTATTAATAACCTCCAATATTGCTCCACCATGTGTTTTAACTTTAATAGGTGTCAAAACATTAGAGTTTTTTAATTCTTCCATTGTTTTAGGCCTTACAATAACTAATTTATCTAGTTCATCATTAGTAAATACATAATAAGCAGGCATATTCATTTCTTTAGATCTTTCTTTTCTAAAATTAATCAATCTTTCTTTTAAATCATCATTAATAGATATATTATTATTATTATAACAATACTTATTTTTATAATATGTATAATAGTCAATAGATTCATTGAATGACAAGTTCAAATAAGAATTAGCAATTTCTTCCATACTCTTTTTTGTTTCTAAAATTTCATTAGAAGCTCTATGGTTTAAATCATATTCAATTTGTCTTATTAATGCATCAGCACGTAATATTTTATATTTCATATCTTTAGGTGCTCTTGTAGTATTTAAAATAGTATCTTGATTAGCAGCTACAACTAAAACTTTTCGGTAATAATTAAACTTATTAGAACTTAATAATTTAGTTACTTTAGATGACTGACTTTCCCATATTTTTCTTACTACTTCTCTTTGTGCTTCTACTTGTCTTAAAGGTGAATACATTCCTTTCTTAATCTTTTTACCATTAATAGAAAATTCTCTTATAAAATCTCCTTTATCTGTTACTGTAATATTTCCAACTAGATTTTTACATTCAATATAATATATATAAACAGGTGTTATAACTATATAATCAATCTGAGCAGTTAAATCATCATATTTAAGTTTTATATCTCTTAATACATACATTCCTATGTGAGCTTTTTTTAATTGATAAGCTATTTCATTTTCTCCATCTAAACCTTTTTTAATTATAAATAATTCACTTAATAATTCTTCATTATTAGGAAATTCATTATTTAATCTTATTAAGGCATCATATCTATCTTGTAAATCACTATTTTCTTTTATAAATATAGTATCTTTAAATCTTAAAGAATCAATTACATTATCTATTAATCTCATTATTTCACCTTCATATTTTTTTAATTATTAATTCCACCATTTACTAATAATATTTATATTTTGTTTAAAATCATTAAAATTTAATAGTTCCCAATATTTAACATTATACTTACTTAAAATATCAATAAATTCATAAGCTTCATATTCCAAATCTCCTATACCATATTTACTAGGTAAAGAAAATATTGGTAATAAAATTCCTATATCCATATTATATTTCACCATCTTAATTTTATCATAAAAATAATTAAAAACTAAGTATAACTTAGTCTTTAACTTATAATTATTATTTAATTTATTTTTTATCATTAGTCCATACAAGCATTATACCTATAATCGGATACAATCCTAGTATTGGCCCAAACATACTAAACAAGTTATCTTCATTAACAAAACTGCCAATCATAAACAAGGCAAAACTAATCACACCTAATACAATTGATATTCTTACTTTTTTTCTAAATGCATCTTCTTTTACTTTTTTTTCAAATTCATAATTATCTATTTTTTCTCTCATATCTTGTTCATGCTTTGATTTTCGACTTTTTATTTTAGCATTTTCTACTCTTTCAATAGTAGTTGCTTCATCATCAATAAGCATTTTATTGCCACAATAATTGCAATAAACCTCATTTAATTCAGAATTTACTTTTAAATTAGCTCCACAATTATTACATTTTAATTCAATTAACTTCATATATACTCCTCTTTCGCTACAAATATCTTTTACTATAATATCATTATATCACAAAAAAAGACTAAGTTTCCTTAGTCTTTAATCTTTGTTATTAAGCTTGTTTTTCTTTGAAAGATTAATTACATCATAGTCACCAATTAATAAAAAACACCTAATTTCATAAAAGAAATTAGGTAGATTGACTTAAGGCTTCGTAAGTTTCTTAAATACTAATCAATAATATTATATGAATTATCATCATAATTTATACATTAGGATATCCCATAATTTTTAAAACTATTCTAGCATCTATTGATTTAATAGACTTATTTAATTTATCAAACTCTTTAGTAATCAAAGTTATTAAGTCATTGTAATCTTGTTCATTTAAGAATTTTTCCATACTTCTAATTAACATATATAAATTAGTTGAATTGTTATTTATTTTATATGTGTTATCTATTAAGCTAAAAGTCATAAAAAATTTACTATGAAAAGAAAATAATCTATCAGAATGAGCACAAATATTTCTTGCTAATGTCATATTAATAAGAATTTGTTTTAATAATTTTGGTGATACATTAAATTTTTTAGCTATTTCATTTCTATCTGATTGTTTTAATAATCCATACCATCTACTTATTTGTCCAAAAGATAAGATTTTAATTGCAACAAATGGAGGTATAAAGCCATAGGTTTGATCATAATGCGTAATAGCTGGATGCTTGCCTTTATTTTTATCTATTTCTGTTATGATAGAATCAATTACATCATTTATATCATCTTCATTTGCTAATTCATCAAAATTTGTTTTGTTAAGATAATCTTTAATCCCATAATTCTTAGCAATTATATTTCCCATCATACCCCTTATTTTTAATTCAAATTCTAAAGCATACTTTAAAAATATAACTCTTATATTTTTATCAAAATCATATAAAGAATATATTTCATTAAAATGAACATTTTCAAAATATGTATTATCATCTTTTTTAAATACATATTTATATGTGTTAATAACAGAATAATATGAATAATTATCTATAATATTTAAGGCTCTATTCTCATCATCAATTATTACATTTTTATTTTTTAAATGTTCTAATAATTCTTCATTATGTTTATATTCTTTCATATAATATTCCCCCATAAAAAAATTGACTCAGGGCTTCATAAGTTTCCTGAGTACCAATCGTTAAAGAGTATATCATATATTTGTATATAAAGTCAATACAATTGTATATACATTCAATGCATTATTAATGTAATTTTTATAAAAAATATCATAGAAAAAGACTAAGTTTCCTTAGTCTTTAATCTTTATTATTAAGCTTGTTTTTCTTTGATTGCAGCTTGAGCAGCAGCTAATCTAGCAATAGGTACTCTAAATGGAGAACAAGATACATAAGTTAATCCTACATTATGGCAGAATTCTACTGATGATGGATCTCCTCCATGTTCACCACAGATACCTAATTTAATATTAGGTCTAGTAGCTTTACCTTTACTAGCAGCCATTTCAACTAATTGTCCTACACCAGTTTGATCTAGTTTAGCAAATGGATCTTGCTCATAAATCTTATGATCATAATATGCACCTAAGAATTTACCTGCATCATCTCTAGAGAAACCAAAAGTCATTTGTGTTAAGTCATTAGTACCAAATGAGAAGAATTCAGCTTCTTTAGCTATTTCATCAGCTGTTAAAGCAGCTCTTGGTATTTCAATCATAGTACCAATATGATATTCCATATCAGAGTTTTTCTCTTTCTTAACTTGTTCAGCTACTTCGACAACAATATCCTTAACAAATTTTAATTCTTTAACTTCACCTACTAATGGAATCATAATTTCAGGTACAATATCGTATCCTTCTTCTTCTTTAACTTCAATAGCAGCTTCCATTAAAGCTCTTGTTTGCATTCTAGCTATTTCTGGATAAGTAACAGCTAAACGACATCCTCTATGTCCCATCATTGGGTTGAATTCATGTAATTCGTCACATTTAGCTTTTAAATGCTCTACAGATACATTCATATCTTTAGCTAAAGCTTCAATATCAGCTTCTTCTTTAGGTAAGAATTCATGTAGAGGTGGATCTAAGTAACGTACTGTCATTGGTAATCCTTTTAATACCTTATACATAGCTTTAAAGTCACCTTTTTGGAATGGAATTAAAGCGTCTAAAGCAGCTTCTCTTTGTTCAACTGTTTCAGATAAGATCATCTTACGAATAGCTGGAATTCTTTCTTCATCAAAGAACATATGCTCAGTACGACATAATCCAATACCTTCAGCTCCTAATTCAACAGCTTTCTTAGTATCTGTAGGGTTATCAGCATTAGTTCTTACTCTTAATCTTCTATATTTATCAGCCCATTCCATAACACGTCCAAATTCACCTGCGATAGTTGCATCAACAGTAGGAATAGCTCCATCATAAATATTACCAGTAGATCCATCAATAGAGATAACATCTCCTTCATGGAATGTTTTACCAGCTAAAGTGAATTGTTTATTAGCTTCATCCATTTGGATTTCACCACATCCAGATACACAACAAGTACCCATACCACGAGCAACAACAGCAGCATGAGAAGTCATACCTCCACGTACTGTTAAAATACCTTGACTAGCTTTCATACCTGTAATATCTTCTGGAGATGTTTCAAGTCTAACAAGAACAACTTTCTTACCTTCAGCATGCCATTTTTCAGCATCTTCAGCAGAGAAGACAACTTGTCCACAAGCAGCACCTGGAGATGCTCCTAATCCTTTACCAATAGCTTGTGCTTCTTTTAAAGCTTTTTGATCAAATTGTGGATGTAGTAATGTATCTAAGTTTCTAGGATCTATCATTAAGACAGCTTCTTCTTCTGTACGCATTCCTTCATCTACTAAATCACAAGCAATTTTTAAAGCAGCTTGTGCTGTACGTTTACCATTTCTTGTTTGTAACATATAAAGTTTACCATGTTCAACAGTAAATTCCATATCTTGCATATCACGATAATGTTCTTCTAGAGTTTTACATACCTCTTTAAATTGTTCAAATGCTTCTGGGAATTTTTGTTCCATTTCAGCAATCTTCATTGGTGTTCTAACGCCTGCAACAACGTCTTCACCTTGAGCATTAGTTAAGAATTCACCAAATAAACCTTTTTCACCTGTAGCAGGATCTCTTGTGAAAGCAACACCAGTTCCACAATCATCACCCATGTTACCAAAAGCCATTGATTGAACGTTTACAGCAGTTCCCCATGAATAAGGAATATCATTATCTCTTCTATAAACATTAGCTCTTGGATTATCCCATGATCTAAATACAGCTTTAATAGCTCCCATTAATTGTTCTTTTGGATCATCAGGGAAATCAGTTCCAATCTTATTCTTATATTCAGCTTTAAATTGGTTAGCTAATTCCTTTAAGTCATCAGCATCAAGTTCTACATCTTGTTTTACCCCTTTTTCAGCTTTCATTTTATCAATTAATTCTTCAAAGTATTTTTTACCAACTTCCATAACAACATCAGAATACATTTGAATAAATCTTCTATAACAATCCCATGCCCATCTTGGATTATTACTCTTTTCAGCTAAAACATTAACAACATCCTCATTTAATCCTAAATTAAGGATTGTATCCATCATACCAGGCATAGATGCTCTAGCTCCAGATCTAACAGAAACTAATAAAGGATTTTCTTTATCTCCAAATTTCTTTCCTGTTATCTCTTCCATTTTACCAATATACTCATTGATTTGACTTTGAATTTCAGCATTAATTTCTCTACCATCCTCATAATATTGAGTACAAGCTTCAGTTGTAATTGTGAATCCTTGAGGAACAGGTAGACCAATATTTGTCATTTCAGCAAGGTTAGCGCCTTTACCACCTAATAGGTTACGCATGTCAGCATTACCTTCTGTAAATAAGTATACATATTTCATTTATTTTCCTCCTTACACCACAATATTATAACATTTAAACATGAGTGACACAACAAAAAAAGTGTAAAAAATTAATTCTTTACACTTCTCTAATTCCCATTACTTTTTCTAGGTAACACTTACCACATAAAGGCTCATATGTCACATCATTCATACCATCTATCGCAACCTCAGCTCCATCTGTTACAAATTTACCATTTACCTTACGTCCTTGGAATTTAGCTTTCGATCCACATGAACAAATAGTTACTAATTCTTCTAATTCATCAGCTAATTCTAATAATGCTTTACTACCTATAAAACATTTAGATTTAAAAGTTGTACGTAAGCCATAACATATAACTGGTATATCTGTTAATTTAGCAATTTTCCATAAGTCTTCTACTTGATCAGGTTGTAAGAATTGAGCTTCATCAACTAAGATACAAGCTAAACCATTTAAGTCGACTTTCTCACGGACATTCATTTTAGGTGTTAAAACAATATCAGCTTTTCTTTTAAGACCTATACGGGTAACAATATTTTTACCTCCTTTTAAGTCTACTGATGGTTTAATAATACATATTTTTAATCCATTTTCTTCATAGTTATGAGCTGTTTGTAATAAATGAATAGTTTTACCACAATTCATCGCACCATAACGAAAATATAATTTTGCCATAATTCCCCCTATGATTTATGTGCTCTTGGATGAGCATTTAAATATACACCTCTTAATCTTTCATTAGTAAGATGCGTATAGATAGTTGTAGTACTTAATGATTCATGTCCTAATAATTCTTGAACACTACGTAAATCAGCTCCATTATTTAGCATATCTGTTGCAAAAGTATGTCTAAGTACATGGGGTGAAATATGTATTTTAAGTCCTGAGGCTGCTACTATATCATCTAATACATTTCTTACTTCCCGAGGATTAATCTTTCTTCCTGTTTTACTAAGTAATAAATAATCACTACTATATTTAAGATTATATAATTTATCTCTTCCTTTACTTAAATATTCTTTTAATTTATATTCACATGTTTTACCAAATAAAACAATTCTTTCTTTACTACCTTTACCTAAGATATTTATTTCTTTATTATTAAAATTAATATCTTTTAGTCTTATATTAACTAGTTCACTAACACGTACACCTGTAGAATATAATAATTCTAATATTAAGGAATCACGTAATCCAAGTGGTGTATTAAGATTAGGAATATTCATTAATGTTTCTAACTCTTTAGGATATAAGATTTTAGGTAATTTTTTTTCTTGTTTAGGATTACTAATTAAAAGCATAGGATTATTATTGATAAGATCATATTTTTTTAAATATTTAAAGAAACTACGTAAAGAACTTATATGACGCGCTATAGCTTTACTAGCATATTTCTTATCATATAAGTAATTTAAATATTTTCTAATTAATTGATAATCAATCTTTTTAATATCTTGAACTTTTTCAATAACTAAAAAGTCACTAAATAATTCTAAATCATCACGATAATTAATAATCGTATTCATCGAATACTTTTTTTCATTAGCTAAGACATCTAAAAAGTCATTAATATAATTTTTCAATTTAACCTCTTACACGCTTTTTATATTCATTAATATATAAACCCGCTACTATATCAGCAAACATTTTATATGAGTTATATGTTCCATATTTATAATCACGAATAATAACCGTATCTAACTTACTAAAGTTTTCTTTATATATTTGTTCTAAATGTTCATCACTAGTTAATATTAAAACAGTAATACTTCTACTAGCAGCACGCATTATTTTTTCAGCTAAATCATGATTAAAATCATTACCATCAACTATAACCATAATCGAATTATCATAGATTCTAGTAAACTCTGTTGTTAAAGGCAAAGATACGTTAGCATTAAAAGGATAATAAATAGGATTATTAAAACACTTCTTACAATTATTATATAATTCAACATACTCTGCTTTCGTACTATCTGTTATATTACCTCCAAAAATAAAGACAGGCTTTTTATTATCAAAAGCATTACCAAACTTCTTAAAGAAATTTGGATGTTCAAAGACAGCAAAAGGACTTTGTTTTGGAGCCTCTTCTTTTTTCTTTGGAATTACTTTAGGATTTAAATTACCCTCTTTTAAATGTTTAAGATAACTACGATAAATCATATCAATAGTAGGTATTTTACGATCTTGATAATCTTCAAGATAATTATTATATTGATAACATATACGACGAATAAAATCATAATATTCATCTTCTGATAGATTATCCATAACCTCTTTTAATATTTTTCTTATCTCACTATCAGTTACATCTTTATCTAGTATTAAATCACGATATTTTTTATCTAGTAAACTTTTTTCATAAGTTAAAGCATACTTTAAAAAATGACGATTACGAACAATGGATTTAACTGCAACTAAATGTTTTTTATACATAACAAAACGTTCTTTATCATTAGGTAAAAAAAGTCTTATTTTTATATCTACTTCACTATGGTCATCTATCTCATATATATGATTAAACTCATCTATTTTTTCAGGATATTCTTTTAAAATAGCTTTAGCTGTATCAAATTTAACTGTATATTTATCGATATCACTTAATTCTCCATCTAGTAAATGTACTGCATTAACACTAGAATTATTCAGTGAAATACATAGAAATGCCATATCATCACCTACTATCATTATAGTAGTTATAGCACTAAAAAATCAAGCTTTTTTTTAAGCTTGATTAATTAAAACTATTTACACCATTAGTAAAATCATCAACTAATTTATTAAATTGAAGTAAATTTTCTGCTAAAGCTGCACGCTCTTTTTCTATTTGTTCTCTTTCTTTAGCTAAATTACTTCTTTCAATATCTAATTGTTCTTTACGTTTAACAAGACCTATTTCTACTTGTTCAATATCTTTATTACGACTATCATAAGAATCTTTTAATTCTTTTTCTAATGTCTTTAAATTAGCTAAAGCTGTACTCTTATAAGTTTCAAAATCTTTTCTTTCCGTATTAAACTTAGCTTGATCACTTCTTAAAGCTACAAGTTCTTGTTCAATATCAGCTTTCTTTTGTTGTAATTTAGCATATACTTCTTCTTTATAAGAATTAATTTCTTGATAATCACTTTTCTTATTAGCTTCATGTTCTTGTTGTAAACGTCTTAACTCATTAAAACGTTCTTCAATTTTTCTTTTAATCTCAGCATTACGATTAACAATCTCAGAAGCTCCCTTAACATTATTTGAAACTTTATCAAATAATTGACTTAAATCACGCATATCAACTTGATTAGAACTTTCAATCTTTGGTGTAACCATAGGTTTTACTGGTTCAGGCTTAGGTGCTGGTGTAGGAACTACTTTAACTTCAGGACTTGTTTTAGCATTATTAATTAATGGATTAGGTATGTCAGCATGTTTAGGCTCTTCTTTTTCTTCTTTAGGTTTAGAAGTACGATTTAAATAATCATCAACACTAGCTACCATAGGACTAGGATTCTTAGAAGCAATTTTTACTTCAGGAATTCTAATTGTTTCATCTAAGACATCTTTTTCTACTTTAACAGGAGGCTTCTCTTTTTCTACTTTTTCCTTTTCTGTATATAAATCAATCTTAGGTTCTTCTTTTTTATCTTCACTATAATCCATATAGAAATCTGCTAAATCATCATCACTTTGTTTATTATTATTAATTGGTTTAATATCTTCATCATCCAATAACTTTAAATCATCATCATAATCAAGATTATTTAATTCTGTTAGAATATCTTCACTATTAACATCTGCAATATTTTTCATAATTCACCTCGATATTTACTCAGAAACATCGTGGATTTTTTTATAGTCTTCAAAAAATTCTCTAAAATTAGCACAACTATTAACTATTTCCTTTGTCTCTAAGTAAAGTTTTTCTCTATCAAGCTCTTTTTGTTTTTCATACTCTGCTTTTTCTGCTTGAAAGCTTTCTTCAGACAATTTCTTTAAAGCTTCCCATTCGCTCTTAGCTCGGGCAAATTTTTCTTTTTCGTATTCTAATTCTTCACGTTCTAAACGAATTCTTTCATAAGCTAGTTTCTTTTCTATCTCAAATAAATTTCGTTCTTCATCAAGAGTAAGAATATCTGTAGGCTCTTGCTTTTCATCAGATGATTCTTCATCGATAATTTCTTGAAGTAATTTTTCAAATTCTTCATCATTAAGAACTGATTCACTATCTTCTTCATCATCACTTAAAGTAAAATTATCATCAGAATCTAAATCCATAAAATGAGGATTTCCTAATAATAAGTCTTCATCATATAAATCATCTTTTGCTATCATAAAATTGTCTTTCATCATATCACCAGTAACCTCTTCTTATTCTCTACCCTCTAGAATGATTTTTCATTCTTCATGTTAATTATATCATAGGTTTTTAATAAAAAACAATATTTTTATTTATTTTAATGGATTTATATCAATCTCTAGTTTAACTTTCGTACTAACATATTTTTGGTTAAGAAAAGATAAGGCATTTAAAAGCTCATTACTTTTCTTATATTTTAAAGTTATCTGAATATAATAGTTATTATTTATTTTAGGCATAAAAGAACTTGTGGGTCCTAGGACAATAACATTCTTAACATGACTTTTAATATAATCACATATTTTTTTGCCTTCTTCTAAAGCATAATCATAATCTTTACCTACAAGTGTTAACATACTTAAATTATAATATGGAGGATACTTTAAAGCTTTACGTACTTTCATCTCTTCATTATAGAATCCTTCATAGTCATGTACTTTTGCTTTTAAAATACTATAGTGGTTTAAGTTAAAACCTTGAATAATAACATAACCTTTTTTGTCGCCACGTCCTGCTCTACCTGCGACTTGATTTAGTAAAGAAAACGTTCTTTCCGCACTTCGAAAATCAGGTATATTTAGACTAGCATCACCATTAATAACACCAACTAATGTCACATTTTCAAAGTCTAATCCTTTAGAGATCATTTGAGTTCCTACTAAAATATCATATTCATGTTTTTTAAAGGCTTCAAATATTTTGGCATGACTTCCTTTTGTTGATGTTGTATCTATATCCATTCTAATAGTTTTAAAAGTTGGAAACAATTTATTTATTTCTTCTTCTAATTTTTCTGTACCTAAACCAAACTGACTAATGTCTTTGCTATGACATTCAGGACAAGTAAGAGGTTTAAAAGTAGTATAATCACAATAATGACATTTCATAATATTATTTTTTTTATGATAAGTAAGAGGAATATCACAATTAGGGCATGTTATACAATGTCCACATTCATGGCATGTTACGGTAGTGGAATATCCCCTACGATTAAGTAAGATAATCGCTTGTTCATTATGTTCTAAAGTATTATTTAAAGCCTCAATTAATTCTTTTGATAAAATACGATAACCTTTTTTAATTTCTGGTGCCATATCAATTAATTTAACATCAGGCAAATTATTATTAATACGTTTAGGTAGACGAAGTAATTCATAAATACCCATTTGCGCTCTAGTATAGCTTTCTAAAGATGGGGTTGCACTTCCTAAAACAACAGGTATATTATTTAATTTACCTCTAAATAACGCTATATCAATAGCATGATAACGGGGATTAGAATCTTGTTTATAAGTTGTTGTATGTTCTTCATCAACAATAATAATTCCTAAGTTTTTAAATGGTGCGAAAATAGCGCTTCGCGCACCAATAGCTATCTTTACTTCACTACGAACTATTTTACGCCATTCATCATAGCGTTCGCCATCACTTAACCTTGAATGTAAAATAGCTATATCATTACCAAAACGTTTTTTAAAATTACCTACTAATTGAGGAGTTAAACTTATTTCTGGTACTAAAACAATAGCTTCTTTACCATTATCAATAACATTACTTATCATATGCATATATACTTCAGTTTTGCCACTTCCTGTGACACCATATAATAAGAAAGGTTTGAAAGTATTAGAAGATTCTTTTACTTTTTGAATAGCTGTTTTTTGATCTTGATTTAATTTAATATTAGATATTTCTTTATCTACATCATCTTGAAGACGATATACTTCTTCTTTTTTTAATTCAATAACTTCCTTTTTAATTAAAGTTTGAATAGCTGAGTTATATTCTTTCAAATCAGTTTTTAAATAATCTTTTTCTTTTAATTTCGTAATTAGTTCTTTTTGTTTATCATTTTTTCCTTCATAATCAAAATCAATAAGACTTACATAAGTATCATATTTTTTATTTACTTTAACACCATGATGGGCTTTTAATGCTTTAGGTAACATAGCTTCTAAGGAAGCCATTTGGGTTGCTAAAGTCTTTTTACTTATATACTCCCCTACTTTTAATAATTCATCATTTAAAATAACTTCATCATCTATAACTTCTTTTATTTCTTTTAAGTTTTGAATTGAACTATCTGGTTTAATAGCCATAACAAAACCCTCTAGATTTTGTTTTCCGAAAGGTACAAGGACTCTAATTCCTACTTGTACTTTTTCTTCATAATCTAGAGGTATTAAGTAATCAAAAACACGATCAACAGCTTTTGCTTTAATTTCAACCAAAACTTGCGCTACCATATATCCCCCTAATTTTTTAATGCCCGTAAAGCATCTTTTACTTGCTTATTATAATTATCTATATTTTTAAAGAATATATTTTGAATATTCTTTTCACGATTTTTCTTTTTAGTATATTCATCTTCAAATTTTTTAGTAATTAATTTTTTAAAACTCTTTTCATCCATTGATGAGTCAATAACCATTTTTTCTATTAAACGTTCTAAAAAAGCACGATAGACATTTTCATCTTTAGGTTTTTTTAATAAATTATTCAATTGTTGATATTCTAAATAAGATGTAATAAGTAAACGGTTATTTAATATCTCAATATTATCTTTATTATCAGATTCTTCCATCGTATCATTAAAACTATCTATATAATTAAATAGTTCTAAAGCTTTACGATAATTCACTTCTTCTTCAAATAAAGGTGTTTTATTAATTGGACTATGAACTAAGGAAGCATCTTTTAAAGCATCTATAAAAGGCGAAGCTAGTAAATTATTCGTAATCGTTAATACTCTTTCAATACGATCAGATAAACTCATACCATATGATTCACCCATTTTATTATCTTCTAACTTACGTGTTTTTACTTTAATATCAATTTCAATTTCTTCTCCTTCAAGAAAAGAATTTAATTTTGTATTAAAACTTTTCTCTTTAGTACTTTTTAAATATCTCTGATATTTCTTTTGTTCAAAAGAGATAAAATCAGCCAAACGACATAATAGCGTCTTAATTAAACGATTTTCATAAGAAGTAATAACACTAATATCAGCATGGGAAAAATCCATACTAACAATATTACTTACGAATGGTAAATACTGTTCTATTTGATTTAACCATGAATAATCATAAGATAAATTTTTAGTATCAAGATCAAGAGAAGTATTGATACTTACACTATCTTTAAATTGATCAAAAGATGAAGAGTCAATATCACTAATTAATTCTACAATTTTATCATTCATCTTATCACCTATTTTCTGTTAAGATACGATTTTCTAATGTTTTAGCGAAGGTACTATTATCTAAAATAAAATTAATCTTTTTAACATTCCACATATCATGATATTCCGATGCTCTTAAATATAAGTCACTACTAATAAAGACATAGTCATATAAATCAAAAGAATTACCATTAAATTTAGTATTATCATTAATATCAGATACAGCTATATTAAATTCTTTTTCATGAAGTGTTTTCGCCACACTAGTATTATTTTTAATATCATCATATTCAAAACAAAAAACTAATTGTTGACGAATTGCTTTATTACTAAAAATACTTAAAATACTAAGCATGTCTTTATTCTTAGTAAAATAATCACTATAAATATTAATAAAGAATAAATCATCATAATTATTATTTAAAATATTCTTTAAGATAAAGACAGATAACATTTCTAAATATATAGTTAAAATATCATCATTAATACCTTTAGTTAAAATAGTCTTTTTAACTTCTACTTCATCATAACGATATAACATTTTTAGATCATAATGATATTCAACTAAAAAATAGTTATTATTTTTTAAAGAACGACTAAAAGATAAAACAAAGTTCTTATTAACTAAAGAACGCCAAAATTTATGTTCGGCATTTGTATCTTTCTTTACTTGTTCTACTAATTCTTCAAAAAGGCTAGTATCTGTTTCAGCTAATTTAATTTTATTTTTAAAATGATCTAAAAATAATTGAACACGTTCTTCAACTAAAATATCATGATGCTTATAATCATTAGTATATTCATCTAATTTAATAGCTAAATAGATTAAATTAGAAAGGACAACAATGGTATTTATATCACTCTCTATTTGACTTTCTAAACCACTATTTTGATAAAACAGCAAAGATGATGTAATAACATCTTTAATAGTTGACTCTTTAGTCATTTTAATTTCAAAATACTTAGTTAATAAAGAATAATCTTGATTCTTATATAAATAAAAGTTATTAATATATATTTCTATAATCTTATTTATAACTTTATTTAATTGTACAGCCTTCTTTAGCATATGCTTACTAAATATTTCTGTATAATGGTTTATATTAAGTCTTTTACGATTTAAAAATAAAGATATAATATCATTTTCCACTATATCACTTCCCAAGTATCTACTTATTAAATAGTATCATAATAACTAGTAATTTACAAGAAAAAAAGACATAAGTCTTTTTTTAATTATTGATACAAGCACAAGCATTAAGCTTACACTTATCAGGACTAGGACAACATGAACAAATTTCATTAGAAGTAAAGTATTTTTCCTTAATACTTTTTGGAAATCTAAAGGTAATATTTTCTTCTAACCATAAGCCACTATCAGTATCTAAATCAAAGAAAAGAGTACGTCCATCGATAACTATTTTATATTTACCATAAACAACATCATCAACTTTATCATATAAATCTAATTTAGCTAAATCATTACGTAAACCTTGTTCATCAGTTAAATTTACTTTTATATAAGAATATCCATCAGTATAATATATAAAATCAGTCTGATAAACAGCCATATTAGTAATATTTCCTACTATATAGTGTTCACTATTAGTTGTCTCCTCTTCCTTTAAAGGTTCTTCTTCACTACTATTATTATTCGCTACAAAGAACATTGCAAATATCATTACTAAAAAGACAACAAATACAATTAATATTTTCTTATCCATATATCTAGTCACCTACTATATTAATTATACCAATTTGAAAGCATAAATACAATAAGAAAAAAACTGTTACCAGTTTTTTACTTATTTCTTAATTTAGCATTTAATTTTGTCTCTACATCTTTAATAATGGTATCAAATACTTTTGTTACTTCTTCATCACTTAAAGTACGAGACATATCAGCAAATGTAAGTGAGAATGCTAAAGATTTTTCATTAGCATCAATATTTTCTCCCTCATATAAGTCAAATACTTCTATATCAGTAAGTAATTTACCTCCTGATTTACGTATTTGATTAATAATCGTTTTAGCATCCGTTTTCTTATCAATAGCGAATGCTAAATCTTTCTTAATCTCAGGATACTTAGAAGCTTCTTTAAATTTAATACCTCTTACTTGTTTTTCATTTAATTTTGTCATTGATAATTCAGCTACATATATTTCATCTTTTTGATAACTTGGATGAACACGTCCTAACATACCTACGACTTCTTTATCAATAGATATGCTAGCGCATATACCAGGATGCATCTCAGGAAGACTTACTTTATCAAATTGATAACGATTATTAAATCCTAAATAATTAAGTAAGTTTTCAATAATACCTTTTAAAACATAGAAGTCACATTTTACCTTAACACCTTGCCATGCATTTAAGATATAATTACCTTTCATTAAAATAGCGACTTTCGTATCTTCATGATAATCTTTATCATATGTTTTAGATATTTCATATAGTAAGATATCATCGATATGACGAGCTTTATTATATTCATAAACATTCATTAATGATGGTAATATACTACTACGAATAACAGATTTATCCATACTCATAGGATTTGGTAAAGTAATACATTCACGATTATCATAACGGAATAATTTAGCCATATCAGGACTTGTTAACGTATATGTTTTAGTTTCATTAAGTCCTAAACTTCTTAAACGTTTAGAAATTAATTTACGAATACGTACGTCGCCGACATATACGCCTCTTCTAGTTGGCACCATAGGTAGAGTTGAGACAAGATTATGATAGCCATATAATCTACCAATTTCTTCAGCTATATCATTAATATTAGGATCAACATCTAAACGACGACGAGGAATAGTAACAGTAAATACGCCTTTAACTAGTTTATAATCAAAACCTAATCTAGCAAGTTCGGTTTTACAATCAGCATTAGTTAAAGTAATACCTAATAAAGAATTAATTTCTTCGGTTTTAAAGCTAACAACTTTTTCGGTTTTATCTACCTTATCATGTTTAACAATACCTGATAATATTTTCGCATCAGCATATTTTTCTAGTAAATGGCAAGCACGTCTTAAAGCAGCATCCGTATACTCATAGTTTAATCCTTTACCATAACGAATAGATGCTTCACTCTTAAGATTTAATTTAGAAGCTGTATAACGAATACTTACCGCATCAAAAATAGCGCTTTCAATTAAAATATTTTTGGTATTATCATCAACATCCGTGTTTTCTCCACCCATAACACCAGCGATACATACCGGTTTTTTACCATCCGTAATAACGATATCATCTTTACATAATACTCTTTGTTGTCCATCTAAAGTAACAATTTCTTCCTTATCTTTAGCATTTCTAACTAATATTTTGTTACCTAGTTTATCTTTATCAAAGAAATGAAGGGGTTGTCCATACTCTAACATAACATAGTTAGATATATCGACAACATTATTAATAGGACGCATACCTGCTGATATTAATCTTTGCTTAATAAATTCTGGTGATTCTTTAATGACTACATCTTTAACCATTTTACAAGTATAATAAGGACATTTATCAGTATCAACTTTTAAATCAATATAATCTTTAACATCATCTTTTAATTCTTTAAATTTATCATCAGGTAATGTTACTTTTTTATTTAAGATAGACGCTATTTCATAAGCAAAGCCAATATGATAGTAACAGTCATTATTACGATGTTTATGGACATCTAATTCATATACCGTATCATCAGTACCTAAATAGATGTTAGCGTCACTTCCAACTTCGACACTGTCATCTACTTCTTCGATTCCTTTAGCGTATGTTTCATCATTTTTTTCTTCTAGACCTAATTCAAATAAAGCACAAATCATACCATTAGATTCTTGTCCTCTAATTTTACCTGCTTTAATTTCAAAATTACCTGGAAGAACACAACCTGGTAAGGCGACAATTACTTTTATACCTTCACGAACATTAGATGCTCCACATACAATTTGAACTGTCTCTTTACCAATATCAACCATACATAAGTGCAAATGATCACTATCAGGATGATCAAGACATTTAACAACTTTACCAATAACTAAGTTATCGATATGTTTTGTTATAACAGCTTCAACGTTAACGCCTGCTTTAGTTATTTTAACAGCCAAATCTTTTAGATTTTCATCAACTATATCAACATAATCTTTAACCCAATTTAAACTGATCATTTTTACACTTCCCTTCTATCGAATGGTTTTGACTCTCTTAAGTCGGTTTGATAAAATGTACGAATATCATTAATGCCATATTTAAGCATAGCTAATCTTTCAGCACCAAAACCAAAAGCAAAACCTGACCAAATATTAGGATCATATCCACAGTTTCTTAAAACATTAGGATGAACCATACCTGCTCCACTTACCGTTATCCAACCTGTATTTTTACATAATGAACAACCTTCACCTTTACATACAAAGCAACTGATATCAGTTTCGACAGATGGTTCTGTAAATTGATAATAACTTGGACGAAATCTTGTTTTAATATCATCACCAAATAATTTTTTAGCAATAACATCAAAAGTACCTTTTAAGTCAGAAAGACTAATATTCTTATCTACTAATAATCCTTCTATTTGCATAAATTGATGAGAATGCGTTGCATCATCAGCATCTCTTCGATATGTTTTACCAGGACATATCATACGAATAGGTGTATTTCCTCCTGCTTTTAACATAGTACGAGCTTGTACAGGTGATGTTTGACTACGAAGTAAAATAGATTCATCTTCAATATAGAAAGTATCTTGTGCATCACGAGCAGGATGTCCTTTAGGAATATTTAATAACTCAAAGTTATATTTATCCTCTTCTACTTCTGGTCCATCAACAACATCATATCCCATTGACATAAATACTTCTTCAACTTCTTCAATAATGTTTTCTAGGATATTAGGTGCTCCCATAGGAATATTGGTTCCTGGAAGAGTAATATCAATATTTTCACTTTCTAGTTTAGCATTTAATTCTCTTTCATCAATTTCTTTTTTCTTATTATCAATAGCCTCAGTTACATTTGTTTTAATTTCATTTAATTTTTTACCTAGTTCTTTCTTTTCTTCAGGACTAAGTGATCCCATTTGTTTTGATAATTCGGTAACAATACCTTTTTTACCTAAATATTGCGCTCTCAATTCATTTAAAGCATTATTATCATTAATACTAGTTAATTTTTCATTTAAGCTTTGTATTATTTCTTCATTATTCATTTTATCATCCTTCCTAATAAAAAAAGTATTATGAGTATAGGAGTGAGTATAAACCCATGGTACCATCCTATTTCATAATACTATTATGCACTTAAGACTATAACGCGTCACCGTTATAAATTTTCTTTTATAACACTAGAAAGTGAATTCTTTAAGATTAATTATTCATTTCCACCAACCATGAACTCTCTATTAATTAATTACTTAAATACTACTCTTTCATTATCGCTTTCAAAACAAACATATTGTAACATACTTATTTTAATTATTCAAGTATGTTTTTCATAACTTTACCTAAAGAATCATGAATGACTAAGTCAGCCATATCATCATAATCCGTTTTATCTTTATTGATTAAGACTAAGTATTTACCATTAAAGTATCTTATTAAACCACTTGCGGGATATACAGTTAAAGAAGTACCTGCCACAATTAACATATCACACTTATTAATAGCATGTATTGCTTGACTAACTGTTTCTTCATCTAATGCTTCTTCATATAAAACGACATCAGGTTTAATAGTTCCTCCACAAGAACATTTAGGTATTCCTTTACTGTTAAAGACATATGTAGCATCATAAAATTTATGGCATTTCATACAATAGTTTCTTAAAGTACTACCATGTAATTCATAGACTTTTTTTGATCCTGCTTTTTGGTGTAAGCCATCAATATTTTGAGTAATAATAGCTTTTAATTTACCACTTTTTTCTAACTCTGTTAAAACTTTATGGGTAATATTAGGTTCATACTTTAAAGTATTTAGTTTATCTTTATAGAATTTAAAAAATTTTAATGTATTATTCATAAAAAAAGTATGACTTAGTATTTCTTCAGGAGGATAATCATATTTTTGATTATATAATCCATCTTTACTACGAAAATCAGGAATACCACTTTCGGTTGATACCCCTGCTCCTCCAAAGAAAACAATATTATGACATTCTTTAATCATTTTCTTTAATTCATCAGTTTTCATATATGCCTCTTAAATAAATATTATATTTTCTTTCATGTAAAAAATCGGTACTAGGTCCATGTCCAGGATATATTTTTACTTTATCACTAAAGCGTCTTGTCTTTTTTAAACTATTTAACATATCTAACATATTACCATCATCTAAGTCCGTTCGGCCTATGGATTCGTAAAAAAGAAAGTCTCCTACAAATAAGGCATTATCATTAGAAAAATAAATACTAATAGCGTCACTACGATGACCTGGTGTTTTAAGCATTTCAAAAGTAAATTTACCAATTGTATTTATCCCTTCAATTAGATTATTTATATCATATATAGGTATATCTAAAAAATTATTTAAGGCGCCTATATGATCATCATGATAATGGGTAATAATAATACCATCTATAAGTTTATTACCTATTCTTTCTCTTATCTTATCTTCTTCATCACCAGGATCAATAATTAAGACATGATTATCGATATCTAATAGATAACAATTGGTACTTAAATCTCCTACAACGACTTTATCTATTTTCATTAACATTCCTACTATTAATAAGATAATCAATAATGTAATCTTTCATATGTTCTGGAATAGGAGCTCCTGCGGCATGGGTATGGCCCTTACCATTAAAGGTTGTAGCGAAACTATTAACATCAGCTTTATCCTCCAAACTACGAAAGCTTAAACTACGATTTAGGTTAACAATTAAGATAAGATCAACTTCATCATGATAGTATTCCGCTAAAGCATTACCTAATTCACTACGATATAGTTCAGCAAAGACAATACCGACATTCAAATTATCTATTTTTCTAATAATAACTTTATCTTTTAGATTATCGATATATTCATTACGTCTTCTTTCATCTATTTCAATAAGAAGATTTTCTGCATCGGTAAAATAAAATTCTTCATTTTCTCTTAAGAATTTTTTATAGTTATCAATAAATTTATCAATACCATAATAATTTAATAGTGTACCTATTTTACGAGCATCTAAGTTATTATATTTTTTCCATTCCCATGTATCACCTAGTCTTACTAAAGATACCATATAAGATACACTATTATGAAGTAAATTAGGATTAGGATAGTGTTCTAATAAATATTTATAGTATAAACTAGTACCTGATTCTTTAATACCATCTTGTTCATCAATAACATGAATAAAAGGATATTTATTTAAAGAGATAGAACTAATATGATGATCTAAAATAATTATTTTATCTTTAATACGAGAATTAGTTATCTCTAGAGCTACTTCTTCATTAACACATAAATCGGTAATAAAGATATAATCATATTTATCTAATTCATTATTTTGTAAAGCATCTAACATATAATTATTTAAATCACTAGGTTCAAATAATTTATATTCATAATCATCAAAAACTAAGTCTGTTAAGATAACAGGCATAATTCCATCAGGATCAGCAATATGGGATAATAATAATACTTTCATATATTCACCTACTAGACTAATTATAACATAAAAGAAGCTATTTAGCTTCTTTATTTAAAACATCCATGACAGGTCCATAACTTTTACGATAGCCATCAATTAATCCATATTTATTTATAGCTTCAATATGGGATTTAGTAGGATATCCTTTATGATTTTTATATCCATACATTGGATATTTTTCATCTAACTCATACATCATACGATCACGCGTTACTTTCGCCACAACACTAGCAGCAGCAATACTAATACTTTTAGCGTCCCCTTTAATAATAGATGTTGTTGGAATATCGATATCTAGTGGCATCGCATCAATTAAAACATGTTCTAGTTTTACTTCTTTATTTACTTTATCAATAGCTCTTTTCATTGCTATTTTCGTAGCTTCATAGATATTATATTCATCGATTTCTTCAGGACTACATTCACCTATCGCATAACATAAGGCATGCTTAGTAATATAATCGTAAAAGATATTTCTTTTCTTTTCACTAAGTTTTTTAGAATCTGTAAGTTCATCTAAGACAAAGTCTTTAGGTAAAACAACACAAGCTGTTACAACAGGTCCACATAAAGGACCTCTACCTACTTCATCAACACCACCAATAATATTTATTCCTTTTGCATATAATTCTTTTTCATATTGCCATAAATCCATATTTCACCTTTTATTATGAATAATTACATAACGATCAAAATGATTTAAATCCTTTTTAATTTCAACTTCACAATCTAGATATTGATGGGCTAAAGACTTAATTTGTTCGCCTTGTAAATATCCTATTTCAAAAAATATATAATAATTATTATTTACATAAGAAGAAACACGTTTTAGTATCTCTTCATAATAATATAATCCCTTATTGGGAGCATATAATGCTTCATGAGGTTCATTATTTTTAACGATATCCATAATCTCTTCATCATAACTAATATATGGAGGATTACTAATAATATAATCATATTTATCATTTAAAGGTTTTAACATATCACCTTGGATAAAATTAATATTAACTTGATTATTTTTCGCATTTTCTTGAGCAACTTCTAAAGCATCAAAAGATATATCAACAGCTGTCATATTAATATTAGGCCTTTTCTTTTTTAAGGTAATAGCGATACATCCACTACCTGTACCTAAGTCTAAAACATTTACATTATCATTAGGTAAATAGGATAAGACTATTTCAACTAGTCCTTCCGTTTCAAAACGAGGTATTAATACTCTTTTATCAACTTTAAAATTTAAATCAAAGAAGTCAACATTACCAACTATATATTGAACAGGTATTCCCTTTTCTAATAATTTTAAAGCATCATTTATATTACCTTGATAATATTTTTCTAAATATTTTTTATCGTTAATAATATCACCTACTTAAGAAAGCATCAAAGTATGCTTTATATTCTAAATAAGTATTATTAATATCACATTTAGAACCATAAGTAATATTTTCCTTAGATATATCTTTTAATAATTGACGATTATTATATAATTCAATTATTTTATTTTTCATATTTTGTTTAACAGTATCATCACCTAAAAGCTCACGATTACCAACAATACATGATTGTCCTAAAGGGCCTAAAACCTCTGGTACAATACCAACATCAGTCGCAATAACAACAACACCACTAGCCATAGCTTCAAATAAAGGTCTTGGAGTGCCTTCACTTGAAGAAGCAATTAAACATATATCAATAGAATCATAATATTCTGGCATTTCATCACTTGAACGTTGTTTAATATTTTTATCAGCATAATTAGTAGTAATGTCATATCCTTCATTATTTAATTCTTCAATAATAGGTTTAATAATCGTATTAAAGCCTTTAAAGTCTTGATACTTAATATTCCATTTACTATTGCCTACCCAACCAATTGTTAAAGTTTTATCAAAAGTACGCTTAGGATTATCATGGAAGATAGTACCATCAAAAGCATCATATATTGTTCCATAAGGAATAGGATAACCATATTTATCATGAAGTGTATGATAGATATTTTCTAGTCTTTTAGAACAAGTGTAATACATCTTAATATATTTTTTAAAGATATTTTGATATTCTAAAGCGTTTTCTTCATCAACAAATAAATGATCATATATACCTGTTGATAGTTTTTGACTTATTTTCGCTACAAAAGAATTATATTCTTCTTCATTAGCAAAGTGTTTTTTAAAGTCATCACTTTCTATTTGAATAATTAATTTACGGAAGAAAACATGGATAATATCATAGTTTTCCGTATCTTTTAAAACAAGGTATAAATCATTATTATACCTTGGTGATGCTGATACGAAAATATCTATGTCATAATATTTGCCTAGTTTCTTTTTTAAAAGACGAGCTTCAATATCAAAAGCCCAATCAGGAACATCTACGACTAAAGCTATTTTCTTTTTATTCATATTCTACCTCTTTTGTAAGAAGCATCTTTTCATATAGTTCAAGTGGAGGCTTAGACATACCTTCTTTAACTTCTTTAGTTAAATCCTTACGTATAAGCGCTACATACTCACATTTTTCAATGGCTTCTTCATATTTTTTATCAGCTATTAATTTAACAATATCCGTTAGGAATTCTTGACACATTGGTACTTTTAAACCAATACTTAGTTTATAAAACCAACGCATCTCTCCTAAAACTTTTATTTTTTCTTCATGAGATAATAACTTAGAATCAATAAATTTATACATCATATAAGTTACACTTTTAGCATAAAAGAATCGATAAAAACCAATTTGATTATTATCTCTAAAGTTTTCATATATCATACGATATGCTTTATTAATCTTATTAAAATATTCATAACTACAATTGTTAGATATTGATGTAGGTAAATTTCTTTGACGATATAAATAAATTACGTCATTGAAATAATATACCTTTGTAGATTTAATAAAACAATAAGTAGTAAAGATTGCATCTTCAGCAATAGCGCCATCAACAAATCTTAAGTTTAATTTATCTATAAAAGATTTACGAAAGATTTTATTACAAGCACTAGAGTTCATTACATAAAATGAATCATGGTAATCCGTAATACTTAATTTAAAGTTTTTATACTTTTCGGTATTAAATACAGGATTTTTCCATGGAGTACCATCTTCATCACAGTTTTGATAGTTACCAATTACGTAATCGGCACGATGTTTTTCTATCTCATTATAAAGTAATTCACATGACTTAGGTAAGTATAAATCATCTGAATCAAGGAAAGTTACATATTTACCTTTAGCTATTTCTAATCCTGCATTACGAGCACTAGATAAGCCTCCATTTTGTTTATGAATTACTTTTATCCTTTCATCCTTTTTTTGATATTCATCACATAGTTTACCGCTATTATCTGTTGCTCCATCATCAACAAGAATAATTTCGATATCTTTTAAAGTTTGGTTGAATATACTTTCAACACATGCTCCCAAGTATGCTTCAACATTATATACGGGAACAATCACGCTAATTTTAGGTTTCATTTCATCATCCTTTTTTTATTGCAAGAATTAACCTTTTAATTTTCTTGCTTGATCTTCGGTAATCAAAGCTTCGATAATATCATTTAAATCCCCATCCATTACACGTTCTAATTGCATAGTTGAAAAGCCAATACGATGATCCGTTACTCTATTTTGAGGATAGTTATATGTACGAATTTTTTCTGAACGATCACCCGTACCTATCTTATTTCTTCTTTCATTACCTAATTCTTTTTCTTGTTCTTCTAATTGCATTTGATAAAGTCTTGATTTTAAGACTTCCATTGCTTCGGCTTTATTTTGAATTTGACTACGTTGATTTTGACATGTTACAACCGTATTAGTAGGTAAGTGTGTAATACGTACGGCTGATGGAGTAGTATTTACTCCTTGTCCTCCATGTCCACTAGCACAATATACGTCAATTCTTAAGTCACTGTCTTTAATATCTATATCAATATCCTCTGCTTCAGGCATAACAAGAACAGTTGCTGTCGATGTTTGAATACGTCCTTGTGATTCTGTTGCAGGAACTCTTTGAACGCGATGAGAGCCACTTTCATATTTAAGTTTAGAATATACATTATCGCCTTTAATTTTGAATTCAACTTGTGAATATCCTCCTGCTGCACCTTCCTCAGCATTTAATTCTTCAACTTTCCATCCTTGGCTTTCAGCATAATAAGTATACATACGATATAAATCGCCTGCAAATATATTAGCTTCATCTCCTCCTGCTGCTCCTCTAATTTCAACAATAACATCTTTTCCATCATTAGGATCTTTTGGTAATAATAATATTTCAAAATTAGATTCTAATTCATCTTTTTTAGCCATTAGATTAGTATATTCTTCCTTAGCTATTTCTCCTAGTTCAGGATCTTTCATCATACTTTTAGCATCCTCAATACTTGTTAAGACATTTTTATAGTTTTGATATGCTTCATATGCTTCTTTAAGTGATGATTGTTCTTTAGTAAGTTCGGCCATTTTCTTTACATCAGAAAATGTTTCGGGTTTCATTAATTCATCTTGTAATTCTAAATACCTTGCTTCTATTGCTTCTAACCTTTCAATCATTTAAATCTTCCTTTCATCGCTAAGTTTGATTATACTATATTTAATTTTAAAAGACAAGAATAATATGTTTGCTTAAATAGCTAAACAAAGTGGGAAATTAATCCCACATTTCAAGAATATCACTTTTATCATTAAAAGTAAAATTACAAAAAAACTAGTATAAAACTAGTTTTCTTCTAATTCTTCTTCCGTTAAGATAGCTAAATCGCCAATATCGTCATCACCATCATCTAAATCATCTTCATCAGAATCCATAGTATCGATATTTTCATCTTCTTCACTTTCTTCAGAATCTTCTTCTAAGACTTCTTCTTCAGATTCTTCATCCTCATCTTCATCTTCGTCATCTGCTACAACAACTTGTGCTTGATGTCTACTTCTTAAATCCCATTCAGCACTTTCATCTAAGAATAAAAATCTTTTATCGGTTGTTAAAGATGTATAAAAATCACCTATTTTAGCAGCATATTCTTCATCTGTTAGTCCTAACAATGAACTAATACGTTTGAATATATTCGCTGTATTCATTGAACCCTTTTCTTCTTTTAATATTAACTCTGTTAAATCTGTATATGATAATAATTCTAATTCATCTTTTTTCATTGTACTTAAATTCATCTAAATCCCTCCAAATATAAGTCTACATTGCCTTAGGTGTATCAATTACTAATAATGATAACATTTCTTTAATAATTATACTTGTAATATTTAAAATATTAACCCAATCGTTTTTCTTAACTAAATCTTCTTCATTATTTATATGATTGTTTTGATAAAATGCATTAGTTAAAACGCATAAATCATACAGATATTCAGCAATAAAACTTGGCATACGACTGTTAAAAGCACTTTCAAATGCTTGAGGTAAATCTAAGATTTTTAATCTTAAATCACGATCGTATTCATTATATATATTATTACTTAAATTGTCAAAATTAATACTAGATAAATTATCAATAATTTTTCTTATACGTAGATATGTATATAAAATATAAGGACCTGTCTTACCAATTACTTCAGAAAATTTACTAATATCGAAGATATAATCACGTTCACGATTATTTTGTAAATCAGCAAATTTTAGAATAGAGTTAACAATCTTATCAATATCACTAGTTGTAATATTAGAACTCATTTCTTTTTTATCTAATAAGATTTCTTTAGCTTGATCAAATAAGTTTTGAAGTTTAGGTGCTTCACCACTACGTGTTTTATAAGGCTTGCCATCTTCACCATTAACAGTACCATATCCTAAGTATTCTAACTTATTATATGCGATAATATCAGCCTTATCACAAGTACGAAATACTTGTTCAAAATGTAATGATTGACGATTATCAACAACATATAATATATGATCTGGATTAAAGTCTTTAACTCTTTCAACAATAGTAGCTAAATCAGTTGATGCATATAAATAAGCTCCATTACTTTTTTGAAATAATAAAGGAGGAAGTTCTTTTTTATCATCATCGTGACTTACATCTACGACTAAAGCGCCTTCACTTTCTTGAAGTAAATGATGACTATCTAAAATATTTTTTGTTTCTTCTAAATATGGATAAGCATCAGATTCTCCATACCAATAATCAAAGTGAACATCTAAATAATCATATATCTTACGCATATCTTCACATGATACTTCTAAGATTTTTTTCCATAATGCTTGATACTCTTCATTTCCATCTTGAAGTTCTTTCGTTATTGTTGCACATTTTTCTTTAATATCCGCATCTTCTTTACATATTGCACTCATTTTAGGATATATATAATCTAAGAAGTTAATATCAATATCTGATAAAGATTTACCTTCTTCTTTAATACCATATATAACTTGTCCTATCTGTAAACCATAATCACCTAAATGAATATCACTAATAACTTTATGTCCTTTATATTTAATAATTCTTTTGATAGATTCCCCTACTATAGCTGTACGCATATGTCCCACATGTAAAGGTTTCGCTACATTAGGTCCTCCATAATCCATAACATAAGTTTCAACTAAATTAGTCTTTTTAATACCTAACTTTTCATCATGCATAATATCTTTAATATTATTATTGATAAATGTATCACTTAATGTCATATTAATAAATCCTGGTTTAACGAATTCAACTTTTTTAAAGTAAGCATCAAAGTCATCAATTTTTAATAACTCATCAGTAATACTTGTACCTATTTCCATAGGATTTTTATGATATGTTTTAGCTAGCTTAAAAACATCATCACATTGATAATCACATAAATCAGGACGATTAGATTTAATAACACGCATATTTGGTGTATCAAATCCAAGTTTTTTTACTATGGATGTAATAAGACTTTCTAACTTTTCAATCATCATATCACTCCTCTATATTAATACTATACTCACGTAATTCATCATTTAATTCATAAACTACTTTTATATAATTATTATCTATTATTAATTCTTTAGTTAAGATATTTAAATTAAGAGCTAAATTATTTTCTTTTAGTAAATAAATACCCCTAGTTTGTTCTTCTTTTTTAAATTCCAATGTTAGTTGATACTCATCATTTTCTCTTATCATTAATAACGTATTATTATTTTTTTTAATTGTTACTTTAACTTTATCTTCATTAAAAATTAAAGTATGATTAGTAACAATACTTATTACATGATGTTTTTCTAATATTTCATTTGATTTTAACATGGTTTTTATTTCTTTTTTGGCCATACGTATCAACTCCAAAACATTATAGCATACTTTTATTTAAATTGCACTTATATTTTAAGTTTTTTTTCGAATAATAAATGTAGAATAGAGTGATACGATGAAAAAGATAAAATTACTTCTAAAAATTAGTATTATTTTCTTTATGTTAGGTTTAACATTTTACCTAGGATTATACTTAGTTGCTCGTTATCAAACTAAACTACCAATAGATTCAGCTAATAAATTATATATCTATGATGGATTAGATACTCTATCACCTGATTTAAATGATACCTGGGTATCTTTAAAAGATATATCACCTAATGTTATTAAAGCTACAATAGCGATTGAAGATAAAAATTTTTATAAGCATTCAGGTTTTGACTTTTTAAGAATTATTAAATCTTTATATGTTAATTTTAAAAGTGGTAAAACTTTACAAGGTGCTTCTACTATCAGTCAACAACTATCTAAAAATTTATTCTTATCATTTGAAAAAACTTGGAAAAGAAAAATAAAAGAGGCATGGCTTACTATTGAATTAGAAAGTCAATATACCAAAGATGAAATATTAGAGGCTTATTTAAATACTATTAATTATGGAGGTATATATGGTATTGAAAAAGCTAGTCAATATTACTATCATAAAAGTGCGAAAGATTTAAATTTAGCGGAAGCATCTATTTTAGTTGGAATACCTAAATCACCTAGTAATTATTCCCCTATTGCCAATCTTGATAACGCTAAAAAAAGACAAGCCTTAATATTAGATGCCATGGTAAAAAATAAATATATTAGTGAAGAAGATAAAGAAAAAGCCTATAATGAAGAATTAACTTATTATGGTAATTTTACTAATGATAATTCTAAAACGATTATGTATTATAAAGACGCTGTTATAAATGAATTAAAAAGTATCGAGAGTATTCCCTCTTCTTTCTTAGAAACAGGGGGATTAAAAGTATATACTTATTTAGATGTTAATGCTCAAAGCATCTTAGAAAAAAGTATGCTAGATAATATAACTAATAAAGATATTCAAGTAGCAGGTGTAGTTATGGATCCTAATAATGGACATATTATTGCTCTAACAGGAGGCAAAGATTATTCTATAAGTGAATATAATCGCGCTATTAACGCTAAAAGGCAAATGGGTTCAACATTAAAACCTTTTTTATATTATGCGGCTTTAGAAAATGGATTTACTGCTTCAACAACCTTTACTAGTGAAAAAACAACATTTGTATTTTCAGAAAATAAAACATATAGTCCTGCTAACTATAATGATAATTATGGTAATAAATCCATATCAATGCCTGCAGCTTTAGCTTATAGTGATAATATATATGCTGTTAAAACACATCTATTTTTAGGGGAAGAAACTTTAGTTAATATTTTAAAAAGAGTTGGTATTACCACAAAGATAAATGCTATTCCTTCTTTAGCTTTAGGTAGTGAAGAAATGAAATTAGTTGAAGTAACAGGAGCTTATGCCTCATTAGCTAATTTAGGATATCGTATTACTCCCCATCTAATAAAGAAAGTTGAAGATATGAATGGTAATATCTTATATGAAAATAATGATGATAAAGAAGCGGTATTAAATTCTTCACTTGTTTATATTATGAATGAAAATTTAACAAGTACTTATAACTATAATTTTGTTGACTATAACTATCCTACTTGTCATGATTTAGCAGCTTCTTTAACGCATAAATATTCTATTAAAACAGGAACTACTGATTATGATCATTTAGTCTTTGGCTATAATCCTAATATTGTTGTAGGTTTATGGAGTGGTAATGATGATAATAGTGCATCTAATATTAGTAATGGAACCGAATTAAGACATATGTGGCGTGATATAGTTGAAAATTATTTAAGTGATAAAGAAACTAGTTGGTATGAAATACCAGATAATGTAGTTGGTGTATTAGTAGATCCTATAAGTGGTAAAGTTGCTAATAAAAATACTAAGAAACCTACTCTTTTCTATTATTTGAAAGGAACAGAACCTACTTTTGATAATAATCTTGATGCTTTAATACCTACTATTAAGGAAGAAAATACTACTAAGCAAAATTAAAACATCTATGAAGATGTTTTAATTTTTTCTTTAGGTATTGAACTAACAATCCCCATTTTATTTTTTAATTCAGTATTTAAATATTGATAAGATAATGATAGATAAGTATTAAAAGTATCATCTGATAAGTTAAGATATTTTTTAATTATATCATCAGCTACATAATAACCTATAAAACCAAATTTATATGCTACAAACTTAACAAATAAAGGATCATCTAAAGGAATATTTTTAATAAATTGTAATTGATTGCCAATATATGTAATATCATCTGTTGTTATATCAGTCTTTTCTAAAGTAGGTATATCTTTTAGTATTTGATCTAAAGTAGGCTTACTTTCTTCACCCTTACTCAAATATTTTTTAGCATATTTTGAGTAAAATAAACTAAAAGTATCTACTCCATCATAAGCATAAATAACATCTAATAAGACATCTTCTAAAATGCCTGGTATCTTATCTTTTGGAAATCCTAGTTTATGAAGAATAAGATTAAACATATTATGATATTGATCTTCTAATAAAATAATAATATCATCTATTTCTTCATTTCTTACTTTTTCACATAACCATAGATTAATAGCGCAATCAATTTTTAATTCTGCTTCTAGAGTTGCATTGTTTCCTTCAATACTTATTTTATCAATAATAGAACTTATTACATCATAAGTAAGCATATCAAATCTATGATATTTTTTTAAATATTTATCAATTAATTTAGGTTTATCTATTTCTAATACTTTTTTATTTTCCACTTCTTTAACTTGTTTCTTTTTCTTACTCATATTTCACTCACTATACTTTTTTCTTTTGAAATCCTTTAGGATTAGTTAAGGTATCCATTTGTTTAAGATATTTATCAGTAGCGCTCATAAGTATCTCTTGGACTTCTATAGGATCCATATTAAATATTTTACTTAAAGCATCAATACCAAACATACCTAAGTTAGATGCTCCTAATCTTAAAACTAATAAAATAGCTTCCTCTTTAGTTAAAGTATCTTCTATTTCACTCATTGATTTTGTACTTAATATTTTACTTATCGTATCTAAAGGATCTAGTTGTTCATTAGGGGTATGAACTTCTTTAGTATTAGTATAAGTCTTAATACTAATCATATCTTTATAAGGTGCTTCCTCTTTAGGTTGTAATTTAAATTTACGATTAGTACTTAATGTTTTTTTAATACGAGGAATAATTGTTGTAGCGATATAAACAGTTATTTTACCATCCATTACATCTAAAATATCAGTATAATTATCCCCATATAGCATTACAAGTTTATCTATATCACTTTGTCTTTGTTCACTTATTGCTTGATAAATTTCTTCATCAGTATAAGGAATTTCCTCATCATTCTTTGCTTTTCTTAGTAACTCCAATAAATTACTCTTTTTTCTTGCCATAAAACCTCCATTAATTAACTTCAAAAAAATAGAAGAAGTTAATCTTCTTCTATTATAGCATCTTTTGCTTCACTTTCTTTCATTTCTTTAGTTATTTTTTTATTTAAAACAGAAGAGTAATCTTTGTTTTGAGTTGTATAGTATATATATCCTACTAATTCTGTAATAGCATAAACAACTAAAAAAGCACCTAACCATGAAATCCATTGATTAGTCATAATAACTAATCCTAATAAAATCATTAAAACAGATTCACAAATAAAGAATATAGATCCCTTACGATCAATAACTCTAACCGTGATACCAAGTATTAATCTTTGAATTCCAATAAAAGTAACTAAAATACCTACTATTAAACTAAAAGCTTTCATAATTACATCTGGGAATATTAAAATAAATATGCCTAAAGCAATAAGAACTAAACATCCAATAATCGTTCCAACAACAGGTACATTAGTTTTACGATGTGCGAAATAAGCCATAATAATACGAATGACACCTGTTAAGCATAATACTCCTCCAACGCCATATCCTAAAAATTTAGATATTGTATTAAAATCATAAAAACATAAAAGTAAACCAATAACAAGTGTTAACATTGAAAAAATTAATGATGAAATATTAATTGGTTCTTTATATTTAACTTCCATATTTACACCTCTTATTAATTATACAATAGAATACTTAAAAAAGCAAAAAATAGATATTACTATCTATTTCTTACTATTAATACGATCTTTAATGAAATTAATGAATTCATCTTGCGTTAAAGTCGTTGTTTCTTGCGTACCAAACAAACGATAACTTATAGCTTTATTTTCTTTTTCCTTATCACCAATAATTATCGTTATTGGTGTTTTTTTAGTTTGTGTTTCACGCATACGATAACTTAATTTTTCTTCACGATCATCAAGTTCAACACGAATATTATTTTTATCTAATAAGTCTTTTACTTCATTAGAATACTCTAAATGATATTCATTGTTAACAGGAATAATTGTTACTTGCGTAGGAGCTAGCCATAATGGTAAATTGCCTTTTGTTTCTTCAATAATATAAGCCATAAAACGATCTAAAGATCCTAAGATAGCACGGTGTAAAACAACAGGTGTTTTTTTACTACCATCAGAGTCAACATATTTTAAATCAAATTTAGCAGGTAAACAGAAATCTAATTGACAAGTAGATAAAGTATATTCATTACCTACAGCAGGTTTAACATTAACATCTAATTTAGGTCCATAGAAGGCTGCTTCCCCTATTTCTTCTGTATACTCAATACCTAAATCATTTAATACTTCACGTAATTCATTTTCTGCTTTATCCCACATTGCATCATCTGGATGATACTTTTCTTTATCCATTGGATCTCTTAAAGATAAAACACAACGATAATCAGTAATATTAAAATCTTTATATACATCGAATATTAAGTCAACAACGTTTTTAAATTCTGATTTAATTTGTTCTGGTGTAACAAATAGATGCGCATCATTTTGACAGAAATGTCTTCCTCTTTCAATACCTTTAATAGCGCCACTTGCCTCATAACGAAAATCATGCGCAATCTCTCCTATTCTTATAGGTAATTCTTTATATGAATGCAATTTATTAGCATAGATCATCATATGATGAGGACAATTCATTGGTCTAAGAACAAATGATTCACCATCTACTTCCATAGCAGGAAACATATTTTCTTTGTAATGATCCCAATGTCCACTTGTCTTATATAATTCAACATTACCTACACAAGGAGTCATAACATGTTCATAACCTAATTTTTTCTCTTTATCTTTAATATAATTTTCTAATTCTTGCCATACAATATAACCTTTAGGTAAAAACATTGGAAGTCCACGTCCTACTAAATCATCAGACATAAATAATTCTAATTCTTTACCTAATTTACGATGATCACGCATTTTAGCTTCTTCTAATTCTGTTAAATACTTATTTAAATCTTCTTCTGTTTCAAAGCATACACCATATACTCTTTGTAACATCTTATTTTTAGAATCACCTTTAAAATAGGCGCCACTTATTTTTAGTAATTTAAAGTATTTTAATTCTTTTACAGTATCAACATGAGGTCCACGGCATAAATCCGTAAAATCACCTTGCGTATAACAACTAATAACCGTATTATCTTCATCCATACGAGATATTAAATCAATTTTATATGGATCATTCTTAAACATTTCTAAAGCTTCATCTTTACTTAATTCATGACGAACAATTCTTTTACCATCTTTAGCTATTTTTTTCATTTCTTTTTCAATACGTTCTAGATCTTCTTCTTTAATTACATCATCACCTAGATCCATATCATAATAGAAGCCTTCTTCAATAACAGGACCAACCCAAAACATAGCATGTGGATATAAATGTTTTATAGCTTGTGCAAGTAAATGCGCACAACTATGATTCATCATACTTAAACGTTCATTTTCTTTTATATTTATCATAATATCACCCTCTTAAAAAAAGTCATTTTCATCATCACTATAATGACGAAATTTTAATTCTTTATGTAAAGCTTTGGCTTTACTCATTCGATTACCTTGAATACTATCTCTTCTACTTATAATTTCCCTTCGAACTTTTTGATAATTTCCTGTTTGATGGGTTTGACTATATATTTTTAATAATTTCTCTAAATCATAAATACTCATTGATTTTAAATCATAGTCTTGGATATTAGGTGTAGGTTCTTTATATGTTACCCAATCTTCAGATGAAATAGTATCCCACTCTTCATTATCCATAACATCATCCATACCTAAATCACTAAGATTTTTTAAATGTTCAGGTATGATATAAGGCACAACAGCATCAGTTGCATCTCTTACTAAGATAACATCACCATTATATACAACTTGAGGATTATCAAGAATATAATCATAGCCTGTCCGTTTCAAATTTGGAAATATTTGAGCTAATTCACGATGTGTTATTTCTTCACGAGCTAAAGCTTCATTATGGATACCCATAATACGCATGAGAAAAAATGACATAGACATTGATTGACTAGTTAACCCCTTCAGACGTCTTTTATCTTGTCTTTTCTTATCACTCATAGTTTCCTCCATTGAAAAGATGTAAAAAAAGGCTCCTTATATATTTCTATATAAGGAGCGCTTAACCACGCGGTACCATCCTCGTTTTAACTTAATTAAGATAACGGATTACCCGGAAATTTCTTTCGAATTCAGCTAAAAGGTAGTAATAATTATACGCCTTTACTAGTTTCCACCAAACACTAGCTCTCTATTAAAATTAATATAATATCATGTCCTTTATCTCGGCTTCTAAACTCATTTTAGCATAAATATATATATTTGTTAAGACTTTTTTTTAATTTCTTAAATTTTTACTAATCATTTCTAGAGGTTCTGATAATTGTTTAATACGCGCAATAATACGCGCTGCTTTAAGAGAATCAATACCTGATTTAGAGTTCGCTAAATGTTCTTCTAACTGTTCTAAATTTAAATTAGAAGTAAAAAAGGTAGGTAGATTTTCATCCATACGATGTTGAAGTAATGGACATAATACTTCATCTCTTCCCCAAGGCGTATTATATTCAGCGCCAATATCATCGATTAATAATAATGGAATATTTTTTATTTCTTCATACATACTTTGAAAATCATCATCAAAGGTCTTACGAACAAATTCAGGCCAAAAGATAGCAGCACTTTTATATCCATCATGCGCTAAATCATTTAACAAAGCAGTAATAATATAGGATTTACCACAACCAAAATTACCATGAAGATATAAACCTTTACTAGTTTTACCCTCTTTATAATTATTATAAAAATTATTAACCCATAAAATAGCTTCGAATCTTTTCTTATCGGTTTTATGAATTTTACTAATACTTGCTTCTTGTAAAGCTTTAGGAATATTAAAGTAAGTAATTTTTTCTAAGTATTTAGAGTTTTTACGCATTTTATCAAAGTATTTGCATCCACGATATTCAAAAACGAGATTGCCTTCAATATTATTAGGCATGAAGACATGTCCTTTAATTCTATTCTGACAAGTAGCTAAAGCTGTACATTCCATACAATTATGATATTCTTGACATGATGTTTCTAACATAGAAGTATAATTACATAGTACATCATCTGACATTTTTAATTTACTTGTTATTTTGTTAAAAATAGGATCTTTACTTGCTTTAGAATATTCTTTTTTAATATCTATTTTTTCAATATTAACATTTTTTAGATCTAATGGTTTCACTATTTATTCCCCCTTAATAGTTCTTCAAAAGCTTTTATTTCATCTTCAGAAGCACTATCAGCTTCAATATTTTCATTGAACCAAGTAGGTTTCATTGTTTCTTTTTTAACAGTACTCTTAGGTACTTCCTTTTTATTTTGTCTTTTATGATATTCTTTTTTAGCAAACTCCATAGCGTCTTCAACTGTTTCAATATTGCTTTTCTTCCATTGTGAAGCAATAGCGTCAACAAAAGATTTTTGAAGATTATTATTATTTATCTTTAATACATAATCAACTAAAACATTAACAACACCTGGTTTTAAATCTAAATCTAGTAATAAATAAGCAATTATTTTTAGATCACTATTAGAAGGTGTGCCTGTCTTATATTTACTTGATATAAAATCATATGGTGATGTTGTTTCAAACATATTAATCATTCTTAAATGATCTGACATACCTTCTTTATTTGTTCTTAGGTATTCTGGTTGCTTACGATATATTAGACTAGGTAGTTTACCCATATTATCAAACTGATAACACTTAGAAGCATATTCTCTTAATTTATTTTTATCAATTGTATGCTTATCCGTTAAAGAATTACGTATTATTTCTACCATGGCTTCATTATCATAGTTATAGATAAAAGATATTTTCGTAATATAGTCTTTCATATCCTTAGTTAAACTACGATGATTTAATAATTCTTCAGGTATTAAATTAAGAATCGTATTGATATCAATTTTGGACATGATACTAATAGAGCGTGATGTTTTATTTTTTAAATTATACATTTCCATATTACGTACAGTTGATGTTGTCCAAACAAAAGTATCACTAAACTTACTCGTAATATCTTCATAATTTCTTAAATTAATATATGGTATTTTAAAGAATTCAATAGTTCGTTCATACTCTTTTTCACCTACAGCATTATAAAGCGAAGTATTTAAAATAGGATTATTTAAAAATTCTTTAGCGCTCATAGGTGAATATAACTCATAAACATAACTATTAACACTTTCTTTTTTTACATATGTTTTAATTAGTCCAATAGCTTCTAGTTTTTCTCTAGCTTCCATAAACTCATTGCAACTAATCATCATATTATTTAAAAGGGTATTATGAGTAAACTCTAAGGAAATAACTTCTAAGCGATCTAAAAATGACCATAGAGTTTGATATAAACTTATCGCAATAGCGCCTACTAATGGTTGATATAAATTAGTAAGTAAAGAACGATTATCATTTAAGATTGTCTTATTAACAACAATAAATATATCTGATGGTAAAACATTATTCATAATTCACCCCCATAATAAAAGATATCCCTATAAAGATATCTTATCATAATTAAATATAAAAAAAAAGTAATAAAAACTTATTACTTTAAGATTGCACATATAATCATAAATGCTACACCAAGAACAAAGGTAAATCTAGTCATAAATAGTTCTCCTCCACGTTCTTTACGATTAGCAAATAAGTCACTATTACCACCACTAATGATGTTAGCGCCATCTTCAGCTCCCCCTTGTAATAATACAAGAGCAATTAATAATATTGATATAATAATTAAGGCTATTGTCACAAGTATGACCTCCCAACTAGATATTAATTTATCATATTTAATTAAATAAAGCAAGTATTATTTATTTTTAATAACAACAATACTTTTATTATCAAAGCTTATATTATCTAAAATATCATTTAATTCTTCTAAATTAAGACTATCTATTAAAGCAAATTCATCTAAAGTTATCGCACCATAATTAATAATATTATTATTTAATTTACTATTAATAGAATAGATATTATCACTACGATAAAGACAACCACTTTTAAAGCTTTTCTTTTTACGATTTAATTCTTTCTCCGTAATTGTAGTGTGACCTACAACTTTTTGAATAGCTTCTAATACTTTATCATAGTTTTCTGATTCAAAATCAATACTATATAAAATATGTTTATCCGTACTGATAGAATCATAGCTTAAATTATTACTGATTAAGTTTTGTTTACGTAAGTCTTCGGATAAGATAGAAGTACTTCCAAGGATTAAACTAAAATAAATATTAAGATAAATACGTAAACGATTAATATCATAATTTTGACGATTTATCTTATATGATAATGATACTTTAGGTAAAGATACATCAAAACTTATTTCTTCATAAGGCGTTTTTACTTCATCAGGTTCATCATATGTTTTAATTGTAATCTCTTTAAAAGGCTCAAATTTTTTCTTAGCTTGATTATCTTTAATAATCTTAATTGTCTTTGATGGATCTACATTACCTGTTATAGTTATAAACATATTATGTGGGTGATAAAAAGTATTATAACAAGTATATAAATCTTCTTTAGTTATTTTACTAATAGACTTTAAAGTACCCCCAATAGGATACATAATAGGATGTTTAACAAAAGAATTAAAAATCGATTTATCATAAAGTTGCCAATTAGGATCATCCATTAACATTTTTAATTCTTGAGCAATTATTCCCTTTTCTTTTTCGACATTAGCATCTGTAAAATAAGGTGATTGAACAAAGTCTAATAAATAATTTAAATTTTCTTTTAGTTTTGTCGTACCTGAAAATAAATATGTAGTTTTAAAGTTTGAAGTATTAGCATTAGCATCTGCCCCATTAGCTGAAAAAGCAGTAAAAGGATCAGTACCATCTTTTTGTTCAAAAACTTTATGTTCTAGAAAATGCGCAACACCCATAGGTACTTTATAATATTCATTACGATCAATTGGGATAAATTCATCATGAATACTTCCATATTTTGTTGAAAATGTAACATAAACACTATTAACCGTATTTTTAGGAACAATATTAATTTCTAACCCATTATCTAATGTTTCACTATATAAATCTAAATCAAAATGTACTAATTTATTCTTCTTCATTAGTATCACTTCCTTCAAGTAAAAAAATCATATTTAAATGGATCTTGTTCGCTATAGCAACAATTTGCTCTTTTGTTACTTCTTTTATCTTCTTCTTACGTGTTTCAATATCATCAGCTTTTAGATATTCCATACCTATATATAAAGATAAAATATTATCAGGATTATCTTCTAATTCCGTTAAACTATTAATATATGTTGTTTTAGCATTTTCTATTTTAGCTTCATCAAATTCCCCTAACTGCATTTTATTAAGTTCTTGATGAATTAAACTTAATGTTTCTTCATAGTCATCAGCATTTATTCCTGCCTTAATAATACCTATATTTAATAAAGGCTGTCCTGATGAAGTAATATAATAACATAAAGAATGTTCTTCTCTTACAACACGGAAGAGATTTGATTCGGTACTGCCTCCTAAAATATAATTATAGACATTTAAAACATATCTTTTTTCATAATCGGAAATATCGTCTAATTTAAAACCTAAAACCAAAGTACTTTGTTCTTTAGGTACTTTTTCAGAAACAAACTTAATCTCATCACCAACATAATCGTGAGTATAGAAATGACTCTCTTTATTTTTTAAATTTGTTTTAAATGGTAAATGTTTTTCTACTAATTTAGAGACACGATCAATATCAACATCGCCAATGACAAATATATCGACAGCATCATTTTGAATAACATCTAAATAATAATTGTATAAATCTTTACTAGTTAGCTTTTCTAAATCTTCCATATAACCAGAACTACGATAAGATATGATAGAATCATCCATTTCTTCTAACATTCTTATTTGGCTATAACTTCTTACATCCTCTTTTAAAGTTACTAAATAATCATGCATAATATTATAGGCCATATCATAATTATCTTTAGCAAACTCTTGCTTAGCTATATGAGGATGAAAAATTAATTCCTCTAAAAAAGCAAATGATTCATCATCCATGTTTTCTTCCGTATATTTAGGATTAATAAATGTCATATCAAAGTTTAAAACAGTAAATTTTCCACTAGCATAATTTACTCCACGATATGATAACTCATATAATTCCTCTGTTTGAATTTCTAATAATCTTTTTGTTGGATAGTGCTCTGTCGATTCAAAAAGAGCATTAATAAGCATATTACGTTTAGTAATTTCTTCTTTAACAAGTTTTCTCTTTAAATTAACTTTAACAGTAATCGTCTTAAAACGATCTGTTTGAATAATATGTAAGTTATAATGCTTTTTACTTATTTTTTGATAATTCATGTTATAACCTAATAGCTGACTCTAAAGCTAATTCTATCATTTCATAAAGAGAATTTTGTCTTTGCTCACTAGTTGTTTCAGCATGAGTTACTAAACTATCAGATATAGTTAATAAGCATGCTGCTTTTTTATGACAACGATTAGCGATATGGAATAAAGCAAATGATTCCATTTCAACAGCTAAGCAATGATATTTATCATATAATTCTTTAAAATTATTATTTTCTTTATAAAAAACATCACTACTATGAATACGTCCATATACAACTTTTTTATTTAAATCTTTAGCTGTATTTAAAATAACTTGATTAAGTTCTTCATTAGACGCTAAAACATCTTCATCAATACCACTTTGTGTTGTTTCAAATGATGATTCAGAATAAGCATCACGAGCTAATACTAAATCAAATAAATTTAGTTCATCTGTATAAGCCCCTGCTGTACCTACTCTAATAATATTGTCAACATCATATTCGGTAAATAACTCATATGAATAAATACCTATACTAGGCATTCCCATACCAGATGCCATAACAGTTATTTCTTTACCTTTATACTTTCCCGTATAAGCAAACATCTCACGAACAGAATTAACTAATTTATAATCAGTTAAATAATTCTCAGCAATGAATTTTGCACGTAATGGATCTCCTGGCATAATTACGGTTTTAGCTATACTACCTTTTTCAGCTTCAATATGTGGTGTCATTATATCACTCCTTTTTAACAACCCTATTTTTTCTTTAAAATAAACTTTTTTGGTTCTTGATTAAACATTATCCAATTACAATATAAACGAATTGATAAATTCTTTAATTTACGAATACCTTTATAAAATCTAATATGTAATCGTGATATACATCCTTGAGCACTATCAAAGATATCAATTATATTATCTCCAAAATCATCTTCAATTAAACGTTTATCTAGATTAGTAATAACTTTTTGACATGATGCTCTTAAAGGTTCTTCTACTCCTTCTCTAGTAACAAATCCTTTTAAAGAAGAAATATCTTTTTCAATATTAGTTCTAGTTCCACTTCGATAACGTAGAATTTCTTGATCTAGTTTTAAAAGTTGTTCTACAAGTTCTTGATCATGATCTAAGTTATGAGCATCGACCTGCCTTTGTAAGATATGTCCTGCACTTTTCTTATTTCCCTTATGGTCATAGTAGAAAACAAGTAA
This sequence comes from uncultured Bacilli bacterium, assembly GCA_947625505.1. GTDB lineage: Bacteria > Bacillota_I > Bacilli_A > RF39 > UBA660 > UBA5578. The sequence goes on from CANQON010000005.1 coordinate 78,196, forward strand.
AGGATAACTATTTAAAATATTGGGATCACGCTTAATAATACGATCACATAATTCTTCACGGCTATAAGATTTACCATTAACTTTTCTTTTTAATACTTTTAATTCTTCTTCACATTCATCTATTTCTCTATTTAAAGAAGGAACCATCGCTACAGCCTTTTTAGGACATATTCTTTTAATATACCTATAAGTATTAATGACGGCAGCTTTTCTAGCATCAATTTCATCATATAAATACCAATAATTATCTTCATAATATCGATGCGTCATCTTACTAGTAACGATTTCTTCCATTATTAATTGATATGCTTCATAACTAATCGTTGGTGAATCTACTAAATGATGATTTCTAACATGACGAACTTCATGCATAATGGTATTAATTACTTCAATGTTTCCTCTTCTTAATTTAAGAGCTGATTCATAACTTAGATATATGTGATTATTACTTGTTAATCCTATAGCGTCTTTTAATTTAGCTTTCTTAGCTAATTCTTTTTGTGGGATAACTAAAACAATTACTTGATCATCATATTTATTTAAGACATGATAACATAAAGCCATAACAATATGAACAATTAAAGCATCAGAATAAGACTTACTTCGGCCATTAATTAAGTCTCGCATAATAGCGTCAATAATATCAATACTAATGTTTTTAGGATGTTCATTTAATAATTTTTCAAACATAATATAATCCTAAAATAGTCTTAAATAAAAAGAAAAACAACCAAATCATCTTATATCAATCCCCATAAATTAATATAACACTTTTTATATTTAAAGTAAATAAAGAGGAATGGCTATTCCTCTTTATCACGATATTCTTTAACATTAATTGCGATACCTAAAACTAAGATGTAAGAAATAACATATACCCAAATCATCAATGTAACAATACTTGATAAACTTCCATAGAAAATATCATAATTTGAGAAATGTGATACATAGTATGAGAAGATAGCTGTCGCAATTATCCAACCTACAGTTGTAAATAGTGCTCCTTTAGTTGTATTTCGACTTAATATCTGCCAATCTGGAGCAATAACATAAACTAATTTAATTGTAAAATAAATTAAGAACATAGCTAATGGCCATTTTAAAATACTAAATAATAGATATATCGTATTAGCAGCACTAGCTAAATCAAAAAAATTAATTACTGCTTTAGCAATAAAATTACCATAAGCAACAACAACGATAATAAAAGCAAATAATAAAACTAATATAGCTATTAAGAAAACCGATTTAACTCTTCTTTTAACAAAGTCATCAGCTGGAAATCCATATAAAGCATTAGAAGCTAACACAATAGCATGAGCTCCATTACTGGCTAAAAAGAAACCAATTAACATGGATATTCCAATTGAAGAGTCGAAAGAACGACCTGATATATATGTTACTAAAACCTGAGCAATATCATGAGGTAAAGATGACTCAATTGTTTCAATTAGAGTCGCTACCGATATATCAAAAAGTGAAGCAACAGATCCTATTAACATCAATAATGGAAATAACGATAAAATTAAGAAAAACGCTATTTGTCCTGGTAATATTCTTACCGTAGGATCTTTAGCTAATTTCCATATATCTGAAAACCATTGGCGAAATTTTTTCACATATATCTCCTATTATTCTTTTATTTGAATTAAACCTTTAGCAATCTCTTCTAAAGCTTTTCCTATTTCTTTAGAAGAAACATATTCATTTTCCTTCATTTGATAATAATCTTTTTCTTGCATTTCTTTTGCACGCTTAGAAACTAAATTAACTAATAAGTATTTTGAGCCTACTTGTGTAAGTAGTTTATCAATTGATGGATAAATCATTTTATCACTCTCCTCAATACGATAATAACTCATTTTACAGTGGCGTGCAACAAATATACAAAAAGTTGACAAAATTTTACATTATTCTAATATTTCATATATTAAAGGTATTTCTTCAGGTTTCTCATCTTTGATTTCAAAACAACTCAATATAGTATCTACTTTTACATCTTTATTATTTAAATAAACTTTTACTAATTCATCATTAGTATTAACATAATCTCCAACTTTATGCGTTAATACTAAACCTACAGTTGGATCTATCACATCTTCTTTTGTTAAACGTCCTGCCCCAATAATACGCGCTATCTCACCTAAGCCTAGAGCATTAATTTTAGTTAAGTAACCCTCTTTTGGACTTTTAATTGAAAAGACACGTTCGGATATTTTCATATCTTTTAAATTACCATGTTGAGCTTCAACAAGTTCTTCAAATTTATGATAGGCATTACCATTATTTAATTGCTTTAAGCATAAAGCTTTAGCTTCTTCGATATCAATCTTTTTAATTCGTTTAACAATTAAAGCTGCAATATTAACAATTAATTCCATAACATCTACAGGTCCATAACCATGTAACGTATCAATAGCTTCTTGAACTTCTAAAGAGTTACCAATTGCTAAACCTAAAGGCTCATCCATATCAGTTAAGATACAAATAACTTCTTTATTAAAATGTTTACCAATATTAATCATTGTCTGTGATAACATTTTCGCTTCATCTAAACTCTTCATTAAAGCACCATTACCTACTTTAACATCAATGAATATGAAGTCAGCTCCACTAGCAATCTTTTTAGACATAATAGAAGATGCTATTAAAGGAATAGAATCAACAGTACCTGTAACATCTCTTAAAGCATATAACTTTTTATCAGCAGGTACAATATTACCTGACTGACTAATAACAGCTATACCAATATCATTTACTTGTTTTATAAAATCATCACGACTTAATTCGACTTGATATCCAGGAATAGCTTCTAATTTATCAATTGTTCCTCCTGTATGTCCTAATCCTCGACCACTCATTTTAGCAATCTTAATATCTAAAGAAGCTAATAAAGGAGCTAATATAAGAGTAACTTTATCTCCTACTCCTCCTGTGGAGTGCTTATCAACCACAACTCCATCAATATTTGATAAATCAATTGTTTCTCCACTATTAATCATTTCTTCAGTCAAATAAATTGTTTCTTCTTCATCCATACCATTTAAAACAATAGCCATAAGAAGTGAACTTATCTGATAGTCAGCTATGCTTTTATCAAGCATACCTTTAATCACAAATGAAATCTCTTCATGTGTCAATTTTTCTTTATGTTTCTTTTTTTCTATGATATCAATAATTGTCATATTATCACCATAATCATTTTATCATAAACTAATAAAAAAGAAAACTATATTATCTATTCATCTTCCTTAGGTTTGCTTGATAAAAAGGTAACTTTTTCAGCTACTACTTCCACATATTTATGATGGGAATCATCTTCTAGTTCAACATCACGTGTTTGAATACGTCCCTTAATGCCTACTAAATCTCCTTTTTTACAATATTCCACTGTATTTTCTGCGACACCTTTCCATAAAACACAAGAAATAAAATCTGTATCATATTCTCCATCAGAATTTTTAAATGATCTAGGTACAGCTAACGTAACATTAGCAACTTTATTACCATTATCTGTTTCTCTAAGTTCTGGATCATACACGATACGTCCAACTAAAACAGCTTGATTTAACATTTTATCCCTCCTTTCTGTTGGCATCATAACATACTCATAAAAGTCTGTAAAAAATCAATTTATCATAAATTGAAAAAGATATATTGTAACTTTTTACTTTTATCTTAACCAAATCTCATCTTTAGATATTTTAATAATTAAAAAAAATAGTCTTTCGACTATTTAAAAATAATTTTTTAATAAAGAATTTAACTCAACCGCATACTCCATAGGTAATTCTTCACGGAAACGATCAATAAAGCCCATAATAATTAATTCTTTAGCTCTTTCTTCACTAATTCCCCTACTCATTAAATAAAACAATTTTTCTTTACTTATTTTAGATACTGTTGCTTCATGATTTAAACTTGAATTATTATTTTCAATAATATTTATAGGAATCGTATCACTTTTAGATAAGGCATCTAGAATAATCGTATCACATTTAACAGTAGATTTAGAATGATGAGCTTTTGGTGTTATTCTAACTGTGCCACGGTAATCTGCTTCACCACCATTAGCAGCAATAGATTTACTTATAATTTCACTAGATGTATTAGGGGCTAAATGAATCATTTTAGCTCCTGTATCTTGTATTTGATCTGTCGTAGCAACAGCTATTGATATGCATCTTCCTTTAGCATATTCACCATTTAAAATGCAGGAAGGATATTTCATATTAACTTTAGAACCAATGTTACCATCAATCCATTCCATTAATCCTCCTTCTTCTACAATAGCTCTTTTAGTTACTAAATTATATAAGTTATTAGACCAATTTTGAATTGTTGTATAACGACATTTAGCGTTCTTTTTAACATATATTTCTACAACAGCTGCATGTAATGATTCTGATGAATAAGTAGGAGCTGTACATCCTTCCATATAATGCAGTTCACTACCCTCATCAACAATAATAATTGTTCTTTCAAATTGTCCCATTTTTTCACTATTAAGGCGAAAATAACTTTGTAAAGGACGATCTAATTTCGTATAAGGAGGAATATAAATAAAGGTTCCTCCACTCCATACAGCGCCATTTAAAGCTGTATATTTATTTTCATCATATTTAACTAAATTATTAAAATATTCTTTAAATAATTCTGGATATTTTTTTAAAGCTGTATCCGTATCACAAAAGATAATATTCTTCTCTTCTAATTTTTTTATCATATTATGATAAACAACTTCACTTTCGTATTGAGCACCTATACCTGCCAAATACTTTTTTTCGGCTTCTGGTATGCCTAGTTTATCAAATGTATCTTTTATATCTTGTGGTACTTTATCCCAACTATCTTCGACTTTATCTGTTATTCTACGAAAATAAGTAATATTATCAAAATCAATTTTTAGATCTGGTCCAAACATAGGTTGTGGTATTTCACAAAATTTATGATAAGCTTCTAAACGAAAGTTCGTCATCCATTCGGGTTCATTTTTTAATTTGGATATTTTTTTTACTTTTTCATCACTTATACCTTTGATAACCATAAATATCACCATTAATTATTATACTAAATAATAATAAATAAAAAAAGAAAATTATGTATTTTCTTTATTTTTTACTTAATTCTTCTAAAGCTTTTTCTATTCCCCACCAAGGAAGTAAAACACACTTTTTACGATTTGGTTGTTTATAGACATCATCATAAACAACAGCTTGTTCTAATACTTCAGGATCATATTCTTTTTCATCAATCATATTACTATAATTAATAAGAATATTTTTGACTTCATCTAACGTTTTACCTATTAAAGTTTCTACCATAATAGATGCTGAAGAAGTACACATAGCGCAAGCTTCACCATCAAAACGAACATCCTCAACAATACCTTGATCATTAACTTTAAGTTGAACATTAACTTCATCAATACAAGAAGTATTATTCATATTCTCCATAATATAAGTATCATCATCTACTAATGATTTATGACGGGGATTTTGATAATGGTCTAATATAATACTACGTTTTAGTTCTTGATCCATATTTATCACCATCTGCATTATACTCTAATATAAGAAAAAAAACAATAAAAGTCTTTTATTGTTTTATTACTTTAATATTACCTGTATTTATATTCATCATAATGATTGATTTATCTTTTAGTTTATGGCTACATCCTTCTAAATATAAACAAGGTAAGACAAATTCTCTTAATAATGTTTTAACATTATTATTTAAATTATAATCAGATAGAATAATTCCTTTTATTTTAGGTAATTTAAATAATAAATTATTATTTAAAGTCTTCGTAACTAAAATATCATTAGGTGTTAAAGTATGTAATTCTTCTATACTAGTAATAATTCTAATTCTTCCTTCTATTAAACCTTTAGAATATCCTATTCCCTGATATTTAGCGTTCTTTATTTCTTTTTTTAAGTTTCCAAAAGTGGAAACACTAGTATAATTTCTAAAACTATCAAAGGATAATTTATGACGTTTAATAGAATTTTTCATATAAGAAGAGTCGACATCGCCTTCAATATAATTATAAATATCATCAATATTTAAATACCAAATATCACTTTCTTTATCAATTGTTTTTTTAGTTAAATAGTATTTAGCTAACATTTTTGTATAACGTTTAACTAAGAAATTAAAGCGTATAACATAGTCATAATAAATAGATTCATTAACTAATAATGCTTGTAAACGATTGATAAGATTTTCTATCTTTAGATATTTTTTAGGAGGAAGCGCAACTTTTAATTTATCTAATAATTCTATACGTTTATCTTTATTATCACTTAACTTCGTAAAGTTCGCTAAAGTCTTTTTAACAATTCTAATTACTTCCTCAACATCTTCAACATAATAAGTAGATGATAAATCCATTGGATGAATAGATAAATATCCATAAGTATCAATATAATGATGAAATAAAGGATGATAATAACTAGTTTCTTCATTATTATAATCATCTAATATTTTTAAAGTTGATGATGAATACCAATAACGATATGCTTCTTTATCATCACTTATCTTTTGTACTAGATTATTAAAAGCTTGCTTACAAAGAAAGTCATAACACTCTTCTTTAACATTTATTAATTCATTAAATTCCTCAATTGTTAAATACTTCATTAAATGTGAATACAATATATTTTTTTCAAGAGTATTCATTAATTTTAAATTAAGGTAAGATGTAAAAATAAGATGATAATGTTCTGATACTAATGTATGCCAAACACTTTCAATATCATTAGAGCTTACTTTACTCATATCATGACAATATTTATTATATAACGTTTGGAAAGTTTTTAACTTTTCATCCATATCTTCAAAAGAATTAATTCTTTTTTCATGAAGACGACGATTTTTATAACGACTTATTTTTTTTAAAAGAGAATCTTTTCTTTTAAGACGATTATCAATCTTATGTATTTTATAAAAATAGTTATTATCACTATTAATTACTTTATCAAGTAAATGATGAATATCTAATAAATTACAATAAATGTTATTAAAACGTAATAATAAATTACAACTAGTAGCTATTTTATATATATTATTATATTCATCCATAATTTTTTGATAATCATTACTTATTAAAGAATACATAAATATTTTACTAGTATCTATAGATTGTTCCCATAAACCATATGTATTATCACATAAAATATTCATTAATTCTGTAGCTTGTAAAACATAAATATTATTTTTGGTTAAAGCTATTTCAATATCTAAAGGATAACCAAATTTTTCTTGTAATTCTAAAATTAAAGCAATAACATCATTTAAATGTTCTTTACTTATAAGATTATAATTATCTTCTCTTACTAATTCTTCTTTTAGAAAATCATATTCATAATTTTCATTCTCTTTATCCTTTTTTATATTTATCATTAATAAGTTAGTCTTAATATGAACAGGATCTAATGTTGTAATATAGCCATATGTATCTGTTTCAATTTTCTTTTGTAAGATTAAAGCTATGCCAATATCTTCAATATCAATCTTATGAAGTAACATATAATATAAACTATTATAAGTAAATAAAGAAGCATAACAATTAATAATACTATCTTCAATATTAGATATATCGGTATCAAAAGAAGGTAAAATACCTGCAAAAGAAAAAGCACTATCAATACTAGCCCTAATTATATATTTTTCATTACCCATAAAATGTTTAACTTCATCTAACATTTTATGATTTAATGAAAGTTCATAAAATAATGATCTAATTTCCTGTGATATCTCATCAATATTTTGAAAATTTAATTCATCAAATAAAGCTATAATATCTTCTTTAATACTTGAAATAGTATTTAAATACTCTGATGTATCTAAAGCTATACTTTTAGGAACATTAAATCCATATCTATTTAAATCAACTAATGATTTAGCTTTACTACCAATATCCTTATGGCCAATAAAGCTATTTAGTTCAACTACCATGTAAATCACCAAATAAATTTCTATTTCGCATTCCTCTTCATTATAGCATAAAAAAAAGTAAATTTATCAAATTTACTTTCAGACTGTTGACAAATAGGTAAATATTTTTACTTATTTGTCTTTTTTTCATAAAAAATGAAAAATCTAGGATATTC